>JAPPAJ010000138.1 GCA_026705565.1 Caldilineaceae bacterium | reverse complement strand
GAACGGTTGCTTCCTGTCCGGCGGAGAGTCCGGATGTCCGCCGGGCTCTCTTGTTGGCAGGACACGATTATAGCACAGGTGTGCAGGGTTGTGCCTGTCGCACCGACTGCGTAGTCAGGTATATAAGCCCCCTACCCATCTACCGGCACTTCGGAGTCAAAGGCAAACAGCGACACCCGACAGTTCCAGGCATCCGCCACGGCGAGCAGTACGCGCCCGTCCCCCGGCAGCACATCCACACCCACGGGACGGATCAGGGGAGTGTCGGGTTCCAGCTGCGTGAACCGCAGGCTGTCGGGTTCCAGCATCAGGAGACGGCTCATCTCAGGATCCGTGAGCACGAGCCTACCGTCCGGGAGGTCGGCCAGGTGCGGTCCGGCCATGGTGGTGGTTCTGGGCAAGCCGCCAATTCGCAGGTTGCTTCGCAAGTTCAGCAGCAACGCCGAGTCGGGTGACACGGCCCAGGTGCCGGTCGGGTTCACCAGGGCATCGGACGGCTGGTCCAAATCGGTCACCCCGATCCACGCCGTGTGTTCGTCGACAAATTTCCCATCGGGACCAAACAGGGTGATGCGCGAGTGGCCGGTGTCGGCCACCAGAACCGATCCGTCCGGCATCACGTGCATGCCCCGCGGCCGGTAGTGGCCGGTGCCCTCGGTGAACACCTCCCAGCCGCTGTCGTCCTCGGCCAGGGCAAACACCTGCTCCCGCTGGTTGTCCAGCACCAACAGTCTGCCGTCGCCGGCCATGCCCGCATCAACCGGTTCGGGAAGTTGACCGTCGTCCCAGATACGGATCACCGCGCCGTCCTTCAGTTCCAGCCTGGCAATGCGCGGGGGTTCCACGCCGGTTGCGTAGACGTATCCTAATCTGCCGTCGATGGCCACTCCCCTCGGTGAACCGAGAAGGGCATCCATCGTGCAGGATCCGTCCGTGTGCCAGAGCGTGGTCAGGGGCACGGTTTCCATCACCACCAAGTGCACATGACGTGGGTCGCCGGCCGCCTCGGGCAGGGGGGCCGCGGCTTCCGTATCCGGCACCGTATCGGGGCTTAATCCCCGGTACTGGTCCACCAACAACTGAATCGGATTGGCACCGAAGAACAGTCCGGGCAGTTGGGCGGCCGTCAGCACCCCGCAGAACACCAGAAGCTGGGCTTCGGACAGATGTCCCTCGACTTGATCAAGCCACATGCCGACCTTGTGCAAGCCCAGGGCCAAGGCCGGCACGGCCAGCATCAGGGGCACGGCCATGAACCTGTGGTGCAGGGCCGTGAATGGTTCGGGGGAGGCCGACATCAACAGCAATCCCCCAAACCAGCCGACACCCACCGTCGCCAGCAGGGGTTGTCTTCGCCAATGGGCCAAGACCAGCACCAAACCAACCAGGGCCAGACATCCTTCCAAGGGCGTAAGCAGCGTCAAGAACCAGGGCATCCAGCCACTGTGCGGCCGAAACCACATGTGGGCCAGCGCCATGGGATCGGGTGGGGCTCCCAGCGGCATCCAGGCCGGCACGCGGGGATCCCAAGGTTCCGGTGCCGCGAGCACAAGCAGCATGACCGTTGCCACCAGACCCAGCCCCCATGCGCCTCCCTGATGCAACCGCTCGCAGACCGTGGCGCGCGACACAATCAATTGCAGGATCAAGCCGCCGACAACCATTGCCAGCAACCATGAACCGGACCACGGGTCGCCTTCCAGCCAGGCCAGCCCCGTCCACATGCCCAAGCGCCAGTACCCCGACCGCTGTCCGGTGCGGGCAACCCATGCACCCGACCACAGGACACCGGCCGTCAGCGACGGGGCCAGCACCGAGTTGGCGGCCACGGACGGCTCCCAAATCAGGCTTGGCCCCAGAATGGCCATGACAGCGGACCCCAGGCCCGCCTTTTCCCAGCCCAGGACGGTACCGGTTCGCCAAACAACGACCGGCAGGAGGCAGACACCGACAAAGCCGACCAGAATGGCGCGGTCGGGTCCCGCCAGACGAAACAGAAGTCCGGACAGGGATCCGGCAACGGCAACGGATTCGAAATCGGGTACCACCGGTGCCACGAACAGGACACGGGTCACAGCCGCAGCCGCGGCCAGACCCAACCCCACCCATACCGGTCCCGGCAGCGTGCCGGAACCCCGCCAACCACTATGCCAGTAGGAGCCATCAAGGACACGGCCGAGCAAGATGAACCCAAGCAGGCTGAACAGGGCCAGCCATGCCGCAGCCTCCAAACTCCCGGAGAGCAGCCTCGCAAACCACACCAGCCAGGCTGCACCCGCGGCCAACGCTCCCGTTGCAAGCGTTGTGCGGGACGGCTTCCATCGAAACGGTGCCGACGAAGCTGCACCGTGTTCGACATCGGAACGTCCGGCCTGGACTGTGCGGTTGCGCCATGCCCAGTAGGCAAGGCACAGCAGACCAACGGCGAGCAGGCCAACCCCGTCGATCGGCCTCAGCTCCCCGGTGGGCGAAAGCCTGCGGACAAAGCGCTGGCCCAGGTAGAGGAGAGTGACACCGGCAACCAGCCAACCGGTCCGCTGCCGCAAGGCGGGCAGGTCAAAGGTGGGCAATGCGCGAACTTGATGAGGAGGCAACGGCGGCGGAAAGGGTTCAGCCCAGAAGGGAGGCGATATCGAGCAAGTACATCTGACGACCCTGTCCCCCGTGGACCGAATCAATGCAAACCCGCGTTCCCTCCCGGTTGGAACGCGGATGGAGGTCCACGCGCCACTCACCGTCGTACTCCGGCGGTGACGGAAAGGCACCGAGCTCCATGCGCCGATCCCGGTCCACATCATAGAGGTAGAGTTCCTGGATCCGGTTGTCCAGCGGATAGGTGTCGTTCAATACCACATGCCGTCCGGGCAGGTAGGTGCAATGGCCGTTGACCCGCATCAAGCCCCGTCCCTGTACCTCCACCCAATCCGATCGATCCCGAAACAGGTAGAAGGCAGCGGCGTGGGACGGATGGCGGGTCCAGCCCAGGATGTGATCAGGATCGCGCCAGATGAAATGGGACATGCTGCCCGAATCGTCGACCAGGTGGAGACTGCCGCCATCCATCCCCACGGTGAACATGCGGGTGTGCAGGTCCCCCGTGGCCTCTCCGGTGGAGACATCCCGCCAGCGGTTGAGAAAGATGAAGCGAGTCCCGTCGGGACTGAACAGCAGGTGGTTGAAATAGTGCTTGCCCGCGGCGTGCGACGGGTGGTCCGCCGGTACGGACGCGGCCTGTTCGATGCTGATCACCATGGAGCGCGTGTCCCGCTCCCAGTCCAGGAGCCAAGCTCCGCTGTCGGCCGGCCGCAGGCAGTCGGCGTTGCGATCCGGCACGCCCGGGTAGCCGTAGCCGGGCCGCATGGCCTGAATCCGTTCGAAATCCACACCCACGCCACGGCGCCCGTCGGGGCTGAGGGCGTAGAACGGCCACGGCCAGGTGCGCCGGATACCGGTGTCGATGTTCAATGAACGGGTCACGAAGTGATCCCCGTCCCGGTCGTTCCACATGACCTCGGCGGCGGCACCGGGCCGCCACTGCAGCATACAGCCCTGCTGCCAGCCCCAGCTGACACTGTGGCCCAGATCAAGCCAGCGGTCCCCATCCTCAAGGTCCACCATACCGATGCGAACCTCGTCCTGTGCCGTCGGCTTTCGGTTCTCGAAGTTGACCGACATACCCAGGACATACCGGCCATCGGGCGAAAACTGGAGCTTGTCGTAATAGCCGAACCAGTGGTGTCTGGGACCGTGGGTGATTTGCCGAATCGGAACGCGGCTAGTGGACATGCCTGAGCTTTCCTGATGGGTCCGGTCCTGTAGGGGATCCTATGGTCTGGGAAGCTGCGATCGGACTACGCGGTGCCGTCGGTTGATTCGGCCTGCCGGACCACGGCGTAGACGCCACCCCGGGCCTTGACCTCCAGCAGATCACCGGACACGGTCTGTTCCGGATGCGTCACCAGCACGCCCTTTCGGTTCCGCACGATGCTGAAACCCCTGGTCAGGACCGCTTCGGGATCCAGGGCCCGCAGGGAAGCTTGCAGCCTGCCGAGTCTAGCCCGGGACTGGTCGAGGCGGAGTTTCAGCCTGCCCTGCAACGCCTCGGTTGCATAGTCCAACTGCTGCATCCTCTGTTCCCAAATCCGACGCGGATGCCGTTGCTCCGTCCGGTGCTGCAGGGCATCCAGCCGCGTGCGTTGCCGCGCAAGCAGGTCGTCCATGCGCCCGGTCAGCCGCAGTGCCTGTGCGTCCACCAGTTCCCCCACCTCGACCCGATCCGGCACCGCCGCCTCCGCTGCCGCAGTGGGGGTGGAAGCACGCAGGTCCGCCACATAGTCCACCAGCGTGGTATCGGGCTCGTGGCCCACACCCGTGATGATGGGCAACGGACTCTGGTGCATGGCCGAAACGATGCGTTCGTCGTTGAAGGCCCACAGATCCGTCATCGAGCCGCCCCCGCGCACCAGCAGGACCGTGTCGATCGGCATGCCCGCGGTGTGGCAGTGCAACGCCTGCGCCAGGGCCGCGGCCAATTCGTCCGGTGCCTCCTTCCCCTGCACCAGGGAAGGGAACAGCACCACATCCACGGCCGGCCAGCGGTTCTGCAGGGTGCGCAGCACGTCGCGGAGCGCGGCACCGGAGGCGCTGGTCACCACGCCCAGCCGCTGCGGAAACCTGGGAATGGGCTGTTTGAGTTCATCGGCGAACCAGCCGCGGGCCGCAAACTCCTGCTTGCGCCGCTCATACTCCTCATAGATCCGGCCAACTCCCTGCCTGGCCATCCGGCTGGCGATCAGCTGGTATCCCCCGCGCGGTGCGTAGACCTCGACGCCGCCCTGGACCACCACCGCGTCCCCGGCCTCCGGCCGGAAGTCCAGCCGGCGTGCGCTGGACCTCCACATCACACAGTTCAGTACGGCGTTGTCGTCCTTGAGACTGAAATAGGCGTGGCCGCTGGCCGCCTGCCTGTAGTCGCCGATCTCGCCGGCAACCGATGCGTATTGCAGCGCGTCGTCCGATTCGAGGAGCTCCTTGATCAACTGCGTGATCCTGGTCACGCTCAACGCGTTCGCGGGCTGTGTCATGAATATCTGAGGCGGACCAAATTGAAACGGATAGGGCTCGTGCGTCGGATACTGTACTGTACTTCAACCGCCCGCCCGGCAGTCTGCGATCCGCGGACGGCATGCCACCCAGCAACTTCGAATGCCCATGGCTACACCCACCCCTTCTCGGTCCACCACACACCTGGTGCACGACACGTTTTCGGCGGTCGCGGAACAGTATGCCGTCAGCACGGTGCACGCCCAGGGCGAGGACCTGCCGGTCATTCAGCGACTGGCGGCCCTGACCGGTTCCGAACAGGTCCTGGACGCCGGTTGCGGTCCTGGTCCGGTGTCCCTGCTGCTGGCGCCGGCGGCCACCCGGGTGACAGCGGTCGACTTGTCGGAACCGATGCTGGACAGGGCCCGGCGCACTGCCGCGGAACGTTCGCTGGCCAACATCGAGTTCCATCGCGGCAATCTCACCGAACTGCCGTGGCCGGATGCATCGTTCGACCTGATCGTATCCCGCTACGCTGCCCATCATTGGCCGGACCCGCAGGCCGCGGTGACGGAGTTGGCCCGGCTGCTGTCGCCAAGCGGCCGGCTACTGCTGGTTGACGTGATGGCGGATCCCGATCCGCTGCTGGACACCTTTCTCAATGCCCTCGAAATCCTGCGCGATCCCTCGCATGTGCGGGATCATTCGCAGGCCCAGTGGCAAGCCATCTGCCAAGGGGCGGGCTTGGCCGCCGTACCGGAGTTCGCCTGGAACCTGAGGCTGGAGTTCGACCCGTGGGTTGCGCGCATCCAAACCCCGCAACCCCGTGTCGCGGCCCTACGGGAACTGCTGGACGGAGCCAGTGCCGAGGTCAGACAGGCTTTTCGCATCGAGGACGATCACTCGTTCACGGTCCCGGGCGCGATCCTGTCCGCCCGGTCCGTCTAGCCCCCAAGACTATTCGTCCCGACAAGGTCCTGGTCAGGAAAAATCTAGGCCGACGAAATGTCCGGAAGACATCGGATTCCGCGGCAACTGTCCAGCCAAGGAACATTTTCAGACCCCAAGGCATCTTCCGGCGCAATGTTTACTTCAGAGATGGAGTTGCTTGATAGTCAACGCTATGTTGGGGCGATTTCCAAAAGGACTACCTGTGCCGGCTAATTAACCTCGACTCCAAGCCAATTGGAGGCGGTCGTCTGGCCGCCTTGTCAAGCAAGGCGAATGGTGCTACAGTCAGGTTGCCGGAAGCAGATTCCCGTACACGACGTTTCGCTTCGATTGGCTGCTTCTGCGTAACCTCGCCAGAAGGAGGTCGTTATGTCACAAGTGTCTGTTAAGGGGTTAACCCTGCCCGCCATCCTTGCCTTGATACTGCTGGCGGCTACGGTGAGTGGCTGTGTCGCCATCCCTGAGGGTCAACCCGCCGAGGTTGAGGGTGCTGGACCCGAACCGGTTACGGTTGTGTATTGGGGTCACAACTTCACCCCCAGGGTCGAACTGGATGAAAAGTACATCGCTGAATTCATGGAATTGAACCCTCATATCACGGTCGAATACGAGGCCATCCCAACCGACTTCGACCAGAAGCTGCGGACTGCGCTCGCTGCGGGCACGGGGCCGGATCTCTTTGCCCAATGGAACGGGGACATCGGCACCTTCTACGCCCAGGGTGCAATCGCGCCCGTGGCTTTTGAGGCGATTGGCTACGACTCGCAACAAGCCTTCATGGACTTGTATGTAGCCCCGGAAAACACGCTGCAGGGGGCCATCTTCGACGGGAAACTATACGGGATCCCCAATGAACTGAGCATCTACGGCTGCTACGTCAACAACCGCCTCTTCGAAGAAGCAGGCTTGGACCCGGACACCGACTTTCCCGCCACCTGGGAGGAGATGCTGGTGGTCGCGGAGAAGCTGACCAAGCGGGATGACGAAGGTCGCCTCGTGCAACGCGGTTTCGACTTCAGCTGGAGCAACTCCGTCTGGATGTTCCTCGAGTACGGGGCCATGGTGCGCCAGCTGGGTGGCTCCGAACTGAATCTCTTGACCCCGGAGGCCGAAAAGGCCATGCAGTACTGGGTCGACTGGGAAGCCAATGGGCTGGGCGGTCCGGCATATTTCGAAGGCCAGATGAGCGGATTCATAGCGGAGGAACTGGCCATAGAGTGTGACATGGGTTCATGGGCCCGGCCCGGGGTATTGGAAGCCGGCATCGACTACACGGTCAAGTCTGTACCCATCTGGGAAAACGCGGTCAACCAGAATCACTTTGACATCTACGCCTATTTCCACATGGTGAACTCCCGTTCCGAACCCGCGGTTCAGGAGGCGGCCTGGCAGTTGGCGGAGTACCTCGATTCCCATCCGGCCGATTATTTGGCCCACACAGGCCTGCTGCAGGCCCGGGTCGAGGTAGTCGAATCGGAGACCTTCCAGAACATTCCATTCCTGGATGTCTTCCTGGATCAGATGACCACGAGCATGTACTCCCCCCGCATCGCCCGCTTCACGGAAGTGGCGGATGTCCTGGCCCGCGTACGCGATCGAATCATCGTGGAGGGCATGGACCTGAAGGAGTCCATGGCCTTGGGCCAGGAGGAGATTGACGCCATCTTGTCCGAGACGAGATAGGCCCTGCCGCGAGGCTTGAAACCAAGGGGGACAGGTTGGCCGCAAGTCGTGCCTGTCCCCTATCCCCTCCTCGGGACGGCAGGCCCTGTGCCGTCCGGGCCGGACAAAGGTTGTATTGACGCCGATGCGCTCCTGGATTCAGCGGGAATTCCTGTACCGGCGACGCGTGTACGGAGTCCTCTTCGTGGCGCCGGCCATGCTCTTTTTCCTGGTCTTTAGCCTTTATCCCACGCTCAACGGGTTCTATCTCAGCCTAACCGAATACACCCTGCTCAAGCCTCCGGTTTTCGTTGGCTTCGAGAACTACACCAAGCTCGCCGGCAACAACCAGTTCCAGAACGGGGTGAAGGTAACCCTGTGGTTCCTGTTGGGCACGACCGTGCCCAAGTGGATTCTTTCGCTGGCGCTGGCCATGCTCTTCCTTGCCCCGTTCCGGGGCCGGGAGTTTTTCAAGACCCTGTATTTCACCCCCACCCTGCTGTCGGCCGTGGTCGTTTCCCTGGTTTGGAAGCTGCTCCTGGATCCCAACGGCGTGATCAGCGCGCTGGCCAAGCCCATAACCCGGGATCCGGACACCCTGTGGCTGTCGGACCGCATTCTGACACCGATCTCGCTGATCTTCGTGGACGACTGGGCGGGCATCCCGTTCTTCATGATCATCTGGATCGCGGGGCTGGTCGGGATTCCCCGCGTCTTCTACGAGGCCGCCCTGATCGACGGCACCACCCGCTGGCAGGCCTTTCTGCATGTCACGCTGCCACTCCTGCGCCCCACGATTCTGTTTGTCGTAGTGATTTCAACCATCAACTCCTTCCAGTCCTTTGCCCTGCAATATGTCATGACGCGCGGCGGGCCAAGCGACTTGACCACCACAATCGCCCTGCTCGTCTACAACTACGGCTTCAATTACTTCCGCATGGGCCAGGCCGCCGCCATGTCCGTCTTCATGTTCTTCGTCATAATCCTGATTACCCTGATCTACATTCGAAGTGTCCGGGCGGAGGAAACCAGCTACACGTGACAGCGATGCCCTGCTCCGTCCCGGGTCGCGACCGGCAACGGGGATGCGGCGGGACAGCTTGAAACGAGACCGCAATTGACCATGGCCTCCCCTGATCGCTATTCCGAATATGCGCCCGCGGCCTACACCGGCACCCGCGGCAGCTTCAGTGTGCATTTCCGCCAGAAGGCAAACGGCGCGGCCCTCTACGCGGCCATGTGTCTGGGGCTGTTGTTCTTCTGTGTGCCCCTCTACTACATGTTCACCACCAGCTTCAAGGCCGAGCCCGAAGTCTTTGCCATGCCGGTGCACTGGATTCCGCATTCGTTCCTGCCGCAGAACTACGTGGACGCTTTTCTGGCGGCACCGTTCCCGCGCTATTTCTGGAACAGCCTGCTGGTGGCCGTGATTGTGGTGGGGAGCACGGTGCTGTTCAGCGCCCTGGCCGGATACGGATTCGCCAAATTCGATTTCCCGGGGCGACGCCTCGCCTTCCTCTTCATCCTGAGCACCATGATGATCCCCTTTCAGGTGCTCCTGATTCCATTGTTTGTGGTGGTGCACCAACTGGGCTGGACGAACTCCTACGCCGGCCTGATTATTCCGGGAGCCCTGAGTGCCTTCGGCGTGTTTCTCATGCGACAGGCGTGTCTCACGCTGCCGGACGAATTGATGGATGCAGCCCGCATCGACGGTGCGCGGGAAGTGGGAATCTTCATCCGCATTGTGCTGCCCCTGCTGAAACCAGCCATCGCCACATTGGCCATCCTGACCTTTCTGGGCAGCTGGAACAACTTTCTGTGGCCCCTGATTGTGGTAACCAAGGATGAGCTCTTCACCCTACCGGTCGGCATGACCGTGTTCCAGCAGCCCATGCAGGCCCCCTACTGGACCTACATCATGGCCGTCTCCACGGTGGCCACGCTGCCGGTCGTCATTGTGTTTCTGTTGCTGCAGCGATACTTCATCGAGGGTGTCGTGGTGTCAGGCCTGAAGGGGTGAAGACTCAGGACAAGGAGCGACCGGCATGGCAACTTTGAAGGCGGGATTTGGGCGCGCGGACATCACTCCCCACAAGGGTGGGCGGCTGGTGGGGTATGGCGGCCGGGACGAAGGCAACACCGGAGCCAACGATCCCCTGTTGGCACGGGCCCTGGTGATCGAGGCAGGACGGGATCGCTTTGCCCTGCTCTCGCTGGAGCTCTGCTATGTCAACGATGAAACGGTCAAATCGATCCGGCAAGCGCTGGGCCAGCGCTTTGATTTGGTGGCGGAGCACGTGCACATGGCCACCACGCACACCCATGGGGGACCGGATGATCGCATGCCGGACAACTGGGATCGTCCCCTGGCCGACATCGTAGGGGATGCCGTGGACGCTGCAATCGCGTCCCTGCAGCCCTGCCGCCTGGGCAGCGGCTCCGGCTTTCTCTATGGCTATTCCATCAATCGGCGCTGGCTGGATCGTCCGGTGGATCCCGCTGTGGCCGTGATTCGCATAGATGACTCCCAAGGCCGTCCCCTGGGGGTCGTCGCCAACTACGCCTGCCATGCCGTCGTCATGGGCTATGACAACCTGAGGGTCACGGGGGACTGGCCGGGCTATGCCGCGCGCTACATTGAAGAGGACTTGGGCCCGGGGGCGACGTGTCTTTTCTTTCAAGGCGGTGCGGGGGACATCAATCCGGTGGTTGAGGGCGTGCGCCAACAACTGCAGGGGGAGCGCACTGTACGCGCCATTGGCGAGGTCAGCGCCTATTACGGCTCCGCGGACGACGCGGATCAGTACAACGTGGGAGACAGGGGTGGCGGGACGTTTCAGGAGTGCGAGGAACTGGGTCGGGCCTTTCGGGACGAGGTCCTCCGTGTGTCGCGACGCATCGCGACCACCGGGTCGCCCGGGCCGGTCTGGGCGGAAAGCCTGCGCGTCGATGCCCTCAAGGGATCGGACGAGCCCGTACCCGTCAAGGCCTACACTCCCCACCAGCAGCTTCTGGCTGAGCGGCCGATGGAAGGGGAGAGATTCAGATCGGTCGAGATCGCCCTGCTGGGAATCGGCGATACCGTTCTCATTACAGAGCCGGGCGAAGTCTTCAGCGAAACGGCTGTGCGCTTTCGCGCCGGTGCCCAGCTCATGGGTTACCGAACCGTGATGCTCGTCAGCTATGCCAATGACTGGCTACTCTACCTGCCGGAATTCGACGCGTTTGACGAGGGAGGATACGAGCCCGGATGGGCAGTGGCGCTGCATATCTCGCGTCGCTTTCAGGAACGCGTGTGGAACTTGATCGAACCAAGGCTGAGAAGTCGCGCCCCATAGCAGTCCGAGGCCTTTCCTCTCGGCATGAAGCCACGGACCCATGCCCGAGTCCTGAGTTGATCGATCGGGAGCGTCCGCAACCCATGGGAACGCGGAATCCCGGTTTTCGCCGGTGAATTGTGGTGCGGTCCTGGACGCACTCAACACGAAGGGGGTGGGCTTTGCCACCCCCTTCGTGTCTGATCAACCAGAGACGAGTGTTTCCGGTTGTTCCTACTCGTCGATGTACCACTCCTCCATGGAGTGCATGAACACGATGCCCATCTCTTCCACACGGCCCTTGGGCACGTTCTTGATGCGGGCCGAAGTGCTGGTGGGATAGTAGGAAAATTCGACCGGATTGAATGTCCAGTAGTTATCCCGTTGATTGACGAATATCTCTTCCAAAATGTCCTTGTTCTCCTGGGAACCCAGCGGAGCTCTTAAAAATCGGTTGTGCAAGTCATAAATCTCCTTGACTTCGTCCGGGGGTTCTTCGCCAATTTCCCCCTTTGAATTCATGTACTGAACCCAGGCCCGGCCCCATCTGTCGGGTAGATAATCAAACCAGCCGACGCTGGGCCACATGTCCATGACATTCCATATGGCCGTGCCCTGCAGGTCATTGGCCATGTACTTCTGATTAATCAAGCTCCATTCGCCTGCCTTGACATCAGTGTCAATGCCCACTGCTTTCCAGTATTCGGCGATCAGTTCCGTCATGGGAACATGATCCTGGGACAGCGGTCCCGGTTCGAAAATGATTTGGAACGGATCACCGTCCGGATCCAGCCGAAAACCGTTGGCGTCCCGCTCGGACATGCCCATTTCGTCCAGGATCTGATTGGCCTTTTCGATGTTGAATTCCGGATAGTTGGTGTGGACAGGCAACTGTCCGAATTCTCCCAGGTAAAAGGTATCGATGATCTCCTGCTTGTTGATCGCCAGCGTCATGGCCTGGCGGAAGCGGACATCGTTGGTCACATTGCGCCAGGCGGGATCCGGGTAGGTGAGATTGAGCATGAAATTGATCGGCGTACGGTGCATGCGCGGAATGATGACGTTGAGCACACCCTCGGTCTCGGCCTGTTTGAGAAGCGGCAGATTGTTGAGTGAACTCCGCTCTCCCAGGTAGTCAACTTCGCCACTCAGAATCTGCAAGACCGTGGACTCGCGATCCTGCATCAGCAACATCTGGACCTGGTCGATGTAGGGCAACTGGTTGCCGGCCCTGTCCACCTTGAAGTAATAGGGGTTGCGATCAAAGGTCCAGGAACCCCCACCGAATTCCGTCAACACCCAAGGGGTCAGCACTGGATGGCCAAAACCCGCTTCGCCGACAGCACGCCAAAGATTGCCGGGCATCTGCTTGGCATTGAAGAGGTTGTACCACTGCCCTTCCTCTATGCCTTCCTCATCCAGTTTGGCTGCCAATTCATCGGCATCGGCGTAATCCGCGTGGAATTGCTCCAAGTAATGGCGTGGTTTCAGGAAATCCTGGTAACCGCGCCAACTGGCTACAGCCAACGCGGCCGGGAAACTGCCATACCGCCCGTCGAAAGCAACGGTATAGGTGTAGTCATCCAGGATTTCAATCGTGGCGAATCCCGCCTCGCGGTCCTGAGCCGTGTGGAGAAACGTCGGTTTGGAGGGTGTAATTTCGTCATTGAACATCACATCGTTCACAGCGAAATCCACATCTGCGGTGGTCACGGGCACGCCATCCGACCACTTGAGGCCTTCCCTCATGTGGAACGTGAAGGAGTCATTGTCTTCATTGACCTCCCAATCCAACAGGACATTGCCAACAATGCCCATGTCGTAGTTGAAAGCGCCCGGGGCCCAAAGCAGGTACTCGTTCGACCCAATATAGAAGTGGGGGTCGCCGCCCGGACTATCCTGCGGCAGGCGCATGGTCCCACCGTACTTACCGACCTCGGTGTCGTAACTTACGGCCAACATGCGATTGGAAACCACGAACGGCTGGACGGGCAGGCGCTCCTCCACGGGAGGCAGTTCGCCAGCCGCCACGCGCTCCGCCAGGATCGGCGACTCGCCGTACTGGCCTTCCGGCATGGCCTCTTCGGCCGCCGGCTCTTCCATCATCGGCTCTTCCGCCGCAGGCGCCGGTACAGGACCGCATGCCACCAGCACGGCTGTTAGCAACAGGCCAAGCGCGGCCATCGCCAAGCCCAGCCTCAACTTCGTCTTCAACATCTGACTTCCCCTGTCACAAGCGAACATCATCAGGTGCAGGACTCGCTGCCGCAAGATCCGCAACTGTCCGCGTGCCCTTGCAGATGCCACTCCTGAATCGACCACACAACCTGCATCCGGCGCAGCCCGAGCCAACAAAGCTGCTCGGAGCCCATCCCCGGTACGAATCGCAAGTCGGCGTTTCACCCGGGCGAATCCTAAGGCACCGAAGAAGTCGCCCTGCCAGGCCCTGCGCTTAGGCCGCTTCCTCGGCAATTCGAACCGCCTGGGCCAGCGCCTCCGCCTCGGTCAGGGATGGTCGGAACTCCAGACCCACATAGCCGGCGTAGTCCGATTCGTCGATGGCCCTGAAAACGGCCCGGTAGTCGATTTCGTTGTCCGCCAGCTCGTGCCGGCCCGGCACGCCTGCCGTGTGGATATGGCCAATCAGGGGCAGGTAGGTCCGCAGGTTGGAAATCAGGTTGCCTTCGGTGATCTGCTGGTGGTAGATGTCGTAGAGGATGGTCAGGGCCGGTGAATCCACCTCGGCCACGATGTCCGCCGCCTGGGCCATGGTGGTCAGCCAGTAGCCATGGTGGTCCACGACCGGGTTGAGCGGCTCCAGGTAGATCTTGAGCCCGTGGTCGGCGGCCACCGCGGACAGCACCTTCAGGCGGCGCACCACCCGCCGCAGGGTAATGTCCCATGCCTCGTCAGCCAGGATATTGCCGGTCGTGACAATCATGCCCGGGCTCCCCAGGCGTTCAGCAATGGCGGCCGACTTGGACACCCCCTCCACCAGGGCCTGTTCCGTCTCGCGGGCGGTCAGGGCAAACGGCGGCTCCAACAGGTGCCCGGCACAGGCCAGACCGGTCTCGGCCTGTGCCTCGGCCACGGCATCCACATCCTTGTTGCTCCACGACCAGAATTCGTAGGCCCCGATCCCGGCCTCCTTGACGTTCCGGACCTTGGCCGCCGGATCCGTTTCGTCGAGCCAAAACATTTCGATGCAGACAGACAGATTGACCATGGAAAATTTCCCGCATGCGTCGCTGACAGGGTGTGAATGCTGCATGAAGTCTATACGGGGCCCTGCACAGTCGGACCTGAACTCAAGCCCCAATCCGGTCCACAGCGGTGAATGAAGACGAAGTCGGACGCGTCCCCCCTGCATCCGAATGGTAGCTCCGTGGTCCAAAGAATCATGAAAGGACTCAATTGGTCCTCCGAGACATGGACATCGGATGGGACCGGGATCAGCGATCCTGAAACGGTGGCGCACATGGTGGTTCGGTGCACCGCGAGTACGATACTCCCACGATACGGCCGCATTCACGGATACTGCTTCTGTCCCGAGTTCCTTCTTGCAAACAGGCGGCATCGGTGGCTTACACCCACCGGCACAAACACACCCTGAGGATCGGTGACTCATGCTGCCCCTACAGCCCACACTGGTGTGAAGATGCCAACACTGCGATTTGTCCATGCCGCCGACCTGCATTTGGATAGCCCGTTTGCAGGCATGCAGGCGGACGCGCCCGACCATGTGGCGGCCGCACTGCGCGAGGCCACATTCCGCGCCTACAACAACATCATCCAGCTGTGTCTGGACGAACGTGTGGATGCACTCCTGGTGGCGGGAGACGTGTACGACGGCGCCGACCGCAGCCTGCGCGCCCAGTTGAAGTTCGTGGAGGGTCTCGAACGTCTGGATCGCGTCGGCATCCGCTCCTTCGTCTGCCACGGCAATCACGACCCGTTGAACGGATGGGAAGCCCGTCTGGATCTGCCTTCCGGATGTGTCCGCTTCGGAGACAAGGTCAAGGCTGTGCCCGTGTTCCCCGACGATCCGGATCGGGCCTGCGTGTACGGGTACAGCTATCCCCGGCGCGATGTGAAGAGGAATCTGGCACACCTGTTTCCACGGCAAGGACCGGACAGCCGGGGCTTTCGGATTGGCCTGCTCCATGCCAATGCAGGGGGCAATCCAAACCATGAAGCCTATGGGGCCTGCAGCCTTGCCGATCTGGAGGAAGCCGACATCGACTATTGGGCTCTGGGACACATCCATACCCGCGATGTACCGAAGGCGGAAGGACCGGTCATCGCCTATCCCGGCAACCCCCAGGGACGCCATCCCAACGAAGCGGGAAGCCGCGGTGTGTATTTGGTGGAGGTGGATGAGGCCGGCAGCCCGCGGCTGGAATTCAGGGCCGTGGACGTAATTCGCTGGCAACACATGGACTTGGACATCGCCGGCCTGGCCACCGAGCAGGCGGTACTGGACGGCATCATCGATCTGGCCGAATCCATACTGCATAACGAAGGACGGTCCGTGGTGTCGCGGTTGGCTCTGACCGGTAGGGGAGCCGCCCATCAATGGCTTCAACAGGCCGACACCGCCCAGGAAATCCTCGATCTCCTGAACGAAACGATGGTGGACCGCGAGCCGTGGCTTTGGTGCGAACGCATCCGGGTACAAACCGCATCACCCGTGGACAGGACCCAGGTTCTCAGGCGGGAGGATTTCATCGGTGACTTGGCCAGATTGGCCGATGAGCTGCGGCACAACCCCGATGCACTCGCAGATCTGCAACAGGAACTGTTGATCCTCTACGGCTCCGCCGGGGCCCGCAAGTACCTGAAGAATTTGATTCCTACTGAGGAGGAACTGCTGGCCATCCTGGACACCGCCGAGGAGGAATGCCTGGCGGCTCTGACAGGAGACGAAGGGGCATGAAACTCGAAGAATTCCACTTGGACGGTTTTGGGCGGTTCCATCAACAGGCCATCGGCCCCCTGTACGCACCCATCACCGTGATTTACGGCCCCAACGAAGCGGGCAAGAGCACGTTGTTGGCATTCGTTCGGGCCGTTCTCTTCGGCTTTCCGCTGCGGAAAAGCAGGGAACACTATCCCCCTCTGGCCGGAGGCAGCCACGGCGGCCGGATTAGGCTGACCAGCGACGCGGGCGAGTCCTTCACCCTTGAACGGTACAACGGTCCCAAAGGGGGTTCTTTTGTTCTGCGCAATGAAGCCGGCCAGGAATTTCGCGCCCCCAACTCGTTGGAGCAACTCACGGGCCGCGCCCCGGCCGACCTGTTCCAGAACGTTTTCGCGTTTGGCATCGATGAACTGCAGGACACGGGTCTGCTGGAAAGCCCGGACGTGGCCGACCGCATCTACAGCGCAGGCATGGGAGCGGCCAAGCTGCCGTTGTTCAGCCAGTCGCTGGCCAAGCGCAAGGACGAACTTTACAAGCCGAAAGGCAGTGCGCAGCGCATCGCCAAACTGCTGCGCGAACTCAAGGACACCGACCAGCGGATCAGGCAGGTGCAGACGAACGCCGACCGGTATGGGCAGCTGCTCCGCAGACGGGACGACATCAAGCGGAAACTGGACCGGTCGGATTTGGAGCGCGGCGACCTGAGCCGCAGACACGCCGCAGTGCTCAGGATGCAGGATGGATGGGAGGACTGGGAAACCCTGGAAGAGTGCGGGACACAGCTGCGGGACATGCCCGAATACAAGCAGTTGCCGGAGAACGCGATTGAGCGCTTGGACAACCTGGAACAGAGGATTCATCAAGCCAGGGAAGATCGCGACGATGCCGGGGAACAGAACAGAAAAACTCGTGTGGCCGCCACTGTCGTCATTCCCGGCGAAGCCCTGCTTCCGGATCAAGATCTAATTGAGGCCATCCGCCGCGACCGAAGCCGCTACGACAATGCCGTACGCGATCTCCCGGAACGACGGCAGGAACTGAGGGACATGGAGCAATCCCTGGAGGAGAGGTTGCGGCAACTGGGTCCCGACTGGAATGAAGCCAATCTCGACCGCGTCGACACCTCGTTTGCGGTCCGCAGCGAAGTGGAGCGTTGGCAGAAGCGTATTCTCGAAACCACCCACGAGGCCAGCGAAGCCGACACGCGCCTAGCACAGGAATCGGAGCAGTGGGAATCGCTTAAGGTGGAGGAAGTGAGTGCCCGACGGCTCCTGCAGGTGGATGAAGACACCGGCTCCGCGACTCTGCGTCCTTCCTCGGGAAGCCTGGAGGCATTACTGGAGGATCGGGAACCGATCGAGGCAATTCGGCGTAGGCATCAGGGATATGGCGACTCGGTAGCGGACTTGCCGGAACGCCAAGCCGAATTGAATGCACTGGAATCCGACCTACGGAGCAAGTTGCGAGATCTCGGATCCGGCTGGGACGAATCCCGCCTGGAGAACTTTGACACCTCCATGGTGTTCCGCCAGAAGGTTGAACATTGGAGAGATGTTCTCAACGAACACAGCGAGCAGACGCGTCAGATCCGGCAGCAGCTCGAAGCGGAGAAGTCCGCGCTGGAGGAGCGGAGCGAAGCCGTACGTGCCGCGGAGGCTGGCATGGCCGGACCGGAACCGGACTTGGATGCCCCGTCCTTGGACCGGCTCAGGGCAACCCTGCGCCGAGCCCGAAGCCGTCTGGGAGAATTCGAAAGGGCACACCACAATCAGGAGAATCTTGAGGGCCAGGTCGATGCCCTGCGTGGTCGGCCGGCGTCCGGAATTCCCGTTGCGCAGGGGCCGTCCCCGATTTGGTTCGCGGCACCGCTTCTGGTGATTGGAGCAGGTCTTCTGTTGTATGGCATTTTTGGTCCGGAGGGTGCCATGGGACCAGGCTTGGCAGCGGGTGGGCTGTGCATATTCCTCGCCGCCGGCTACCTGCTGTTCGGCCGCGGGCCTACCCCCAGGTCCGAAGCCCCGCCCCAACTGGCCGCGCTGCTCCAAGCCCTTGATGCCGCCACCGCTGCCACCGGAGAGGCTTGGTCACGATTGGTGGCGGAAGCCCAACTGCTGGATTTGGATGCAGCTCCCTCGGCCGATGCATTGGACGAAGCCGAAGCCCGTCTGGATGCGGCGACCCAGACCCTTGCCACATGGATCGGGCACAAGGCACAACTGGACCAAGTCCGCGATGCCTGGAGCAGACAGCAGCGACGCCATGCCGAAGTTGTCAAACAACATCAGGCCGTCACCGCATCGACACACGGCAGCCATCGGGAATGGCAGGAGTGGCTGGAACAGCACGACATGGACTCCGGCCTCACCCCGGAGACGGTGACGGAGTTCACCGGTCGCATCGAGACGGCACGGGCGATCCTGAATCAGGTACAGGATCGGCGCCATCGGGTCCGAGCCATCCAGGACGACATCGAAGAGTACCAGGCGCTAATCCAACCCGTGGCCGGCCGATACGGAGTGGTTCTGGACGATTCAAGTCATCCGCGCGTCATGGCTGTGGCCAATTTGTTCGTACAACAGCTGGACCACGCCCGTGAACGGGTCCAGGCCAGAAACGATGCCGCGCGTCGCCGCGGGCAGCAGGAGCAAAAGCTCGCGGCCGGCCAGCAGCAGTGTGAAAGGACCCGTCGAAATCTGGTGGAAGTGCAGGCCCAATGGCAGGACTGGCTGTTGGCACACCAAATGCCTGAAGGACTTTCACCCGCGGCCACACTGGAATTCCTGGCCCAGGCGGAGACAGCCCGTGCGTCCCGCAACGAGGTGGAACGGATGCGAGACCGCGTCAAGGCCATTGAGAACGACATCGCCGAATTCCACGATCAATTGGAACCGCTGGCCGCGGCCCACGATATCCCGCTGGATGGCCACAACCGGGGGCGGTTGGGGGCTCCGGCGGACAATCTCATCCAAAGGTTCGACCTGGTCCAGTCCCAAGTCGCCGAACGGGATCAGGCCCGCCGCCAGAACGAACTGGACTTGGAGCAACTGCAGCAGCGAGAACGGCGCCTCAAGCATCTGGAGCGGGAACGCAGGGATCTCCTGAAGGCGGGGGACACGGAGGATGCCGAAGAATTCCGAAGACGGGTGCGGCAGCAGAAAGAACGATTGGCATGGGAGAGAAGACAGGACGAGTGTCTACGGAATCTGCGGCGCCTCAGCGGTCCCAACCGTTGTCTCGACGATTTCAGGACGGCCCTGGCCGCCACCGATCGCAGCCAACTTCGACAGGAAACCCTGGATCTGGAGGAGACGCAGACCGGACTGGAAGAGCGCCGCAATGCATGGCGGGAAGAGCTTGGAGGAATTGATAACGAGTTGGAGCAATTGGCCGGCGAAGAAGAGTCGTCCCGTCTGCGCATCCAGCGGAACATCCTGATGGAACAGTTGCAGGACTGTGCCGCGGAGTGGTCGAAACTCACGCTTGCGGAGGTCCTGCTGGACCGTACGCGCCAGAAGTTCGAGAGGGAACGCCAGCCCAATGTCATCAACCATGCCAAGACCTTCTTCTCCGGGATCACGGGCCGCCGCTACTCCGGACTGTTTGCTCCCGTCGGCCAGCGGACCATCACGGTGACGGATGCCTCCGGCCAGGCCAAGCTGCCAGCCGCATTGAGTCGGGGCACCCGGGAGCAACTGTATTTGGCCCTGCGGTTCGGCCTGATCCTTGAGTTCGGAGAGCATGCCGAGCGTCTACCCGTGGTAGTGGACGAGGCGCTGATCAACTTCGATCCGGAAAGAGCCCGTCATGCAGCCGAAGCCTTCGCCCGACTCGCCGAAACCCACCAGGTGCTGGTGTTCACATGCCACCACTTCATCGTGGATTTGTTTGAGTCCGTGGGAGCCTCCACACTGGACATTGGTGCGGCCAGTTCGTCACCATAACCGCGGCCCTGCAGGACGATGAAGCACAGCTGTTTGACTGCGCCGCGACCGCCGCGTGTCCCCCGGACACTACCTCCCGAGTGGAAACGACCGATGTGCCAGTCCAATACGCGCATTGGGCTGGCAAGTCTCTGTTCCGTGAGGCATTTCCCGGCTTTCCGCGGGAGGGTGCCCAACACTCACGGCCTTGCATCTGAAGGAACAATAAAGCTGTCCCGCCCCATTCCATGGACAGCAAGGGCACCTCGTTCGTGTAACCAAATCGAAGGTTTTGCGTCTTACATAGTAGGGGTCTTGCGGGCCGACATGGCTTTGTTACCCCCTTTACCGGCCGGAATGTCCGACACACACCGGTCGGATGTGGCCGGAATCCTGCCGCGCCGTTGCCTGCACCATCTGGATCCAGCCATGCCTTCGATGCCCTTCCCACTGCCGGATCCCGGCGCTGTCGCCCAGGAACTGGCGCAGCTTGCGCGCACCGGCGACCATCCCCTGTTCGCTGCGGTTGGCGACCGTTGCGGACGGGAGCCGGCATCCCGTTCACTGTGGCATCGGTTCATTGCCCAGCCGGGCAGCCAAATGGCTGCGTTGGCCACGTGGCTGCAGGCCGAGTTGGTCCGCCATCCCGGCTTCGCACGCGACATGGCATCGCTTTG
>JAPPAJ010000021.1 GCA_026705565.1 Caldilineaceae bacterium | reverse complement strand
TGGAACCGCAGATGGTGTTCCCTTCAAACCGCCCCATCCAGGACAGCGACGGCACGCGGTAGCCAAGAACTTCCGCCAGGAACAAGCCATTTTCGACACGTTCACGGATGTGAACGAGCGCTCCTATGGCCTCAACCTGCGACAAGGATTTGTGTTTGCGGCCATTTTTCCGATCCTGTTCCTGTTGACGGGCACGGCCACGGCCCTGCTGCTGTACTTCGGGGGCCACCTGGCCTTTGCCGGCGAACTGACCACAGGGGAGTGGTTCCTCTTCATTACGACCGTCGAGAGGCTCATGTTCCCGATGACGAGTATCGCGTCCTTCTGGAGCCAGTTCCAGCTCGGCATGGCGGCGGCGGAGCGGGTCTTCGCGCTGATCGACACCGAACCCTTGGTGGTGCAGCACGACAACCGGCCGGTTCCCCTGCTGGAGGGGCACATCCAGTTCCGGGACATTCACTTCCGCTATTCCGAACAGGAACAGGTACTGGAGGACTTCAACCTGGACATCGCCCCCGGCGAGACCGTGGCCCTGGTCGGACACACCGGTGCCGGCAAGTCGTCCCTGGGCAAGCTGGTGGCCCGCTTCTACGAGTTCCAAAAGGGGTTGCTGCTGGTGGACGGCATCGACATCCGCAGCTTTGACCTCGACGCCTACCATCGCCAACTGGGCATGGTCGCGCAGTCGCCCTTCCTGTTCTCGGGCACCGTCCGCGACAATATCCGCTACGGACGGGAGGACGCCACGGACGACGCGGCGGAGAAGGCGGCCCATGCCGTGGGCGGCGGCTTTTGGCTGCGCAGCCTGCCGCAGGGCCTGGACACCGAGACAGGCGAAATGGGCAGTTCGCTTTCACTCGGCCAGCGGCAGTTGGTGGCGCTGGCCCGCCTGCTGGTCCAGGATCCGAGGATGATCATCCTGGACGAGGCCACGGCCAGTGTGGATCCGTTGACCGAAGCGCAAATCCAGGAGGGGTTGGATCTGGTGCTGCGGGATCGGACCGCGATTGTGATAGCCCATCGCCTGTCGACGATTCAGGCCGCCGACCGGATCATCGTCATGCGGCAAGGCCGGATCATCGAGGAAGGCAGCCACGACAGCCTGATGCTACAGGGTGGCCACTATGCGGAGCTCTATGCCACCTACTTCCGCCACCACGCCATGGATTATGAGCTTGCCTGACCCGCCTCGCCACCGGCATCTCACGTTCCGGAACGGTACCGCAGTGTCCCGGGCAAGCCTGCACGACTGACCGGCACCCATCCAGACACCCGTACGACACAGATGCACTCGACCATTCAACTGGGTTCGGTCGCATTGCCGGCCGGTCCCCTGACTTCGCTGTTGGCAGTTTGGCTGGCAACCGAAGTCGCCGCGCGCATGGGCCGGCGGTACGACCTCACATACGACCGGATGTTTGGACTGTGCACGTCGGCGTTGCTGGTAGGCCTGGTGGTGGCGCGACTGGCCCATGTGGTTGCCTTTTGGGAGGTGTACAGCCAGTCGCTCTTGGATGTCCTGGCTTTGCGGCCGGGCGGACTAACCCCCTGGCCGGGCATCATCGCCGCGTTTGTGACCGCCTGGATCTACCTGATGCGTTTTCGCCTGGATCCGGAACCGGCCGGAGCCGCAGTCCTGACCGGCCTCGTGGCGGGAGGGGTGGTCTGGACGATTGGCGGTTATCTGACCGGCCGCGTGGTGGGCACCGAAACCGACATGATCTGGGCCGCCATGTACGGCGAACAGGCACGCCATCCCACGGGCCTGTACCAGTCGCTGGTTTGCGCCGCAATTTGGGCGCTCCTGTGGTACCGGACGCTGGAACCGCGCAGGGCTCTGCTGACCGGCCTGTTCCTGGTGGCCCTGCTGTTTCTGTTGACGGAGGGTTTTCGGATCGGCCGGTCGGACGAGCTTTGGCTCGACGCATCCCAGATCGGCTGGTTGGCACTCGCCCTATTGACCGGCTACGGCATGTGGCGGTCCAACCTGTCGCCACACACCGACCCGCCTGACACCGAGTCGGTCGGGCCATAGCCGAACTGCGGCCGACCCCGGACTGCCTGCGCAATTCAGTCCCGGGAGGGCGCCTGTTCGCCCCGAACGAGACTGCGCACCACAAACGGAGGGGGCCAGACTGCGTTGGCCCGAATCCCTGTTGCCGTAAGATCCCATGGCGTTGTTGGATCCCGTCAGAGTCGCAAAGCACGTTATGGCCGACATCAGCACCAACGAAAACATTCGGTATGAACCGGAAGAAAAACCACCCATAGCCGTTGCGTTGGGAGTTGGCCTGCAGGCCGCTCTGGTCATCCTGGCGCCCATTGCCCTGACGGTGGTGATTGTCGGGCGCATCGCTCAGCAGCCGGAAGAGTACATTTCGTGGGCGGTGTTTGCCGCCCTGCTCATCAGCGGCCTCACCACGGTTTTGCAGGCAGTCCGGTTCGGCCGCCTGGGCTCGGGCTACGTTCTGATGATGGGCACCTCGGGCACGTTCATTGCGGTGTGCGTCGGTGCTTTGGTTCAGGGTGGTCCCGAGACCATGGCGACGCTGATCGTGGTGTCGGCCCTGTTTCAGTTTTTGCTGGCCGCCAGGCTGTCTTGGCTGCGCCGCATCTTCACGCCCGTGGTTTCCGGAACGGTCATCATGCTGATCGCCGCCACAGTGATGCCCCTCACCTTCGCTTCCTTGACGGACATTCCCGAAGGAACCTCCACCACAGGCGCACTCTGGGCGGCGGCAAGCACGCTGGTGGTCGTGGTGCTCCTGATCCTGCGCGCACCTCCCCAGTTGCGCCTATGGGCTCCCATCATCGCGATCGTTGTAGGCACAGCGGTATCAGTGCCATTCGGTCTGTACGAAACACGCAACGTGATGGCGGATCCCCTGATTGGCCTGCCCAAGGGTTCCTGGCCCGGTTTGAACTTCAATGTGGATGCAAGGTTCTGGGCACTCCTGCCTGCGTTTGTGGTGGCGACCATCGTGGGAGCCATCGAAACCATCGGTGACGGTGTGGCCATTCAGTCGCTGTCCAGGCGCAAGCCAAGGGCCACCGACTACCGGGCCGTGCAAGGCGCCCTCAACGCAGACGGCCTGGGCAACCTCCTTTCCGGCTTGGCCGGCACCCTGCCCAACACGACCTATTCCTCCAGCATTTCGCTGGCCGAGGTCACGGGCGTAGCGTCGCGCCGGGTGGGAATTATCATCGGAGTCGCGATTGCCGCAGTGGCGTTCTTCCCCAAGGTGGCAGCCCTCCTGATTGCAATACCGGCACCTGTGGCAGCCGCCTACATCATCGCTCTCCTGGCTCTTCTGTTCGTACAGGGCTTGCGCATCGTCGTACGCGACGGTATCGATCACCGCAAGGCCATCGTGGTGGGGACGGCCTTCTGGCTTGGCGTGGGGTTCCAAAACCATGCAATCTTTCCCGGCCTCCTTGGCGATGGCGTCCTGGCCATCCTGCTGAGCAACGGCATGACCGCCGGTGCCATCGTGGCCATCCTGTTGATGGTATTCATGGAACTGACAAGAGGGCGGCGCCGACGGATGACAACGAATCTGGAAACCGAATCCCTGCCCGATTTGAACGAATTCCTGCAAGGACTGGTTTCCAGGGCGGGTTGGGATGCCGATGCCACCGAACGGTTGACCGCAGCCGGCGAGGAAACGCTGGCGGTCCTGATGCAGCAATATGAAGACGAAATCGACAACGTACCCAAACTGCTCGTGACCGGGCGCGTGGAGGGCCAATCCGCGGAAGTCGAATTCATGACGGCCCTTGAAGGCGAAAACATGGAAGACCGTCTGGCGTACCTGGGCGAATTGTCTCCGGTGCCGGACGACCGCGAAGTGTCCTACCGACTGCTGCAACACTACGCTTCCTCGGTCAGCCACCAGAAATACCACGGCATGGACATTGTCACGGTCATGGTCAAGAACCAGGGCGGGTAGCGGGCACAACAAGCCCTTCCCATCCCTGCTGCCGGCGGCTCTCGCGTTGCAATCCAATCCTTGTGCTGGAAACCCGGGATGCAGGCTGTCGAACGGCAGGACATCCAGCCATTTCGCATAGTCTAATCAGCTCCATGGATGACATCCGGAATGGATTGGACACAGTGTCTGCCGCATGGCGTCCCGTTTGGCAGAGCTGCAGGAAACACAGAATATGATCGATGGAGTCGAAATCGACCACCTCCTGCTCGGCGTACCCGAACTTGGTGCAGGAGTCCGGTGGATTCAGGACGAGTTCAACATTGCAGCCGGTAAGGGAGGCCGCCATCTGGGTGTGGGCACCCACAACGCGCTGGTAGCCCTGGGTGGCCGAACATACCTGGAAGTCATTGCTCCCGATCCGGAACAGCTTGTTCCCAAAGCCGCGCTGCCCTACGGCCTTGGGGCGTTGTCGATGCCTCGGTTGATCAACTGGGCTGTACGGGTGCCCGACATGGACGCATGGGCTGCCAAGCTGTACCAACTGGGGATCCCGACCCAACTGAAAGCAAGGGATCGCGTTAACCCGGACGGGCAACGACTCACTTGGCGCACCGCAGCCATGCCGGCGACCACGTTCGTGAACGGAGCGGACCTGACCGGCCTCATACCATTTGCCATCGACTGGCAGGATACGGTCCACCCGTCCGAAACTGCACCCACAGGAATTGTGCTCGAGTCGCTGTCCCTGTGCCATCCCCAGATCGCACTGGTGCAGACCACGGCTGCCGCCCTCGAGCTTCCGGTGCTGGTCGAACAGGCGGAGGAGCCATGCCTGAAGGCACAGGTACGCTCCAGTCTGGGAGTCCGCAGGATTCAGTAGATTCTCCGATCCGCACCACGTCGATTGCTCGATTCCGACCGTCTTTTTTATGCGAAATCCTGCCGCGCTGCCATGTCTGGCGGGATAACCCGGCGAGAGCATGCCCATTCAGGCTGCTCGTCGTTCCTTGACAGCCTACCGCCGACCAGTCTGTTTACCGGGACCGCGGTACGCAGTCGGTACACCTTCGCCTCCGTGCCCATAGGCTGACGACAACCAGCTCTCGGTCTGATTGACGCACGGTCTTCCCGGTGTGCCGGTTCAACTGGAGAGTACCGGCGATTGCGGTGCTGCCGCACGCCGGATGCAGCCATCATCGTTGCAGACACCTGGAAATGCATGGCGAGCGTTGAATCCCGTTTGACTCCGTCGGGTCCTGTTCATAGGATCTGTATGCCGTCTGGGATTTGTGTCCGATGCACCTGCATTGGAAAACGGTTCGCGGCGGTTTCTCCAGTTCCAGCACACAGCGAGGATCTTCGTTATGTCCGGCAAATTTGCGCTGTCCCGTCGTCAATTCCTGAGGACGGCATCCCTTGCCACCGTCGGCGCCGCCCTGGCTGCCTGCGCGGTGCCGACCGCGGCTCCCGGCGCAGAGGGAGAGATGGCGGCGCCCACCGAGCTCACCTTGTGGATGTTCTCCCTGACTCCGGAAGTCATCGACTACATCAACGCCGAGGTCAACCCCGACTTCAAGGAGGTGATGCCCGGCTTCGACATGATCGCCGAACACGTCCCATACGACGGTTATCGGCAGAAGCTGTCCACATCCATCGTCGGCGACGCCTTGCCGGACGTGCACGAAGCCGGCACCCAGGCGGCCGGACGGGTTGCCACCAGCGGCGAAGGAACGCCGCTTGACGACTACATCAACGAGTGGGACGACCTCGACGACTACTTCGGAGCCAACATCAAGGGCACGCAGATTGCCGGTCGGACCTGGGGAGTCCCCACGTTCAGCCACCCGTCCCTGACCCTCTACTGGAAGAGCCAGCTTGAAGCGGCGGGCCTGGATCCGGAGCATCCGCCGCACACCGACGTTGAGTACCTCGAGGCCGCCGCGGCCCTGCAGACGGTGGAGGAGGGCCGCACCATCGTTCTGGGCGGCTGGGCTCCCAACAACTGGCGCAGCTTCTTCCAGGAGTTCGAAGTCCAGTTGCAGCGACTGGGCGGCGAGATGGCGGACCAGGACTACACTGAAGTCCGCTTCAACAACGAGCTGGGCGTAGCCGCCCTCGCCTACCTGGTGGAACTGTCGCAGACGGTGTACCCCGAAGGCGTCGCGCGTCTGCCCGACGAAGCCCCGGTTCCACATTTCCCGGCCGGCAACGTGGCCATGCATATGCGCGGCCACGGGTCGCAGCCCCGCGACGTGCTCCGCTACAACCCCGATGCCTGGGACGATCTGGGGTTTGGCTTCCCGTTGACGGCCCAGGAAGGCACGGGACGCAAGAATTCCATCTCCTGGCGTAACTTCCTGTCGGTAGCCCCGACCTCGTCCGACGTGGGTGCCTCGGTTGAATGGGCACACGTGTTCAGTTCCACCGAGCACAACGTCAAGTACAGCGAATTCGGTGGCTACACGCCGGTCCGGCGGTCCGCCCTGGACACGGACTTTGTCAAGAACTCGCCGTATCTCGGCACCTATCTGGAGATGGGTTCCCCCAACGGCTACGACGTCATCAACCCTCCGGGCTACTTCGAGCTGCGGCAGTCCGGCGGCAACCTGTTCGAACAGGCGGGACTGGGCAACATTTCCGTCGAGGAAGCCGTTGCCGGCTGTGCCGAGATCTGGCAGGAGGGACTGGACAACGCGCCCCCGTACAAGATTTAGCGTTGATCGTTTAGCGGACACTGCTTCCGGCCAGCCGGGCGCGCCGAGCTGCGTGCCCGGCTGGTCTTTGTCAAAGCCGGACCACAGACCACCGCATTTTTCCGCCGCAGGATGGGCCTGCGGCACCCGCCAGCCATGCTTCAGGAACACTTCCTAACCCGCAGCCGTCGGCACGAGTCGCTGATGGGTTGGCTGTTCGCCACCCCGTGGGTTCTGGGCCTGTTGCTGTTCAACCTGTTCCCGTTCGTGTACTCGTTCGGGCTGAGCCTGACCAGTTTCCGGATCGGCTACCCCACCGAATTCATCTGGTTCAACAACTACGTGGAGATGTTCACGGACGATCCGGTGTTCGGGAAGTCCTTCGGCAACACGGCGTACTTCGTGGCGCTCGGCGTGCCGTTGGGGCTCGTCACATCGTTGCTGCTGGCCCTTCTCCTCAACCAGAAGGTGATCGGGGTACCCCTGTTCCGCACGATGGTGTTTGTGCCGTCGATCGTAGCCGGTGTGGCCGTGGCTCTGCTGTGGATGTGGATTCTCGATCCGAACATCGGTCTGGTGAACCACCTGCTGCGCGAAATCGGGATCCGCAGCCCTCCGTTGTGGTTGCAGGATGAGGATTGGGCCAAGCCGGCCCTGATTGTGATGACGTTGACCGGCGCCGGCGGCGCCACGATGGTGATCTTCCTAGCCGGCCTCCAAAACATTCCCACCGAACTCTATGACGCCGCCCGCATTGACGGGGCGAACAGCCTGCGGCAGTTCTTCTTCGTCACCATTCCGATGTTGTCGCCCGTAATCCTGTTCAACACCATCACCGGCATCATCGGTGCGTTCCAGGTCTTCACACTGGCCTATGTGGCCACGGGCGGACTGGGCGGCCCCAACAACTCGACCATGTTCTACGCCCTGTACCTGTACAACATCTCGTTCTGGTGGGGCCGCTTCGGACTGGGGGCCGCGATGGCGTGGTTCATGTTTGTGGTGATCATGGTGTTCACCATGGCGCAGCTCGCGTTGTCGAAGCGCTGGGTCTTCTACGCCGGCGAGTAGGCAATCGAATTGACATGGCTACTACTACTGCCACCCAACCCCGCACTGTCGGAACCAGTCGGCGGCCCAGGATCCACTGGCCCAGGATCATTCACAAGGCCTTTGTCTACACGCTCCTGGTGTCGATTTCCCTCTTCTTCTTCTTTCCGTTGCTGTGGATGATGACCACAGCCATCAAACCCACCAGCCAAATGTTCCAGATCCCTCCGATCTGGATCCCCAAGCCGCCGCAGTGGGATGTGTTTCACACCACTTGGAACCGCACAAACTTCAGCGTCTACCTTGGCAACACGGTGCTGATCACGGTCCTGTCGATGATCGGGCGCGTCGGCAGTTGTGCGCTGGTCGGATTTTCGTTCGCCCGGTTGCGCTGGCCCGGCAAAAACGTGTTGTTTCTCATTACGTTGAGCACGATGATGCTGCCGTTCCAGGTCCTGATGATTCCGCAGTTCCTGATCTTCAAGGAGATTGGCTGGATCAACACCCACTACCCTCTCTGGGTGCCGTCCTTCGGTGGGGCCGCGTTCTATATCTTCCTGATGCGTCAGTACTTCATGACCATGCCGCGGGAGCTGGACGACGCCGCCAAAATCGACGGGTGCGGCTGGCTGGGCATCTTCTGGCGAATCCTGCTGCCGCTGTCCCATCCGGCTCTGGCCACCATCGCCATCTTCACCTTCATGTCCCAGTGGAACTCCTTCCTGGAACCGCTGATCTTCCTCAACTCGTCCAAGAAATACACACTGGCCTTGGGTCTGGCCATGTTCCGGGACCAGTTCGATGTGGACTGGAATGCCATCATGGCCATGTCGTTCCTGATGGTCCTGCCCTGCCTGACCATCTTCTTCCTGGCTCAGAAATACTTCATCCAGGGGATCTCAACCACCGGTCTCAAGGGTTGAGCCGATCCGCCCGCCGTCTGATCTTCTCCTTCCTGCTGCATGTTCCAGCCAATATCCGAAGAACTCGCGAACCGCGTTCACGGATACGGCCGCGAAGACATCCGGGAGTGGCCGGCCACACTCAACCTCCAAGCATGGCAAGGCCCCAAAAGCCCCAGGTGTCAGTACCGCTGACAATCAACAGCAATCTTCCTGGTTCGCTCGGATCCAGAGTGCGGTATCCAGCCACTGATCAAGCCAAATAAAATACACGAAACGAGAATCACATGCTCATGCGCGGTTTTGCAGTTCGGTTGGAGTTGATTCCGTTGCTCTGCCTGTTGGCATGGGCCACCTTGCTGGCCGGACCACCTGTGTTGGCACAGGATCCGGATGAACCGGACGAACTGTCAACGTACGAGGTGCAGGACGGAGACACACTTCTGGGACTTGCACAGCGGTTTGGGGTGCCGGTCGAGGTGCTTGTGGCCCTCAACAACCTGGAAGAACCTTTGGGACTGATCCTCATCGGCCAACAGCTGTTGCTTCCCTCATTTGCCAGTCAACCCAACCAGGAATCGGATCAGGAATCCGTCTGCGCAACCCCCCATGTAGTTGTGGCAGGCGAAACACTTTGGGGCCTGGCGGACGACTGGGATGTGACTGTTGAACGCCTTCGGGAACTGAACGGCCTGCAGGCAGGGGAGCTTCTGTTGATAGGCGAGACAGTCTGCGGTCCCCCGGTCAACCCGGATCCCCAGGAGATCGGAGCGGACGAGCAGGACAACACCGAAGGACCCCGGAGGCAGCCGGAATTCGATCCCGGGTGGATTGTCCACCCCACCGAATCCTTTTGGTACACGGTCAATCTGGGCGACACCCTGGCGTGGGTGTCCGCGCGTTACGGATTGACCACGGAAACCTTGGCGGACATCAACGCACTGCTTCCCGATGACGACATCCAGCCAGGCCAGTTGTTGCTGGTACCGGCGAGCACTGCCGCCGGGAAACCGTGGACCGCCCGTTATTGGGCCGTTCCGGACCTTTCAGGGGAACCGCTGCTGACCCGCGGTGAAGATGCCATCGCACACAATTGGGGGAACAGCGCTCCTGCAGACTCGCTCCCATCCGATTCGTTCAGTGCCGAATGGACAGGTGATTTCGACTTCGTCGGCGCGACCTATCGCTTCATCGGCCTGGCCGATCAGGGTGTACGTGTGTTCCTGAACAATGACCTGTTGCTGGACAATTGGGATGGCGAAACAGCTGGGCCTCTCGCTGTTGATACCGTGCTTGAAGCCGGCACGCATGCGGTGCGAGTTGAGTATTGGGAGGAAACCGGTCCGGCCATGGTCTACGTACTCTGGTTCCAGTCGGTGCCCGCCACCCCCGAATGAGCCAACCCCGGCGGCAATGGTCCGGACGGTTGGCTGGCGGACCGTCGCAGCGTCCCTCCCCAGTTTGCCGAGTTGTGTTGGGTCAAGGCCGCAGGCATGCGATAATGTGTATTGGATGGCAGCACCCGGTTTGGTTGCCTCGCGATATTCGTTGAGCCCGAGCCTAAGGTTGTTGTGCGGAGCCTGCCGCGGGTACTTCCGGGCAGGTGCCCCATCCCGGGTTTGAAGTAAGGTTGACAGGGTTCGGTCATTCTGTTGAAGGCTGTTTACGGAGCTTGCCGGGATTGAGGAATTGGACCTTGTTCCGCCGTCTCGCCAAGATCGGATGTTGTCCTACTCCCCAAGTCAGTCTCAGACCTTGACAGGGCCAACCGCAAGTAGATCTCCATGATCATTCGCCGTGTCCTGCGGCTCATGCAATCGTTGACTTTCGTGGGGACTGTCGCTGCCTTGGTGTTGTGCGCATCGTCCCTGGCCGCGTGTACCGCCTCCTTTGCCGGAGCGAATGTCAACAAGGTCGAAACCGCGGTGGAAGCCGCCGCGGCCGCTTCCTTGGACCAGGTGCCTCAAACCCTGCAACAATTCGCAGACCAAATCACCACCCTGGACTCGCAGCTCGAACAAGCGCGGAGTGTCGAGGCCGGTCTCCAACAGGCCCTGCCGGCACAGGCCGTCGCCGGAGTGACCGAGCAACTGCAGCAGTTGGCGGATCAGGCACAGCCGGAGGATGGTCAGACCCTTCAGTTGGACGTGCAGTTGGAGCCTGCCCTGAATCTGCTGGACTCCGCAGCGCGCAGCGCCAACCAACTCGACCAGGCGTTGGATGACCTCGACAGGGTCGCAAGGCTCGCACCAAACCTTTCGCGTTCATTGAACGACCGTCCAAGCCTGGTCGAATCATTGAATTCGCTCCCCACTCCGGATGGGTCCAACAATGTCGATTACCTGATCGATCCCACCCCTTATCTACAGTCCTTCGCGTTAAGTGTAGAGGCATTCCAGGACTGGGCAGCGGCTCTGGGAGCGCCGTTTGTCGTTTCCGCGACCTCGGACAACACGCCGACCCTGGACCTGACTCCGTACATGCTGGCGGTGTTGGAGTTCATGGCAGGCACCGAAACAACCCTGGCACAGTTCAACGCGGCATTGACCGCGTTCCTGCAAACCGGACAGTTGGGAACGGACATCGCCGGCGCAACCAGAATGGGAACCGAGTTCGTGGAATCCCTGGCACAGTCCTTGGGAGCCTTGGATGTCCAACGGACCAACCTTGATCAGGTGGGTCCGATCCTGGAAGCCGTGCCGGCCCACGGAGCCGCGCTGCTGTTGCAAGTGCAACAGGCGGCAACAGACCTGGAGACTGCCGCCGGTACCGGTCACGTACAGCAAGTGGACATCCCGGTTGCGACGGCCCTTGACATCATGGGCCGGATTGCCCGCAGCAGCGGACAGGTCGGACAAACCCGCCGCCTAGTGGAAGAGACCATCCAACTCGCTCCCGATTTGGCCGATGCCATTGGCCAACGGGAACGTGCATCCGTTGCCTTGATGCAACTGTCGGGCACCTTGGACGAATTGAACAGGGCCCTGGTGCTGCAACCCGACCAGCAACAGGCCATCGCCCACGCAACCGCCTTGGTTCAGTCATGGGCCATCCAGGCATCGGGCCTGTATCCCGAAGCCGCCATGGACTTCAGGGCAGTTGCCCACCTTGATCCCCAAATCGGCACGCTTGCGGGATTGCTTAGCCAAGTGGAACTGGAGTTGCAGGAACTGGGTTCCGCCTTGATGGGCTTCGACCAGGCTTTCCGGAATGCCCCCGAGTTGGCGGATGTCATCGTTTCCCAAGCCGGCGCAGACGTCAATCCGGCACTGTCCCTGGAGGCGCTGAACCGCCTGAACCAGCTGCTCGTACTGGACCCCGAACAGCAGCAATCCCTGGCCCATGCTGTCATGCTGATGCAGGCCTGGGTTGCCGAGGCCTCGACCCTATTCCCCGAAGCCGTCCCCGCCACGGCTCCGGCATTGGATCTCGAACCGCAGGTCGCCGCCCTCGCCGCGTTGCTGAGCCAGGCGGAACCGCAAGTGCAACAACTGGATTCAGCCTTGACCGGCGTTGACCAGGCTCTCCGGAACGCGCCCGCGCTGGCTGCATTCCTCGCCTCCCAAATCGATGCAGGGATCGATCCGGCACAGTCCTTGGAAGCCCTGAACGTCCTGCACCAGGTGCTCGTGCTGGATCCCGAACAGCAACAGACCCTGGCCCGCGCAGTCCCATTGATTCAAGCATGGGTTGCCGAAGCCTCGACGCCGTTCCCCGAAGCCGGCTCCACCGCGGCTCCGGCACTGGATCTCGAACCGCAGGTCGCCGCCCTCGCCGCGTTGCTGAGCCAGGCGGAACCACAATTGCGACAGCTGGATTCGGCCTTGCCCGATGTTGACCAGATGCTGCAAGGTGTTCCCGAGCTGGCCACCCTCATTGCCTCCCAAATCGATGCAGGCGTCGATCCAGTATCGGCCTTGGAGGCGCTGAACCTCCTGCACCAAGTGCTCGTGCTGGAACCCGAACAGCAACAGACCCTGGCCCGCACGGCATCCCTGATGGGAGGCTGGGTTGCCGAGGTCTCAACCCTGTTCCCCGAAGCCATCCCCGCCACGGCCCCGACGTTGGATCTCGAACCGCAGGCCGCCGCCCTCGCCGCGTTGCTGAGCCAGGCGGAACCGCAAGTGCAACAGTTGGATTCGACCTTGAGCGGAGTTGACCAAGCTCTGCAAGGCACCTCCGGTCTGACTGCCTACATCGCCTCCCAAATCGATGCAGGGTTCGATCCGGCGCTGTCCTCGGAGGCCCTGGGCATCCAGCACCAGGTGCTCGTGCTGGATCCCGAACAGCAACAGGCTCTGGCCCGCACGGTCCCCTTGCTTCAGGCATGGGCCGCGGACGTCACAACCCTGTTTCCCGGTACCGTCTCCACTATGGGTCCGGAATTGGATCTTGAACCGCAAGCCACTGCGTTCGCCGGCATGTTGATTGGCACCGCACTGGGAGCGCAAGGACTGAACGATGCCTTGTCCGGTTTGGACTTGGCCTTGCAACACATTCCTGAACTGGTCGATGTCGTCGTGCAACTCAACGCGGCCTCTGACCTGCTGCTGTTCCTGGAAGCCCCCGAACTCCTGAACCGGACCTCGGCACCGGCTGTCGACCAATTCCAGGTGCTGGTCGACTCGGCCGCACAGCTGGAAGGATGGGCCAACCAACTGACCGGCCTGGTGCCGGGTGCAGGGGCGGCCACCATCGATCTGGACCCGCAACTGGTAACGGCCTTCGACTTCCTCGGGCGCGCGCAGGCGCACATGTTGCGGCTCAACACGGCCTTGGTCCGTCTGGAACTCGCTGCGCAACAAGCGCCGCTTCCGGCCTATGCGGAATCGGGTGAAGGGGTTGCCCGCCTTGTGGCAGGCCCATTGGGAACCGCCGGGCGCACCGTTCAGGCCATTGCCTCCGGTACCGAAGCGGTGGCGGCACTCGATTTTGGAGACGGACCGCAACCGCAGGTTGAACGTTGGAGCGCTGAACTGGCCCAGGTTCTGGGCGCGCCTCCGCGCCTGGTCGAGGACATCGGCCGGCAGGCCGGTGAAGCCGGTTCCCTGATTGGTCCGCTGGCCGCATCGGATCAACCGCTGCAACTTCAGCCCACTCCACGACTGGTCGGCATGTTCCGGTCCATATCCGCCACCAGCGCGCTCGCACAGGGATGGGCGTATGAACTGGCAGGCAGGTATCCGGAGGCGGTGTCCGGATACAGTCAGGCACTCCTCTTCAATCCGGAGTTGACGTGGGCACTGAGTGCCAGGGGACGCGTCAGATGGCATCTGGGCCAATTGGCCGAAGCGTTGACGGACCTGGATCAGGCCATCCTTCTGGATCCCCAGTTGGCCGAAGCGCACCGGCTCCGCGGCCATGTGTACCGCGAGCTGGGCCAGCCGCTGCAGGCGGTCCGCAACTACGACGAAGCCCTGCGTCTCAGTCCCGACGATGCCGCCACGCTCATCGGCCGCGGGGAGCTCAACGAACAGCTTGGGCATCCGCTGCTTGCCCTCCGCGACTTTACGCAGGCCATTCGGCTGGCTCCCAGATCTGCGATTGCCTACCACAACCGTGGCCAGGTCTTCCGGGATCTGGGCCAGGCCCAACAAGCCGTTGAGGACTTTGGCCAGGCCATCCGTTACAGGCCCTTGTTTGCCCCGGCCTACAACGCACGGGGCGCGGTCCTGGAGAGCCTGCAACGTTACCAGGAAGCCATGGACGACCTGAATGAGGCCGTGCGTCTCGGCCCCGACATGGCCGACGCCTTCCACAACCGCGGCACCGTGTACCTGAAACTGGAACAGATACAGCGGGCCTTGGACGACTTCAACCGGGCACTGGCACTGAATCCCGATTTCGCCGCCGCCTACAACAGCCGGGGCACGATCCTGTTGCAACTGGGCAAGGCCATGGAAGCCCTGGCCGACTTTGATGCGGCCATCCAGTTGCAGCCGGACTTCGGGCCGGCGCTCCGCAACCGGGGCACGGCATACCAGACAACAGGACTCCTGCAGGAAGCCGTCAGCGACTATACACGCGCCATCGAACTGGAACCCGACGAACCGATCACCTACATCTACCGGGCCAGCGTCTACGACCAGCTGGGCCGCCCGCGGGATGCCGTGGCCGACTTCAGCGAAGCAATTGAACTCGATCCCAACCAGGCACCGGTCTTTTACGATCGGGGAGTTCTGCAGCAGCAACTGGGACGCCTGGAGGACGCGTTGCGCGACTTCGACCAGGCGATTCGTCTGGAGCCCGATTTCACCGCCGCCTATCACGACCGCGCCAATGTGAAGACGGGCCTGGGACGCCTGGAGGACGCCCTGGCCGACTTCTCGGCGGCGATCCGCCTCGACCCCGACTTCCTGGCGGCCTATCTCAACCGGGCCAGGCTGCACTTGGACCTTCAACAGTACATAGAAGCCGTTCAGGACTTCGGCGAAGCCATCCGCCTGGACCCGGATCTCTTCGAGGCCCACTACCAGCGCGGCCTCATCCGCCACCTTCAGTTCCGACAGTTGGAAGAGGCGGCGGCCGACTTCACGGAGGCCATCCGGATCCAGCCCGACCATGCCGATGTCCACAACCACCGGGGCGAAGTCCAAGCCGCCCTGGGCAATCCGGATGACGCACGGCACGACTTCGACGAGGCGTTGCGGTTGGAACCCGAACACACGGAAGCCCTGTACAACCGCGGCCTGGTGTTCCTGGAACTCGACCACCCTCAGGACGCGCTGGACGATTTCGACGCGGTGGATCGGTTGGCTCCCGGCCAGGCCACCGTCCATCACCACCGCGGCCAGGCCCGCGAAGCGTTGGGGTTCCTCGGAGCGGCCTTGGACGACTACCACGCAGCCATCCGGCTGGATCCGGACTATACCGAAGCCTATTTCCGGAGGGGCCAAGTCCTTCAGCAGTTCGACAGGCTCGCGGAGGCACTCCAGGACTACACCGCGGCCATCCGTTTGGATCCCGAACTGGCCGCCGCCTGGTTCCGCCGTTCCGAAGTCCTGACAGCCCTGGAACTGCCAGTGCCGGCCCTGAGCGACCTGGCCATGGTCATCCGGCTTGACCCGTCCCATGTCCAGGCCTGGTTCAACCGGGGCATTCTGCGCCAGGAGCAGGGAGACACCGCGAGGGCGCTGGTCGACTACACCGAGGCATTGCGCCTGGAGCCGAACTTGGCGGCGGCCTATCGAAACCGCAGCGCCATCCATCTTGAGAATGCCCGGCTTCCGGAGGCGTTGAGCGACCTCGATGCGTTGATCGAACTGTCACCCGAGGAAGCCACCGCCTATTACACCAGGGGCAATGTTCACAAGACGCTGGACAACCCCGAAGAAGCCCTGCAGGACTACGACCAGGCGGTTCGATTGGGAATTGACGAGACACTCCTGTACTACAACCGGGGTGCGGTCAAGATTGTCCTGGGTCTGACCCGGGAGGCCGTGGAGGATTTCACTGCAGCCCTGCAACTGACTGCGGACCATATCCCGGCCCTACACAGCCGGGCCCGCGCCCATCAGGCCCTGGGCAACCTGGAACCGGCACTAAGCGATCTGACCGAAGTCATCCGTTTGGATCCCGCCAATGCCGCCGCGTTCCATGATCGGGGCATGGTGCAACAGGGGTTGCAAATGCCCAATGCGGCCCTGGCCGACCTCGATGAAGCAGTGCGGTTGGATCCGCACAATGCCGTCGCCTTCCACAACCGGGCGTTCGTCAAGCTGTCGGTACGCCGCTACCGGAACGCCATCGCCGACTTCACCTCCGCGCTGGAACTGGAGCCCGACTACGCCAGTGCTTTCCATGGCCGCGGCAGTGCCTGGTGGGCGTTGGTGAAGCACACGAAGGCCCTGGCCGACTTCAACGAGGCGATCCGGTTGAATCCCACCGAGGCTGATGCCTTCGGCCAGCGCGGGCAGGTCTTCCTGTACATGGGACTGTTCGATGAGGCCCTGGCCGATTTTGATCAGGCCATCGCACTCAATCCCGAGGCCGCCCGCACCTACTGCGATCGGGGACTGGTCTACCGCTTCCTCGGGGAATCGGAAGCGGCCCTGGCCGACTTCGACGCAACCCTGAGCCTGATGCCCAATGCGTACTTTGCCCTCTACTACCGGGCCAACACCTTGCGCGACCTGGAGGAGCCCCTGGCCGCCCTGGACGACTACAGCAGGGCCGTGCGGCTGAACCCGAACTTCACCCATGCATTCTCCCGGCGCAGTGCCACCTACAAGGAACTTGGGCAGTTGCCGCAGGCCCTGAACGACATTGACATGGCGATCCAGCTCGATCCCGGCGATGCCAGCTACTACGGGGAACGGGGCCTCATCCGCTCCGCGTTGGGGCAGACGGACCTTGCCCGCGCCGATTTTCAGGATGCCTACTGCAGGTTCCAACGGGCCGGGACCAGTTCGGGGGTGGATTGGATTCGGTCGCTGGCACCCGATGTTGCCGCCGACGCCGTCTGTGATTGAGACAGCAAGTCAGGATGCGAGGTTCTCGTACCCAGGCTTCTGGCCCCCCGCCCATTGCCGTTGGCGTGACGATGCTGGTTAGTGCAACACGATGAACCTGATCCTATCTGCACTCCTCGGCGTGCAGTTGCCGCTCCGCCAAGTCCAAGTTCTGCTTTGCCAATAAAGATTTGTTCCGCCATCCCGGCAAGGACATCCTCGCATGTCGGAGGAATCGAGGCTGGATGCGGTTTGTGGACCGTGAACCTTGCAGGGGTGCTCCGAGCCGCGCTCAGCGTTCGTCCTCCAATGTGGCCAGCCGCTCTTCGAAGGTGGCCAGATGGATTTCCAAATCGTGAACGTTGTTGAGGATCTGGTCCCGCATCTCCTTGAACGTCTGCCCGGTGTCCGCGATGGCCTGCTGAAGATCGCCCACCCGCGACGCAATTTCGGACTGTCCAGCCGCCAGGTCGTCCACAGCTGTGGCCATGCCACTCAGTATCTTTAGGGCCGACCGGGACGACTTCACCACGTCCGGCACCAGTTCCGCGACCAATTCCAGGCAGACCCGCCGCTCGTTCACGTTGTTCTGCTGTTTGGACATGGCCAACTCGCTTTCAACAAGCTCAATGACTTGTGGGTCCCGACGCAATGTACTCAGTGTCCATGTACCGGGCACAGTATTCGCAGTCGGACATCAAACCCAGTCTTGGTCGATCGAATTCCTCTCCCCGCGGGAGACTATCCCGATGTCGAAAATTGATCGACCGAGGGCCCTGAGCAACCCGCAGCGACAGCTCCTGACGGTCTCTGCAGCCGCGGGGATGCGGAGACCGTCAGGAGCAGGTTCACCTGATTAGAACGGAACGTCCTGCCCGTCATCAATATCGGAACCGGATGCACCGCCGTCACCGGACGAACCTCCGGCATCCCGGCTGCGCCAATCACCGCCGCCTTGGTTTCCGCCTTGCCAACTGCCGCCGCCGGAGCCGCTGTCCCAGTCGCTGCCGGAGCTGCTGCCCCCACCATAACCGCCACCGGAACCGCCGCCCCAATCGCCGCCGGCCTGATCATCGCGGCCACCCAGAAACTGCACGGTCTGGGCGCGCACATCCAACGATGCGCGCGGCTGACCATCCTGGCCCATGAAGGCATTCGACTTCACGCGGCCCGTCACCAGGACCTGGCGGCCCCTGCTCAAGTACCTGCCGCAAGGCTCAGCCTGGCGACCGAAGACCGAAACCCTGAACCAGGTGGTATCGGTCCTGCGCTCGCCCGACCGGTCGTTGTATACGTTGTTTACGGCGACATTGAAACTGCAAACCTTGTCTCCGGAAGGCATGTCGTAGGGTGGGCCGTTTCCGGCTGTCTCACGGACAGATCAATGATGGTTGGCCTCCCTCCGAACCGTGCGTGCGACTTTCACCGCACACGGCTCTCCAGCTCGTACCTGCTCCCGCTCCCTGATGCACACGTCCTCAATTCGGTTCACCCTGTAATCGGTGCCGGGAATCTTTGCCAGCCATGAATCCTGCCAAGCGGCCAGATGATCCCCTTTCGGATCCAGGACGGCATTGACACGGCACCGATGCTTGTGGGCCAGCGTACGGGCCCATGAAGCCTTGAGGGTTTGCTGGAATCCTCGCAGCGGTCCGCGATCCTCGGCCAGTGAGTAGTACTGGCGAACCGCCTCGAATTCCTCCGCGTAGAGATTTCCAATCCGGTGATCGTCCAGAAAGGTCCGATCACCGCGCTCCGCGGGTTTGCCGCGCCGGTGAAACGGCCTGGCAACCTTCCACATCAGTTCGGGCGATGAACGCAAGGACGCGGAGCCGTCTTCACGGCACTGCATTCGATAACCGAGGAACCGCACGTCCGACCCTGTGCCCCATGGCATCCACCGGGATTCCCGGCCACCGGGAGCATCACCCCCCGTCAGGCCTCGGAACACGGCTGTCACCTCGGCAAGCAGGGTTTCTGCCGTGTCTTGGCTCCCCGAAGCCGCCAGCAGCAACGCGTTGCTGTAACGGAGACTCTTCAGAACTGTTCCGTCGCGTTTGCGCTTTAGTGCCGTCCGCGTGGATTCGAGATGGTCGTCCAAGTCCGTCAAGGCGAGTTGTGCACAGACACCATGCAGCGATGCGGGTTGCAGGACCCCGCTGAACACCGTAGACGATTCGGGATCGGCCACCGGACAGGCATCGAAGAACCGGCTCAGCAATTCGGTGAATCGCCCGTCTTGCACCATGTGCGACAACCTGGGTCTGGATTGACATCCGGCAACGGAATCGAACGTCGGCACGACGATCGACGCGACCCACTGCTCCCCGGCCACCATGGCGCGGGCAGCCCTGAGGGCCGAATGCAGGCCGGTGTCCGGTGCCAGTCCGTGGACAAACCCGGGACCGCGCCCGGTCAGCCAGACGCCGATGATGCCGGCCAGGACTTCGGCCAAGGCCCGGTCCTGAACCGCATCGCCGCCCCAGCGAAACGTTTGGCCCCGCAGGGCCTCGATGAGCGAAGGCAGTGCCAGGCGTGCATCCACCGTGGCGAACTGCTGATAGAGATTGGGATTGAACAGCAACCGGTAGGCCCTTTGCAGGGGCTGCCGTCTGCGTCCAAGTGTGAGCAGAGCATCCTGTACCGCTGCGGCGGACTGCATTACGCATACCTCGCGGACCGATGCCGTACAAGCCTGTTCCCCTTCGCCTTGCCGCGGATGTTGGTCCGCCACCGACTACTACGGGAACTCCGTGGCCATGGCATGGCTGCCAACAGGCCATCCCGCGGTCCGTTCCATGTGTCCGTGTCTAGTCTGCTGTAGGTGCTCCGTTCGATTCCCATCCGGACGTGCAGTCCGGCGAATCCGCCCTTGGGAGCACAGCCGGCAAGGCGCTCATGCCGACGGCTTGGGCGGAATGCGGGAAGGCGCCGGGCCTTGCCGCAGTGTCCTGAGAGGCACTCTGGAATCTGGAATTCAGGCAATTCAGCTTTCACCATGGCAGACAGGCGCGCTGCGACATGCTTTGGTCCCCTGCAGCCTTTCGGCATCGGGTCAGTCGCGGCACCTGGCACGAACTCCCTTGTGCCGCCGGCTCCACCGGCAAGACACATGGACGGCCTAGCGGCGCACGCGCAATTCAGGGTCGGCACCGAGATTGCCGACGATGGTCAGAAGTTGGTACATGAACACTCCTCGCTGGTGTGCAAAACACAGGGAACCGATACCGGCGGCAGCATTGGTCTGCCTGTCCAGGCGCGGTTTGCCGGATATATTAGAGAATTATATGCTTGGCTTGACGATAGGTCCTGTGGCATACTGGCAGCCGTAAATGCGAGAGCCCGGCAGGCACCGGACTCTCCGCCGGACACGGAACGGAAACTTCCATGCCCAACAGCCCCGATTCTACCGCACAGACCCCGGAGACCGTCCACCGCACGGTGCGCCTGCGCCTGTTTCCGGGCGATGCGGCCACCGGCATCCTGCTGACGGCCATCGCCGGGGCCTGCCGCTACGTCTGGAACCACATGCTGGCCGACTGCGAGTGGCGGTACGCGCGCTGGAAGG
>JAPPAJ010000350.1 GCA_026705565.1 Caldilineaceae bacterium | reverse complement strand
TGGTGGACGGATATTCCATCACGCGCCTGACCGGGGTTTTCCATGGACAGGATGTGCCCGCCATCGGTCCTATCCGCTCGGCGCGGCTGGTCAACTTCTACCTGGGCTATCTGTACAACGGTGCCGTGATGTGCTCCGGCGCCAGCGACTTCATCCGGCGCCTATTGCGCGAAGTCGCGGAGTTCCCCTATTTCGACATCGACCTGGACAACAGCACCGGCCGCCTACCCTACAGCTACATTCAGGGCACCGGGCTGACCCGTTTCCACACGAACACGCTGGGCGCGCGCCAATGGCTGCAGGACTTCCTGCGGGAGCAGCCCATCGACATCCAGGGCTTTGTGTTTCAGGACGAAGTGCCGCCGGGGTCACCGGCCACCTACGTGAAGATTCCCTGGCCGGTCGTCTCCAGTTCCTGGGTGGAATACCGCTACAATCCCCAGTCGGGTTTGTACGCCCGGTACATGGGCGGTGTTCCCCACATGGATGCCAATACAAGCGCGCAGATCCAGACCGCCAACATCATCGTGCAGTACGTGACGCACCAAAACACCTTCCTGGTGGAGGATTCGCTGGGCAACCTCAGCCTCGACCAGGACATCTTCGGATCGGGTCGGGCCGTAATCTTCCGCAACGGGCGCAGCTACGACGGCACCTGGTCCGTTGATGCTCTGGGCGGCCTTCCGCGCTTCACCGCGCACGACGGCCAGGCGATCCCCCTGGCCCCCGGCGCCAGCTGGATTGCGCTGGTACCCGACGGCTACCTTCTTACGGTCCAGTAGGATGGCCGCGCTCAGCCTTCGAACAGGCCGGACTGGTTGGCCCCGTTGATCGGCACGTCCAGCCCCAGATGGTGGTAGGCCTGTTCGGTGGCCACGCGCCCGCGGTTGGTGCGTTTGAGGAAGCCCAGCTGCATCAGGAACGGTTCCACGACATCCATGATGGTGTCGGCCTCCTCGCTGATGCTGGAGGCCAGCGTCTCCAAGCCGACCGGCCCTCCCCGGAAATTGTCAAGCAGGCTGTGCAGCAGCATGCGGTCCGTACGGTCCATGCCCAGGTGATCGATTCCCTGCAGTTCAAGAGCCTTCTGCGCGATGGCGCGTCCCACGGTGCCGTCGCCCTTGACCTGCGCGTAGTCGCGGGTGCGGCGCAGCAGGCGCAACGCTACCCGGGGTGTGCCGCGGGCCCGGATCGCGATTTCCATCGCTCCCGGCGGGTCCACTTCCAGTTTCATTAGTCTGCCCGCACGCAGCACGATTTGGCTCAGGGCCTCCGGGCTGTAGAAGTCGAAGCGTTCCAGCACGCCAAAGCGGTCGCGCAACGGCGCCGTGAGGCTGGCCAACCGGGTGGTGGCACCAATCACGGTGAAATGTTCGAGTGGCAGGGGCACGACGCGGGCTCCGGGCCCCTCGCCCACCACGTAGTCCAGGCGCCTGTCCTCCATGGCCGGATAGAGGGTTTCCTCCACCTTGCGGTTCAGGCGGTGGATTTCATCGATGAACAGGACATCCGCATGCCCCAGATTGACCAGGATGGCCGACAACTGGCCACCGTGCTCAATGGCGGGCCCGGAGGTGATGGTGAGCCGACTGTCCATCTCGCGGGCCAGGATTTGGCTGAGGGTGGTCTTGCCCAGCCCCGGGGGCCCGTACAGCAGGACATGGTCCAGCGGCTCGCTGCGCTGGCGGGCTGCCTGGACCAGGATTTTCATGTTGTTCTTCAGGTGATCCTGGCCGATCAACTCGTCCAGGCTTTGCGGCCGCAGGGCCGCATCCCGGTCGTCCCGCGGCTGGCGGTGGCCCGATACCAGACGCTCGGCTCCCTCCTGATCGGCGCGGTTGGCGGAGACTTGGCTGCTTTGGCGGGCCATGGCGGGACCGGGTCCGTCAGGACCAGGACTGGATGAACTCCGCCGCTCTTGGCAGTTCGAGGTTCTCCCAGGGCAGATCCAGATCCGGCCGCCCAAAGTGTCCGTAGGCGGCCGTCTGGCGGAAGATTGGACGGCGCAGGCCAAGGGTCTCGATGATCCCCCGCGGGGTCAGATCGAAGCAATCCCTGATCCGGTCCACGATTGCGCTGTCCGACACGCGGCCCGTGCCGAACGTTTCCACGAAGATGCCGACCGGGTCCGCGATGCCAATGGCGTAGGCCAGCTGGACTTCGCAGCGCTCGGCCAAATCCGCGGCCACTGTGCACTTGGCGAGCAACCGGGCCACATAGGCGCCGCTGCGGTCCACCTTGGTCGCGTCCTTGCCGCTGAAGGCGCCTCCGCCGTGGCGGCCCATGCCACCGTAGGTGTCCACGATGATTTTGCGCCCGGTCAGGCCAGCATCCGCGACCGGCCCCCCGTCCACGAATTCGCCGGACGGATTGATGTGGATGTTCGGCGGCTCCCCGAGGCCGTATTCCTCCAGGACCGGTCCGATCACGGATTGCAGGACACCGGTCTCGACGGTCTCCTTGCCGGTTCCGGCTCGATACTGTGTGCTGATCACCACCGTGTCCACGACCGGGCTGGCGCCGCCGTACCCCACGGTCACCTGTGATTTGCCGTCCGCCAGCATCCACGGCAGGTGGTGCCGTTTGCGCTGGTCCCGCATCGCCCTGGTCAGCTGGTGGGCGAGTTCAATCGGCAACGGCATCAGCGAGGGGGTTTCCCGACAGGCATAGCCGAACATCATGCCCTGATCGCCGGCACCCCTGTCCACCGAGCCGGCCAGGGCGTCGTTCTGCTCGGCCAGGTGGACGTGCAGGCAATGGCTGTGCGGACCGAAGCTGTCCTCCTCCGGGTAGCCGATGCCCTGCAGTACATCCTTTACCACTTTGGCAACATCGACCCGGACCTTGTTCGCCATCTCCTCGCGGACCCTGATTTCGCCCAGCAGAAAGATGTTCGTGCCCTTGGCCGCCGCTTCGCAGGCCACCCGGGCGTAGGGGTCCTGTTCCAGATATGCGTCCAGAACGGCATCGCTGATCTGGTCGCAAAGTTTGTCCGGGTGACCTTCCGTCACCGACTCGCTGGTAAAAAGGCGGCTTGGCTGGGACGACATGGCTTGCTCGCGATACTCCAGGGTGGAAGGGCTTGTTCAGGTACCCAGCGACCAGCCGTGCAGGTAGTCGCTCTGGGCGGGTGTCAGTTCGTCGATGGAGACGCCCATGGCGGCCAGCTTCAGGCTGGCAATCTCCTGATCGATTTCGGCGGGCACATTGTAGACATCGGGTTCCAGGCCGGCACCGTGGCGGGCAACATGCAGGACGGCCAGGGCCTGGTTGGCGAAACTCATGTCCATGACCGTGGAGGGATGGCCTTCGGCCGCGGCCAGGTTGACCAGCCGGCCCTCGCCGGCCACGTACAGGCGGCGTCCGTCCGCCAGGCGGTATTCGTCCAGGTTGTCGCGCACCCGCCGGCGGTCGCCGCTCATGTCCGTCAGCCCCACCAGGTTGATTTCAACGTCGAAGTGCCCGCTGTTGGCCAGGATCGCGCCATCCTTCATCACGGCGAAATGCGGCGTGTCGAACACGTCCCGGTTGCCGGTGGCACTGCAGAAGATGTCGCCAATGTGGGCGGCTTCCAGCATGGGCATGACCCGGTACCCGTCCATCACGGCTTCCAGGGCCCGGATTGGGTCCACTTCGGTCACGATGACATTGGCACCCAGGCCCCGGGCCCGTTGCGCGATGCCGCGGCTGCACCAGCCATATCCGGCCACCACGAAATTGCGGCCGGCAAGGAGGATGTTGGTGGCCCGCACAATGCCGTCGATGGTGCTCTGGCCCGTGCCATAGCGGTTGTCGAACAGATGTTTGGTGTCGGCGTCGTTGACCGCCATGACCGGGTAGCGCAGGGCCCCTTCGCGCGCCATGGCCTTGAGCCGAATCACGCCGGTGGTGGTTTCCTCGGTGCCGCCGAGCATGTTTGGGAGCAGTTCCGTGCGTTCGGTGTGCAGCGCGGCCAGCAGGTCCATCCCGTCGTCCATCGTCAGGTGCGGACCGATGTCGAGGGCGGACGACAGGTGCTGGTGATAGACCTCCCTGGATTCGCCGCGGACGGCAAAGACCGGCACTTCCAAATGCATGACCAGGGAGGCGGCCACGTCGTCCTGGGTGCTGAGAGGGTTGCTGGCACACAGGGCTACTTCGGCTCCTCCCGCCAACAGGGCCCGCACCAGATTGGCTGTTTCCGTAGTGACGTGCATGCATGCAGCCAGCCGCAGGCCGTCGAACGGCCGCTCCTTGGCAAACCGTGCTTCCAAGGCTGCCAGGACCGGCATCTCCTTGCCGGCCCATTCAATGCGGCCGAGACCCTGTTCGGCGAGGGACGAGTCCGCGATGTCGCAGTCAAGTGCTGCTGGCTTGGTCATGCAGGGTGGCGGGTGGTGTCGGATGCGATGTTGGCCCTGCCTGGCAGGTTGGTTCGGTGCAGGGGGACTGCAGAAGATTATAGTGTCGGCTACGCCTTAACTCCGCGAATCGACGAGCCTGCCGGGTCTATGTCTCTGCTGCGCGGGCCACGGCTGCGGCCAGGGAGAGTCCATAAGGTGCGTGGCAGACCCCTTCCTCGGTCACGATGGCCGAGATGTAGCGTGCCGGCGTGATATCGAAGGCCGGGTTGTAAACCGGCACCGCTTCGGGAGCCACCACGGTCCCGCCCACGCGGGTCACCTCGGCTGCATCCCGCTCCTCGATCGGAATGTCGTCGCCGGTTGGCGTGTTCAGGTCGACCGTGCTGGTAGGCGCAACGCAGTACACGGGAATGCCGTGGGTGTGGGCCAGCAAGGCGATGTTGTAGGTGCCGATCTTGTTGGCCACATCGCCGTTGGCCGCCACGCGGTCCGCGCCGAAAATGACTGCGTCGACCCGCCCCTGCCGCATCAGGGAACCGGAGGCGTTGTCGGCAATGAGGTGCATCGGCACCTCGGCCCGCATGAGTTCCCAAGCGGTCAGCCGGGCTCCCTGTAGGCGCGGCCGGGTCTCGTCCACCCACACGTGGATGCCCTTGCCCTGTTCATGGCAGGCGTAGATGACCCCCAGTGCCGTGCCGTAGTCCACGGTGGCCAGGGACCCGGTGTTGCAATGGTGCAGCAGGTTGGCCCCTTCCGGAATCAGGGCCGCACCGTTGGCCCCCATGCGCCGGTTGATCTCCACGTCGGCCGCCGCCAGAGCCTCTGCTTCGGCCAGGGCCAGGCCGCGGAGATCCTCCGGATCCGAGGTTGGCGCTGCACGCAGTGTGGCCAGGATGCGGCTGGTGGCCCACGCCAGATTGACCGCGGTCGGCCGCGCGGCATCCAACACCTGCTTGGCCTCCTTCAGGTCGTCAAGCAGGTCCTTCCGGTCTGTCGCCGGGCTCAAACGGGCGGCCAGCGCCATCCCGTAGGCGGCCGTGGCACCTATGGCCGGCGCCCCGCGCACGTACATGTCGCGAATGCTGGCGGCCACATCGGCGACCGTGTGCAGCGTGGCGGTTTCGAGCCGGGTCGGCAACAGCCGCTGGTCAATGAGTTGTACTGCGTTGTCCTTCCACCAGACGCTCGGCATATCGAGATCCTCGTTCACTCTCGGGACGGACTGACCAGGACCGGTTCCGCCAGTTCCAGAATGGCATCCAGTTCCACAACATCCTCGGGATCCAGGCGGGCGCCGGGCATGCGGCTTAGGTTGGTGGCAAAGAGACCGCGCCTGCGCATGACTTCCTTGTAGGCGGCGACGCCGTGGGTGCGCTCGAAGGCGATTAGGGGCAGCAACTGGTTCCAGGCGGTGCGGGCCGCTGCCTGGTCGCCCTCCTCCAGCAGGTTCCAGATGTGCACATGGGCCGGGGACAGCTGCGAGGCCGGCATGTTGCCACAGCAGCCGCGCCGGTGTTCGTCCAGCAGGTGCACCCCGCCCTGGCCCCCGAACACCCCCTTGCAGGCATCGCCCGTGGCCCGCAGGGCTTCGGTCACGGAACGCGGTTCGGGCAGTGTCTCCGCCTTGATGTACTGCACCATCGGCAGCTCGCGGCAGAGTCGGCTCAACAGGCCGGCGGACATCGGCGTGCCGACCGGTCCAATGAAGTTCTGAACCACAATGGGCACGGAAGTCCGGTCCGCCATGGTCCGGTAGAAGTTGAAGCACCCCTGTTCGTCCGGATGCAGGACGTAGGGAGGCATGGCCATAATGCCGTCGGCCCCCTCTGCTTCGGTCCAGGCGGCCAGTTCGGCCGCCGGCCTTGCGTGCAGGCCGTTGGCGGCCGCCACGAAGGGTACCCGACCCGCGCAGGCGTCCGCAACGGTGCGGATCCAGTCCATGCGCTCGGCGTCCGACAGGGTTGCGAACTCGCTGGCGTTGGCCGGTCCGACCACGCCGTGCACACCGGCCTCCACGCAGAAGTCGATTTGCCGGCGCAGGCTTTCATGATCCACCGACAGGTCTTCTTTGAAGGGGGTGATCAGAATGACAAAGATGCCGCGCCAACCGTGGTCCGCCATGCGGGTCTCCTGTGGGTCATACTGGTTCCGTTTGGGTCTGGTCCCGGGACATCGATCAGGCCTGGCCGTCCACGGAGTGATCCGACCAGATAAGCGTAACGGAGTCAATCAGGCCGGTCGCAGACGAGGAGCGGGATCGTTTGGCCGGCGTACTTCCGTCGATGCCGTCACCTGCGGGCTCGGGTAGTGCCGCGCCGGCCGCTTGCGGCTTGAGGATCCGACGGCCCTTGGTCACGCGCCCGCTCAGCGGTATGTCGTCGGGATCAAGCGTGCGGACATTGCTGCCGGCTCCAATGGAAATGCGCGCGGCGGCCTGTCCGGCCGCAATTGCCAGGGCCCCGGCGATGGGTCCGGTCGTCTTATCCAACTTGTGGGCGAGCAGACCGGATCCGCCGCGCGCCTGCAGGTTGAATTCCTCCACGTCCGTCCGCTTGGCCATTCCCTGTTCGGTCACGGTCAGGACGGTGCCGGTGGCCGGCGCCACCGCGGCCGCAGCCACGTCGTCGCCCTTGCCCAACCGAATGCCGCGTACTCCCTGGGCAGGAAGGCGACTGGGTCGCACTTCGTCTCCGTCGAAGCGAATTGTCTTCCCCAGGCGTGTAAACAGCATGAGTTCCCGACTTGAGTCGACGGCTACCGCCGCGACCAGTGAGTCGCCCTTGGCCAACGGCATGACCGTCACGTCATCGCCCCAGGCCGCAGCCAGATGGTGCCCGTTGATTTTCTTGACATTGCCCTGCGCCGTTGCCAGCAGGATCCATACCTCCTGGTCGGGTGCGACTTCCCGGGGCAGGGCTATCCCGGCCACAATTCGGTCGCGACGGGTGAACGCGGTCAGGTCCGCGACATGCCCGGCCCGTCCGGTCTGCGGCACCTTGTGGGCCTGGATGCGCTGAGCGCGGCCGGAGGCACTGAACACATACAGGATGTCCCGTGTGTTGGCGGCCACCGCCGCGATGCCGCCGTTGCGCCCGATGTCCCGGAAGCTGCCGCCTTGCATGCCCTTGTAGGCATAGCGGCGCACGGTGCCGCGCCGGCCCACGCAGACCCAGACCGTCTGGTCCGGCTCCAGCTCCTCGGCGGTCGGCGTACGCGCCTGGTCGTCCTTGACCTCGGTGCGGCGGGAATCGGCGAACTGCCGTTGGATCTCGTCCATCTCGTCGGCGATCGCGTCCCGGATCCGCCGATCGGAAGCCAGCAGGGCCTGCAGGTCCTTGATGCGGGCCGCCAGGTCCTTGAATTCGCTCCGCAGCCGGCTCCGTTCCATCGCCACCAGTTGGCCTAGCGGCATGGCCAGTACGGCCCGGGCCTGTGCTTCGGTGAAATCGAACTCCCGGATCAGGTTGTTGCGCGCCGAGTTGGGGCTGCGGCTTTTGCGGATGGTGCGGATGACCTCGTCGATCTGATCGAGGGCCATCAAGAGACCTTCCACGATGTGCGCGCGCTGCTCGGCCCGGTCCAGGTCGAACCGGGAACGGCGACGGACAATGTCCATGCGGTGCTCGATGAAGAGTTCGACCAGCCTTTTCAGGTTCAGGCGCACTGGGCGCCCGTTCACCAACGCCACCAGCGAAATGGAGAAGGTCTGCTCCATCGGTGTCAGGGAGAACAGATCGGCGATCACCTTGTCGGTGTTGGCCCCGCGCACCAGGTCGACGCAGATGCGCATGCCGGCCCGGTCGCTCTCGTCGCGCAGGTCGGAAATGCCGGTGATTTGTCCATTGCGGGCACAGTCCGCGATCCGCTCCAGGAGGGAGGTCTTGTTGGTCTGGTAGGGGATTTCGTACACCACGATGCGCTGCCGGCCCATGCGCGCATCCTCCACATGCACCTTGGCGCGGACCGTCACCCGTCCGCGTCCGCTTTCGTAGGCCTGGCGCAGGCGATCGTCGGGGGTGCGGCCGGCCCGGGTCGGCCCGAGGCGGAACAGCGTGCCGCCGGTGGGGAAGTCGGGTCCCTGGATGTGCTGCATCAGGTCCGTGACCGTGATCTCCTCGCGTTCCTCCCACCGGTCCAGGAGGTGTCTCACGGCGGCACAGACCTCGCCCAGGTTGTGCGGCGGAACCTGGGTGGCCATGCCCACGGCGATGCCGTTGGAGCCGTTGACAAGCAGGTTGGGCAGGCTGGCCGTCAGAACCGTCGGCTCTTCCAAGGACTGGTCGAAGTTGGGGACCCAGTCGACGGTATCCTTTTCGATGTCCGTCAGCATGAGGGCCGAGATGGCCGACAGGCGGGCCTCGGTGTACCGCATGGCGGCGGGATTGTCGCCGTCGATGCTGCCCAGATTGCCCTGTCCGTCCACCAGCGGGTAGCGCAGGCTGAAGTCCTGGGCCTGCCGCATCATTGCGTCGTAGACTGACTGATCGCTGTGGGGGTGGTACTTGCCCAGCACTTCGCCCACGATGCGGGCGCTCTTGCGGAAGGGGCCGTTGGCCCGGAGATTGAGGTCGTGGTGCATGGCGTGCAGGATGCGGCGCTGCACCGGCTTGAGCCCGTCGCGCACGTCCGGCAGGGCGCGGGCGACGATTACGCTCATGGCGTAGTCCAGATAGGACGTCTCCATCTCAGTCCGCAGACTCAGCTCGGACTGATGGGCCCGGGGATCGTTGCCGTTTGCCATGTCAGGGCAGATCCGTCATGGGTTCCCGCCGTCGCAACTCGACAATCTGGTCCCGAAGGTTGGCGGCCTTCTCGAACTCCAGCTGGCGGGCCGCCTCCTTCATTTCCCGTTCCAGTTCCTGGATCATCCGGGCCAGGGCATCCGGCGAGAGCTCGACCTCGTCCGCGGGGTCCGGGGCACCCTCGTCCGCCAGTTCCTTCGTCATGGCCTTGACCCGATCCGTCAGGTCCCGCACCTCCTTGACGATGGTGGTCGGTTCGATGCCGTGTTCCCGGTTGTAGGCTTCCTGCAGGGACCGGCGCCGGTTGGTTTCGTCCAGGGCAATCTGCATGGCGGCCGTGGTCTTGTCCGCATAGAGGATGGCCTTGCCTTCCACATGGCGGGCCGCGCGGCCCACGGTCTGAATCAAGGCGCTGGCACTGCGCAGGAACCCCTCCTGGTCCGCATCCAGCACCGCGACCAGGGTCACCTCGGGCAGGTCGAGGCCTTCCCGCAGCAGATTGATGCCAACCACCGCGTCATATACCCCAAGGCGCAGATCGCGCAGGATGTCCACCCGCTCCAGGGTATCGATTTCGCTGTGCAGGTAGTGGACCCGGAAGTCCAGTTCCGCCAGGTATTCGGACAGGTCCTCCGCCATCCGCTTGGTGAGCGTGGTGATGATGGAGCGTTGTCCCCGATGCACGCGTCGGCGCACCTCGCCAATCAGATCCTCGATCTGGCCCTTGGTGGGGCGCACCTCCACGACCGGATCCAGGAGGCCGGTGGGCCGGATCAGTTGTTCCACGGTCTGGCTGGACACTTCCAGCTCCCAGGGTGCCGGGGTGGCGCTGACGAAGATCGCCTGGTGGACGCGCTCCCGGAATTCCTCGAACTTCAGGGGACGGTTGTCCTTGGCCGACGGGAGCCGGAACCCAAAGTTGACCAGGGTCTCCTTCCGGGCAAGGTCTCCGCGGTACATGCCCCGCAGCTGAGGCACCGTCATGTGGCTTTCGTCCACAATCACGAGCCACTGGGCCGGAAAGTAGTCCATCAGGGTCCAGGGCGGCGAACCCTCCTCGCGCTGGTCGAGGTGGCGGCTGTAGTTCTCAATGCCGTTGCAGTAGCCCACTTCGCGCAGCATCTCCAGGTCGTAGTTGGTACGCTGCCGCAGCCGCTGGGCCTCGATCAGTTTGTTCTCCGCGATGAACCTGGCCTCCTGCTCCAGAAGTTCCGCCTCGATGGTCTCCAGGGACGCCTGGAGCTTTTCGTCCGAGGTCTGGAAGTGCTTGGCGGGGAAGAAATGGACCTCCTCCAAATCCGCCAGCACCTCGCCGGTCAGGAGATCGAAGCGGCAGATCCGTTCCACCTCGTCCCCAAAGAAACTCACCCGGTAGCCGAAGTCCTCGTAGGCCGGGTGGACTTCCAGCACGTCTCCCCGCACCCGGAAGCGTCCCCGGTCAAGGTTGCTGTCGTTGCGTTCGTAGCTGATGCTGACCAGGTGCCGCAGAACCGTCTGGCGCCGGGTCAGGTCGCCTGTTTTCAGGCTGCAGACGGCATAGCCGTAGTCCTCGGGGTTGCCCAGCCCGTAGATGCACGACACGGACGCCACGATGACCACGTCGGGCCGCGAGAAGAGGGAACTGGTGGCCGCCAGGCGCAGCCGCTCGATCTCATCGTTGACCATCGCCTCCTTCTCGATGTAGACGTCCGAACGGGGGATGTAGGCTTCCGGCTGGTAGTAGTCGTAGTAGCTGACAAAGTACTCGACCGCATTGTGCGGCAGGAATTCCCTTAGCTCGGAATAGAGCTGGGCCGCCAGGGTCTTGTTGTGGGCAATGACCAGCGTGGGGCGCTGTACGCGTTCGATGACATTGGCCATCGTAAACGTCTTGCCGGACCCGGTAACCCCCAGCAGGGTCTGGTGGGTCATGCCCTGTTCCAAGCCGGCCGTCAGGGCATCGATGGCCTGGGGCTGATCGCCCGTGGGACGAAATTCGCTGATGACCTCGAAGGGCTGGCTCATGGCTGATGGCAACGCTACATCTTCGCAGGGCAAGGGGGACCGGTGTGCGCCTGTCCATGCTGCAAAACCTGCATGTGCGGGCAGGGAGCACTTCGCAAGGCACCCGAGAGAATCCCGCGTGTGCTGCCGGTATCCCGATCCGGGGGTGGGCCGCCCGATCCGGTGCATGTGGAACAGGTATGGTGCCTCATCCCCAACCAATTATCGCACTTTTTTACAGCTTGTCGCAACAGTCGCAGCTTGTGGCTCAGTGGTGGCTGTCCGCTGCCCGGATGGCATTCGGGCCGGAGCCGCCGCAGTCCGGTTGCGGTTGCACCGGCGACGGGCTCTCGGCCTGCCGTTCCCGCGTTGGGTCTGCCAGTACGGGCCGGGACCTCATGATCGGACTATAATGCGCCTCCGTTTCGGCTCAACCCGAATCTAACACCAAAACGCCGCAACTGTCGGCCGGGAGCCGCGGTGATCGGGTTCGGTGATGCTGTCGGCCATGGTACCGGCGCGAGACGGTTGTGCATCCATGGGCCGGCTTCCGGCCTTCCGAGTTCAGCCACCATGCAAGATCCAACCCCTCGGACCGAGCCGCGGGAAGCGCCGGCCCGCCTGAACATTGTGCTCGCAGTGGCGGTGGGTCTCGTGTTGCTGATTGTCCTCGGCAGCGCCCTGCCCGAACTCCGCATGCAGCCCGGCACCGAAAGCGGCTTGATGAGTCTCTTCACCGATACGTTTGCCCGCCCCGAGACAACTCCTTGGTCGTCCGAAGCCAAGGAGGGACCGTTCGGGTTGACCCGGTTTTGGATCCTGGCCATTTGGGGCTGCCTGACGCTCTGCGTGGTGTACGCGATCATTTCCCCCGCCTACCGCAAGGCGCTGGTGGGGGCGGTGGTCACCACCCTGTTGCTCACCTTCGTGTTAATGCGCGTGTTGGAAAATCAGGAATCCCGTGCCGCGGAGAGTTCGGCAATGGGCGCGCCGCCGCAGGAGGAACTGCAGTTTGCGCAAGCCGATCCTCCGGTGCCGCCGGACATGGAGGTGCGGGACTGGATGGTATGGGTGGTGACAGGAGCCGGCGGCCTCGCCATTGCGGGCCTGGGCCTGTTTCTGCTGAATCGGGCCAACTGGGGTCGCAGCGACACGTCGGAGTTGATTCGCCGCGAGGCCGGGGAGGCAATCGAAGCCCTGGACTCGGGCCACGATGTCGGGGATACCATCGAACGCTGCTACCTGAATATGGTCCGATGCCTGGAGGAAACCCGTCGGGTTCGGCGCAGCCAATCGATGACGCCGCGCGAATTTGAACAACGGTTGTCGGAGCTGGGCATGCATTCAAGGCCGGTGCGTCGGCTTTCGGCCCTGTTCGAGCGGGTTCGCTTCGGGGACCGGCCGGCCAGTGCCCGCGATCGGCAGGAGGCGTCCGATTGCCTGCAGCAAATCAGGGATTCCCGGCCGTCGCAGGCCGGGGCGTCCCTGGAACGCGGATCCGGCCCGACCGCCGCTCTCGATGTCTGACATCCAAAAGCGCGGGCTTGTGATGGCGGCATGGCTGGCCGCCAGTTTTCTGTTTGCGGTGTTCTTCATCGAGGACTTCGTCCGCGACATCCTGATTCGCCCCATGATGTACACGGCCTGGGTTGCCGAACTGTTCGTGCGCAGCCTGCCCCAGTATCTGTTCTGGGGCCTGTTTGTGCTCGTGGCCGCGATCTGGGGTCTGCGTCTGACACGGTTTCGCGCACCCCGGCGCGCGCGCATGCGCACGGTGTCGATCGGCCAGCAGGGCCCGGTGGCCCGGTGGCAGGGACAGCTGCGCAGGGCCCGGGTGCTGGACTATGGGCGGTTCAACCTGAACCGTTCGCTTCGTAAACTGGTCCTGGACTTGACGATTACGGAGGCCGAAGAGGATCTGTCTGGCCCGGCGGCTGACGAGTCCCCGCACGAGCCGGATGTTCCGGAAGAACTGCGGCCCCTGCTGATTGTGCGCGGGGATGAGGAATTCGGGCGGCGCAGCCTGGCGGACCGTCTGCTCGACCTGGTGCCGAAACCGCGCGCGGCACAGGCGGAGTATCGGCGCGCGCCGGAAGCCGTTGCACAGTACCTGGAAAATCGATTGGGCATGGCCGGGAGGCATCAAGGGAAAGACTGATGGAACTCAACCAAGTGGCCCACAGGGCACGGGCCGTGACCGCGGAGGTCGCCCGCGCCATTGTGGGCAAGGATGAACTGCTGCGCCGCATCATGGTGGCGCTGCTGGCGGACGGCCACATTCTGCTGGAGGACTACCCGGGACTGGCCAAGACGCTGACGGCCCACAGTTTTGCCAACGTGCTGGGGTTGACCTTTCGGCGGATTCAGTTCACGCCGGACCTGCTGCCGGGCGATATTCTGGGCGGCTACATCTACAACCGGAACAGCGGCAGTTTTGAACTCCACCGGGGTCCCATCTTCAGCAACATCGTGCTCGCGGACGAAATCAACCGGGCTTCCCCCAAGACCCAGTCAGCCCTGCTTGAGGCCATGCAGGAGCGCCAGGTTTCGCTGGAAGGGGAGACGATGGCGCTGCCGGATCCGTTCATCGTGATTGCCACCCAGAACCCCATCGAGTACGAGGGAACCTTTCCGCTGCCGGAGGCGCAGCTGGACCGGTTTCTGGTTCGGCTCAGCGTTGGCTATCCCTCCGCCGAGGAGGAGGCCCAGATCCTGACCAATCGCCGCGATCGCAGACAGGACGACGTGGCCATGACTCCCCGGGCCGATGCCGAAACCCTGTTGGCAATGCGGGCCGCGATCGAGGATGTCCACCTCCATGACGACCTGGCCGGCTACATCGTGAGGCTGATCACCGCAACCCGTCAGGACAACCGCGTGGCCGTTGGCGCCAGTCCCCGTGGTTCCCTGGCCCTATTCCGCCTGGCACGGGCCAACGCCGCCATGGACGAACGGGACTTTGTGCTTCCCGACGACGTCAAGGCCTATGTGCACCAGGCGCTGATCCACCGTTTGATCCTGTCGCCGGACCTGTGGCTCCGGCAAGGCGCCGCCGCCCAAATCCTGGACGGCATCCTCGACTCCGTGCCCGTCCCCCTCGTGTCCGGTGCCTGAAGACCAGGGCCTGCCCCGCCTCTTCGCCGTGGTCTTGGTGGCCACGGCAGCCCTGCTGGCCGGCTTGGCCACGGTTCAGGGGTTCGTGCTGGCCTTGGCCATCCCGCCCCTGGTGCTGGTGGGATGGGCCTTGTGGCAGGCTCCGCGTCGATTGAACCTCGACGTGCGCCGGCACCTGGATCAGGATCGGGTGGCCCAGGGCGAACACATCCGCACCGTGCTGATGGTGGAGGATCGTGAAGAGGCCCTGGAGCATGTCCTGGTGGAGCAGCCGTTTCCGGCCGGCTTGGCGAAGCACGACGGCGAACACGAGGGCTGGCTCGGGCTGGAACCCGGCCGGGCGAGCCGGCTCGAGCATCGACTGGAAGGAGCCCGGGGCTACTACGTGCTGCCTCCGCTGCGGATTGCGGCCAGTGATCCCTTTGGTTTGTTCAACGTCACCGAAACGTATGATCCGCTCAATCGGCTGTTTGTGCTGCCGCGCGCCATCAAGATTCCAACGATGGCCATCCAGGCCCGGCGCACACGGGTGTATCCCGGTCTCATCCCGGCCCGCAAGGGCGGTCCCGGTGTCGAGTTCTTTGGCCTGAGGGAATATCAGGCCGGAGACAGCTGGCGATGGCTGAACCACCGGGCCACGGCCCGATCCGACACAACCCTGTTCGTCAACGAGTTCCAGTTGGAACGGGCCATCGACATCGGTTTGATTCTCGACATCCGGGCGGTGACCAATGTCTTCACCGGCGACCGAAGCATTCTGGAATTCAGCATTCAGGCTGCCGCGAGCCTGGCCGACACGCTGTTGGGCTATGGCAACCGCGTGGGCCTTTTCCTCTACGGCGGATCCATCGACTGGACGTTCCCCGGCTCCGGCAAACAGCAGTACGAAAAGATTCTGCGCACTCTGGCCCGGGCCAAGGTGGAGACCAGCCAGATCTTCAATCGGCTTGACCATGTGCCGGCGCGCCTGTTCCCCCACCGGTCCCTGCTGCTGCTCATCAGCCCGCTGCACCCCGACGACCACGCCGAACTACTGAAGCTCCGGGCGCGCGGCTACCAGGTCATTGTCGTGAGTCCGGACCCAATTGCATTTGAAGAGTCGCTGTTGGACGACGATGAGGAGCGGGAGTTGGCGGGCCGACTGGCCGCCCTGGAACGAACCCATCTCACCGGGCGGCTGTTGCGCGGCGGCATTCGAGTCACCACGTGGGATACGCGGCAGCCGTTCTCCGAGGCAGCGCGGGGCATCTTTGGGCATCCGCACCAAATCCAGGCCTTGAGGGTCTGACGAAAGTGCGGGGATCCGCCGCATCGGCAACGCATCGCCGGCCGCCTGGAAGTGCCGGTGCGGCCGGCAAGGACATCGCGTAGCAGGCCATACGAACATTCGGGAAGGTTCCGCACGATGGCAGTCCAGCAAGACCCCCACCTTTCCCCTCGCAGGATTCGAGTTCTGCGTGCGCAGAATCTCATGCGCATCGAGTGGCAGGACGATTCCGTCAGCGAACTGTCGCTGACGTGGCTGCGCAGCAACTGCCCCTGTGCATCCTGCCGGGCGGTGCGCGGCGAATCCGGCACGGAGGTTGATCCCTTGGCCCTGTCCAGCGGCCCCATGCCAAGCGATCGGGTGGCGGCCGTCGAGCTGGTGGGCGGATACGCAGTGCGCATTACTTGGGACGATGGCCATGACACGGGGATCTACGCGTTCTCCTGGCTGTGGGAGCATCGGACCCGGGAAGACGGGACGGATACCGACTGAGTGTCCCGGCCGCACGGCATGCGAGCGCAGACGGGTTCACAACATTTTGCGCATCCGAAAGATTTCCGGTTTCACCGGCCGCGTTTGGTACGCAATGCCTCTGGGTGGCATCCGACTCCCAGCCGTCGGGATTTGGTCAGGCTGCTTTGGGGCCAATTGGGGAAATTGTTGGACGGTTCGGTTTGCGGGTTGGTCCGGGCAGCTTGGGTGTTGATGGGGACACCTCCCGCGACTCCGGCAGTCAAGGGGGCCCGGCAGCGGCCGCCTCGAGAAACGGGATCGCCTTGGTTCGCTTTTTTGTCCGTGCCCGGTCCAGCGGGGTGAAGCCGGACGTGTCCTTCTGGTCGAGTCGGGTTCCGAAGTCGAGGAGGAGCTGGAGCATTTTGTTGCTGGCACCGTGGTGCACGGCTACGTGCAGGCAGTTTTCGTTGGCCTGGCTCTTGATGTGATTGGGATCCTGGCCCTGTTCCAGGAACCATCGGACGCCCTGAAGGCTGCGGCATGACACGGCGCACCCCAGCGGGGTGTAGCCGCCGTGATGTTCCGTGCCGCGCGTGCCGTCGAGCCGTGTGCCGTGCTTCAGGAGCAGTTCGAGCATTTCGAACTGGCCGTCGCAGGCGGCGTGGTTGAGCGTGTCGTCGTCGGCCACGGAGGCCCCGGCCTCAAGCAGTGTTTCCATAATCTCGAGGTTGCCGCTGTGGATGGCGTGCTCGATGCAGCCATTGGGATCCGCCCCATGTGCCAGCAGGCATCGGGCCGTGGCGGCCAACTCCTTGGCTTTAACCTTGTCGTTCCTGCCCAGACAGGAGCGGGTGCAATAGAGGAGGGCGGACCAGCCGCGCTCGTCCGTCCAGATCCGGGTGTCCGGGTCGTGTGGCGCGGCCAGGGCAGGATTGTCCGCGAGCAGTTCCGCGACCCTTTGGGCGCGGCCCAGCACAGCGGCATGGAAGATATCGAGGTCGGCTGGGATCCGGTCCAATAGGAGGGGCAGGAATTCGGTCGAATCACCCGTGGCGCAAAGGGCAACCGCGCTGATGAGCCAAGGGCTGCCCGGCAGGAGGGGATCGGCACCCGCGTCGAGCAACATCTCCACCACCTGCATGTGGCCTTCGTGCTTGGGCATCGTCTTCTTGTGTTCGACGGTTCGATGCAGGGGCCGATAGTGGTGCGAGGAGCGCGACTTCACGTTCGGATCCGCGCCATGCTCAAGCAGCAGCTTCAAGGCTTCCGGCTGGCCCCTCAAACAGGCTTCCATCACGGGTTGCCAGGCGGTGGCCAGCGAGCCGTCCGCGGCAAGCAGGGACCGCATGGTGTCGAGATCGCCGTTGCCGGCGGCGGTAGCCAGTTCCTTGGCTGTGGTCATGTCCAAATTTCCTTTTGAATGCAGTTGTCCGGGCCCGACCCGGCGGGATGATCATGGTACGCGGTTGACAGGCAGACCCAATATCCAAAGCATGCCCTGCGGCGTCTACCGGCCGCGGCCACCTGCAGGCTGGGTTCGGTTGTCGGTTTCGCGGCACGGTCTGCCACAATTTGTACACGACGCTGTTCCGTTCCGCCAGGCTGGTCGCACAAGCGATGGCTGCAATCCACCTTCTACCCTCCATCCTAACCGCCGACTTTGGCCGTCTCGCCGCATCGATTGCCGAGGCCGAGTCGGCCGGAGTGGACGGATTTCACCTGGATGTCATGGATGGGATGTTCGTTCCCAACATCACGTTTGGGGTTTCGACCATTGAAGCCGTTCGGCAGGCCACTGCGCTTCCCCTTGATGTGCACCTGATGATGGAGGAACCCTTGCGCCTGTTGCCGGCCTTTCTGTCCACCGGGGTTGAAATGGTCACCGTGCACGTGGAGGCATGCCGCGATCCGTACCGAGCGGTGGACGAAATCCGCCGCGTTGACTGTTTGGCCGGGATTGCCCTGAATCCCGGAACTCCGCCGGAGGCCGTGCGGGAATTGCTTCCGTATGTGGACCGTGTCCTGGTTATGACCGTCCCGCCCGGTTTCGGAGGCGCTCCGTTCATAGCCGGCTCGCCGGCCAGGATCCGTCGGCTCGGATCACTCATTGCCGCAGCGGAGCTCGAGGTGCCGCCGGCCATCCAGGTGGACGGCGGGGTGGATGCGTCCACGATTCGTGCCGTGGTTGATTCGGGTGCCCGTTACGTCGTGGCCGGTTCCAGCATCTACAACAATCAACAGTCCGTGTTGGATAGTATCAGAGCCCTGCGGGAAGCACTTGCATGAAGAAACTGCGACCGGGTTTGGCCTTCCTCGTCATCGCGGCTGGTGTCGCCGGGTTGTTCCTCCTGTTCTTCCTGGTGCGTCCGGCCGGGGAGCCCGTGCCCGAGCCCGCGCCCGAGACGATGCCAATGCCCACATCCGCACCGGGGGCGGAGGCGGCCGACGCGGGCCCGGATCACGCGGACGGGCCGGCACCGTTCGAACGATGCCTGAACGGGGTTTGCGAATATCTCGCGCAACTGCCCGCATCGGGTGCCTTGGTAAGGATGCTGGATGAGAGCGACGATTTCAACTGGAGCGTACCCAGTGCCGAATGCCTGGCCAACCTCGATACCTTTCTCACGGAACAGGAACTGCTGGTCGATGCCTATGAGTTCAGGTTGCTCGACGTGCTCTCCGACGACCAGGGACCTGTAAGTTATCAGTTGCCCGCGCCCGAGGATCCGGTCAATGAGCCGGCACCGAACGAAGGCAGTGCCCTCTGCACCTGGTCCGGGGATGCCGAGCGGGAGAACATCGCTTGTGATGTGGCGGTTACGCGCATCGAGGAGGGGTTGACCCCCGCAGTCAGGGCATCCCTGCTGCTGGCGGCCATGGACGGTGTACGACGCGCCTGGTATGAGGATCGGCAATTGGATTTGCCGCCTTTCTATCATGAGGATCTCATGAAGCAGTTCGAGCCGGTGGTGTCCATGCCGGAACCGGATCAATACACCATGGCCTGCTGGGTTCTGTACAGTCGCCCGAACTGAATTCGGCTCGTTGCATGGACGGGTTCCTCGGTTACCGCGGAAAGCCGGCAGGCTGTTTGGCGGGCAGGTTCCCGGGGGGCCGGCTGTGGCGCGCACAACCATTGCCTGCGCCGGGGTCCTGGGGACAGGAACAATGGCACTCCAGACCCCTTCTGTCCGTTTTGCTCACTGCAGGCGTTGGTCCAGGCATCGCCGGGCGGCCGCCGGTTACATTAGTATCAGAATCAGGCTGTAGATCAAGGGTGAGGTAAAGAGCAGCGAGTCAATGCGATCCAGCATGCCGCCGTGACCGCGGAACAGGGTTCCCGAGTCCTTGGTGCCCACGTGGCGCTTCCACATGCTGATGGTCAGGTCTCCCAGCTGCCCCAGGACCGCAATCAGGAAGCCAACCCCCAAACCGGCCCACGGGTTGATGGGCAGGGGCTCGAAGTACTGGGCCTCCAGCGAAGTCAGGCTGCGGAACCAGTCGGTGCGCACGAGCGGCCAGTCCGGCAGGGTTTGGGGTATGGACAGCCAACCCGGGTGTTGGGAGAGGAGCACGATGATCATCGCCATCAGGGGGCCGGCTACCAAGGCCCCCACCAGGCCTTCCCAACTCTTGCGGGGCGAGATTTCCGGTGCCAGTTTGTGGCGGCCCCACAGCGAGCCCACGAAATAGGCGCCCGAATCCGCCATGTAGGTGGTCCACATGAGCAGCACCAGCCACCAGAAGCCGCTGTCAACCTGGCGTATCGGCACCAGCAATGCCAGACAGGTGCCGATGTACATCGGACCGCTGGCCGTCGTCAGCCAGGTCAGGAAGGGGGTCCGCCGCGAAAACAGGGCCGAGGCCAGCAGCACGATCATGCCCCAGGTGATGACCAGGCTCAACGGCACGCCGCTGAAGGCCCCGCTGAACCGAATGATCAGGATGGCGCACCACAGCAGGCCGAACTTGTGGTTGGTGGGATAGCCGCCCTGCCGGCACAGGCCGAAGTATTCGTAGCAGGCCAGCATGGCCGACCACACCACGACCGCCGTCCAGATCAGGTCCCCCATCCAGATCAGGGACATGTAGAGCGGCACCACCAGCGCCAGCGTAAGCAGGCGCACCCCGAGTGCCGGGATTTGGAAGCGCCTGCGCTTGCGCTCGGGTCGGGTCATCAGGTCGGGCAGACGCCGCCGAAGCGGCGCTCCCTCCGGGCATACTCGCCGAGGGCGGCCTTGAGTTCGTCCGGGCCGAAGGCCGGCCAGAAGGTTTCGGTGCTGTAGTACTCGGCGTAGGTGGCCTGCCAAAGCATGAAGTTGCTGAGACGGAACTCCCCGCCCGTGCGAATGATCAGGTCGAGGTCGGGCAGGTCCGGCTGGTCCAGGAAGCCTTGAAAACGTTCCTCGTCCAAGTCCTCAGGCTGCACGTCGGCCCGGATGATGCGGCGGACGGCCGCCAGGATTTCGGCCCGCCCACCGTAGTTGAACGCCACGTTGAGCGTGATGCGGCTGTTGCAGCGGGTCTCGTGCACAGCCCGCTGCATCTCCGCCTGGAGATGCGGATTGACCCGGTCCAGGTTGCCGCTGTGGCGAATCTGGACGCCGTTGGCGTTCAATTCGTCCAGCTGCGTGCGGATGGCGCTGCCCAGGAGGTTCAGCAGCCCGGAGACTTCGTTGTCGGGCCGGCTCCAGTTTTCGGTGGAGAAGGCGAACAGCGACAGGTACGGAATCCCGATCTCCACGCAGGCTTCCAGAATGGGCCTGATGTTGTCGACGCCGGCCTTGTGGCCGGCCATGCGCGGTC
>JAPPAJ010000326.1 GCA_026705565.1 Caldilineaceae bacterium | reverse complement strand
TACCTGCTCATGTCCAACCAGGAACACGTGGTCCCCACCGAATCCATTGCCGAACGGGTTTGGGGCTATCACGGAGACGGTGACTCGACATTGGTGCGGGGATTGGTCAGCCGACTGCGCCGCAAGCTTGAGCCGAGGCCCGATTCGCCTCACTTCATCGAAAACATTCCAGGCTTGGGCTACCGTTTCCACGCCGTGCCGTTGGTGGTGACAACCAGCCATTAGTCCACCAAGCGTTTCCTCATCGCCTGCCGTTTTGGCCGTGCAGCTGACGAATCCTGTTCCAACCATCGGTGAGGCAGGTGAGATTGGCGTCTCGCGCCACAGGCGGGCCGCGGGTGCCGGGTATCCACACCCGCGGCTTGGGTTAGAGTCAACTCGGCGGGCAGTCCCCGGGGAGCGCCACCGAGCAATTCCTCACACGGCCTTTGTCACACGGATCTGAAGCCAAGTCTGAAACCACAGCCAAGAGAGGAATCGGATGCAAGTCAGGGCCGTCGTTGTTCCCGAAGTCGATCAATTGGAAGTGCAGATGATTGCACTGGCGCCTCCCGGCGAGTCGGAGGTGTTGATCGAAAACCACGCCGCGGGGGTCTGTCACTCCGACCTGCATACACTCAAGGGCGAATTGCGTGTCCGGCCTCCGTTGGTTCTGGGCCACGAAGGCAGCGGTGTTGTGGTCGAAACGGGCAAGGCTGTCACGTCCGTGAAGCCGGGGAACAAGGTGATCTACAACTGGTTGCCGGCGTGCAACAGTTGTGGCACATGCCTGTCCGGGATGCCCAACCTGTGCGAGGAATTTCCTTCCACCATCCTGCAGGGACTGTTGCCCAACAAGGTTTCCCGGATCCTGAATCAAGACGGGGAACCCCTCAAACACCACTTGGGCGTGGCCACCATGGCCGAATACATGGTGACCCACGAGCGGAACGTGATTCCGTACGAGATCGACATTCCGATGGCCACCAGCGCGATTGTGGGATGTGCCGTGGTGACCGGAATGGGTGCGGTTTGGAACACGGCTCAGGCCCGACCCGGCCAAGGATTGGCCGTGGTTGGATGCGGCGGTGTCGGCCTCAGCGCGTTGATGGGGGCCAAGGCTGCCGGCTGCAGTCCCGTCATCGGAGTTGATCGAGACCAGGCCAAATTGCGATTTGCCAAAGCCCTAGGGGCAGATCTGACCCTGGATGTGTCCGAGACGGATTTCGCCGATGGCCTGGAGGAACTGTATCCGCCCGGAGTCGACTGCATTGTGGACACGGTGGGTGCGGGGACCATGACGGACAGCCTGGAGGCGGTCAAACCCGGGGGCAAGGTGGTGGTTGTGGGGATGCATGCCTTCAAGGACACGGTTCCGATATCCCCCGCCCAGCTGGTGGCCATGAATCGGCAGTTGCTCGGTTCCTTCGTGGGAACCTCCAAACCTCACTTCGACATCCCGCGTATTTTGAACATGTACAGCCAAGGCACATTGGATCTAGATGCACTGGTCACCAAGACCTACGGAATCGATGAGGTCCAGTCAGCGTTCGACGACATGGTGGGCGGGCGCGTTGTGCGGGGCGTGCTTGAGTTCAAGCGTTGAAGCCGAGGGTCTGACACAGACAGGGAAAGGAACGCGAACAATGTCCGGAACATTGGTTAGGAGTGGCACCGTCGTCGATGGGACAGGAGCCAAACCGCGTGTCGCCGACGTGCGCATCGCCGGTGATCAGATTACCGCCGTGGGTCGGTTGTCGGCTCAGCCGGGGGACACGGTGGTCGACGCTGGCGGCCGCTGGGTCACGCCGGGATTCATTGACGTTCACACCCACATGGACGGATGGCTGGTCAAGACCCCGCTCATCGAAAGCAAGCTTCGGCAGGGCTTCACGACCGAAGTCATCATGTCGGACGGAATCTCGTACGCGCCGGTTTCCCGCCAAAACGCGGGCGAATGGATCTACTACCTGAAGGGACTCAACGCCCTGCAACAGGAAGACTATGCGAACTGGGAATCGATAGCCGACTACATGTCGTTGGTGGATGGTCGCAATGCCCAGAACGCGCTGGCACAGATTCCCTATGCCAACGTGCGGGTGCTGGCCTGCGGATGGGGCCAGTTGGCACCGGATGACTACCAAACCCTTGAGATTCAGGACCGGATCGCTCAGGCGATGGAAGAGGGTGCTTGCGGCCTGTCAACCGGTTTGGATTATGTCGCACAGTGTTGGGCAGACACGGACGAACTGGTTTGCGCAGCCGAGGCGATCGCCGGTTTTAGCGGCATCTATGCGACCCACGTGCGATACAAGCATGGAACCCTGGCTGGAATGCAGGAAGCGGTTCGCATAGGCGTGCAATCGGGCGCGAAGGTGCACATTTCCCATCTGAAAGGCAATAGCGAGCAGGAACGGGACCAGTTGCTGGAATACATCGACAACAAAGCGGTTCATGAAGTGGACTTCACGTTTGATGTCTACCCGTATCTGCCGGGTTCGACAATGTTGAACTACCTGATGCCCTACGAAGCTTGGCGCAACGGGCCGTTGGGAGTGATGTCCGCCCTGACCAGTCGGCGGCTGCGCGACGGCGTCACCCAAGCTGCAGCTTCGTCGCGGTTGGAACTGGACAGCATGGTCATTGCCTGGGTGCCGGGGAAAGGGAATACCTGCTGGCAGGGAGCCACCCTGCAGGCCTATGTGGATGCCTCGGGCAAACCTGCCGGCGACGCCTTGTGCGACTTTCTGATCGAAGAGAACCTGGCGGTGCTGCTCGTGTTCCACCGCGGAGCGGACGAACTGGCGGATGCTTTCCTGCAACATCCTTGTTTTCTCCTGGGTACCGACGGGATTTTGCATCCAGGCGGACATGTCCACCCCCGGCAGTACGGCAGCGCCCCGCGCATGCTGGACACGTTGATTGCCCGAGGAGTGCTGAGTTTGGAACAGGCAGTGCACTCAATGACCGGCAGGTCCGCCGACAGGTTCGGGTTGCGGAATCGGGGCAGGATCGCGGAAGGATACTTTGCGGACCTGTTGGTGATAGATCCCCAACGGTTCAAGGAGCGCAATGGATTCGACAATCCGGCCGTACTGGCCGAAGGCCTTGACCACATGTGGGTCAACGGACAGCCGGTCATCTCCTCCGGTAGGCTGATGGACTCCGCTGGGGATCGGTTTCCGGGGCGCGCCTTGCGCTATCAGCCAACCTGAACGAGGCACGGACATGTTGACGATCAGGGCCATCAGGACCGAAGGCGTCCAAGTCAACCGGCGCGGCGACTGGATCTTCGTAGTCCTGGAAACCGAAGAGGGGTTGACCGGAATCGGTGAGGCGAGCCACAGCGGCAACGATCGCTTGGTATGCGGGGCCGTGACCGACCTGGCCGAGGATCTGATCGGCAAGGATCCTACCAACATCAATGGGTTGCGCCGTGAGAGGAGCCGTTACAGGAAGGACCGCATCATCAATACCGCCTTGAGCGCCATTGAACAAGCGGCTCAGGATGTACGGGCTCAGGCCGCGGGGATGCCGTTGGCCCAATTATTGGGCGGAAAGGTCCTTGACCGTGTTCTGTTGTACGCCAACATCAATCGCCATGTTGAGGAGCGCTCCCCGGCTTCCTTCGCCAAGGCTGCAGAAACGGCGGCCGCGGAAGGATTTCGCATGATCAAGTTGGCGCCGTTCGATGAAGTGAAGCCGCCGAACCAGCGACGGTCCGCGGATGAGGCGAACTGGTGGCCCGGAGTGGAACGCGTCAGGGCGGTATGTGAGGCGGTTGGGCCGGTTGTGAATGTAGCGGTGGACTGTCACAGCCGATTCGCCCTGAGTGAAAGTTTCCTGGTGGCGGCGGCACTCGAGCCCTTGAACTTGTACTGGTTTGAGGAGCCGCTCCCGGTTTCGAACCTCAAGGGCCTGCACGAGGTCAGGTCAGGGATTCGGCAGCGGCTGGCCACGGCCGAAAGCCTCTTCGGTGCCGATTCCTTTCACCGCCTACTGGAAGCAGGTGCCGCGGATGTCGTCATGCCGGATGTCAAGCATGCCGGAGGCGATCAGGAAACCTTGCTTGTAGGTGAACTGGCCGCGCTGCACGGGGTTGATTTCGCACCGCACAACCCCTCGGGGCCCGTGGCAAGCATGCACAGCGGTCACGTGTGTGCGGCCGCCAGGGGATTCAACATCCTCGAGTTTGCCTGGGGCGAGGTGCCTTGGCGAGCCGAGCTTCTCGATCCGCCCGAGCAAGTAGAAGACGGCTATCTCATCGTGTCGGACAGGCCCGGCCTGGGCCACACGCTGAACGCCAAGACCATGCGCAGGTTCTGGTTGGCCGAACCGGACACCAGGGACTCGTCCAAGGCCGAAGTCTGAACTGCGGCCCAGGGTGCTTCATCCCTTGATCAGGGATTGGGCTCCGTCGATCCACAGTTCCGTGCCTGTGATGTGGGCGGACGCGTCCGATACCAGGAAATGGATCAGATCGGCGCACTGTTCGATTGTTCCCGGTTGGTCGCGCGTCAGCGGAATCTGTCCCTTTTCGAACGTTACAGGCCACACGATGTCCTGATTGCTGATCACCGTGTTGTCGCTGATTTCGGTACGGATGGACCCCGGACAAATCACGTTGATGCGCACATTGTCGTGGGCCAGTTCGGGTGCAAGCATCTTGGTCATGATGACCTGCCCTCCCTTGGAGCACGCGTAGGCCGTGGCTCCCGTGTTGCTGAAGATGCGTGTGCCGTTGACCGAAGCGACGACGGCAATCGCCCCGCCGGACTGTCTGAGCCAGGGCAGGGCGTACTTGATGGTCATGAACGTGCCCTTCAGGTTGATGTCCATGGTGTAGTCCCAGTCGTCCTCGGAGATCTGCTCGATGGGTGCCCAGAGGCCGTTGACCCCGGCGTTCGCCACCACCACCTGGATGCCGCCGTAGGCTTCGGCCAGTTCGGTGATTGCACCTTGGAGCTGAACCGACTTCGACACATCGGCGATCAACGGCATGGCCTCGCCGCCGCTGTCCCTGATTTCCTGGACCACGTCCAGGATTTGGACATCGGTTCGGCTCAGCACCCCCACCTTGGCGCCTTCGCGCGCCAGTCGAATGGCCGCGCCTTTGCCGATTCCCGATCCGGCACCGGTGACGAGGGCAACGCTGTTTTTCAGATCCATACTGATTCTTCCTTGACTTTGGATTCAGGAAGCAGCCTGCCTATTGAGCCGCCTTCCACTGTTCGTATTCGTCCCATCCTTCGTCCGAGAGTGGATAGTAGCGTCTCAGGTCGCCTCCTTCCTGCAGCTTGAGGCGGCTGAACTCCTCCCACTCCTCATGCTCGAGGGAATGTTCCAGGACCAACGGGATCATGGCCCGAGGAACCATCACGGCTCCGTCGTCGTCGGCAATGATGGCGTCGCCCGGTATCACCGTGACCCTGCTCAAGGCCACCGGCACGTTGAAGGCCCACGGGAAGAGTCTGGACTGCGAGGCGTAGTTGGGGGTTACCCCACGGGTCCACATCGGGAGATCGATATGCTGGATCTCCGTCCAGTCGCGGATGCTGCCATCCACGACCATGCCGGCTCCGCCGCGTCCCTTGAAGAATGTAGACAGCATCTCGCCTACGCATCCGGTGTAGGGGTCTCCATAGGCCTGTATGCACAGCACATCGCCTGGTTGGACGGATTCGAACACCGACCACAACGCACTCCGTTTCTCCGTCTGTTCCTGGCCGGGTCCTGCCAGCAAGTCTTCGCGTTGCGGCATGAAGGCGAGCGTCACAGCCGGGCCTACGATCTTCCTTCCTCGCTGACGGGCCACAGGCCCTTGAATCCAACTGTTCTTCAGGCCCAGTTTGTGCAGGTTGGCGCTGGCCGTGGCGCTGGATACACCCTTGAGCTGTTCAATCAGTTCCGGCTCGGGTCTGGTCACTGGTCCGCCGTCGACGGGCAGTTCCAGATTGTCGGGTTGGGGGAGTTCTGGCAAGGGAGCAGTAATTTGAGGCCGGGGCATGGCGGAGATCCGTGTGCTGGATGTGTATGAATTGGGGAACGGTTTGGCGGTATTGAAGAACGGCGATGCAGCTTGAGCAGTCACAAGCAACAGCAGCTACTTTACATAACATATGTGAGGGTGAGGTGGTGTGCCTGAAGGCGAGCTGGCATTGGTTTCCTCTGGAAGGCTCTAGGTCGGCTGATGTCCCGAGACTACAGGATCAGGTCTCGTTCAACATTCAGGCTATAGATGCCTTCAAGGTACGGGTACCGCTGCTCGAGGCCCTCGGCCAATTCGACTCCGAAACCGCCCTTGTTCGGGAAGTACAGCCTGCCGCCCTTGATTGCAGGGGGTTCGGCTGCGAAGGCCCATTGCAACGGCCCCTGGATCATGCACAGTTCCAGATAGTCGCTGCTGGGCAGCGAGGCGACGACATGCCCATTGGCCAAACCCATGAGTCCGTTGTGCCAACTGTGTGGGTACAGCTTGACCCCTCGCTCCTCCGCGACCTTGCCGATGCGCAGCAACTCCGTGATACCGCTGAACCCGGCATCGGGCTGCACCACGTCGTAGGCACCGGCATCCAGGTAGGGACGCATCTGCGCCAAGGTCGCGAACGACTCACCACCGGTGATGGGAAGTTCCACCGCACGATTAAGCTCCGCGTAGGAGTCAACGTCCGACCAGGGCATGGGCTCTTCGAACCAGGCGAAACCCAATCGGTCCAGCTCCCGCGCAATGGGTAGGGATTCTTCGGGTGTGAGGCGGCAGTTGCCATCCAAGGCCAACTTCATCCGGCCATCGACTACCCGAACCAATTCCCGGACATGGTCGAGGAACCGATCAACGGTGATCCCATCCCAGCTCCAGTCTGTGCCGATTCGGAACTTCATGGCCCCAAACCCGCGTTCGATGTACTCCTCCGCTTCCTGAAACAGTTGTTCCGGGTTGTAGCGCCAATCATACCGGCAGCCGCTGGAGGCGTACAGCGGTACCGACTCCACGGGTTGGCCCGTGATGAGTTCGTTGACGGACTTCCCGGCCGCCTGACCGCGGATGTCCCATAAGGCGCAGTCAATCCCGGCCGCCGCGCCGTCGTGTCCCCGGTTGTTGCCGACCGGGGGTGGTGAAATCGCGGGATCCTCGGGATCGGCGCCAATCAACGTGGGTGCCAGAAAGTCCACCCAGTCCCGGATGTTCAGGGGCCAGCCGTAGCTGGATGCTTCTCCCATGCCTTTGATGTCGGTATCGGTATGTACCACCACGATGGTGCAGTCAGCCTTCACGGTGCGGTACTGGGCCGTGATCCACTGCTCATGCGGAGCGTGCATCCGGGAAAGGCAAATGGTTTCCAGCTTCGTGATTTTCATGGGAGTAATCCGGAGTGGGAAGGCGTAACTGACGTAGAGAGACACGCCAGTGACGGGGTCAGTTCAGGTTCGGTCGGCTTCCAGCCAGTTCATGGACGGGTCCAACTGCCAGCGGATGCTGTCCACCACCTTTGTGTTGCGCCCCCACTTCTCAAAGATGCTGTTGGCACTGTCGGCGCGGTCGAGTGCGTCCGAGATCGCGGCGGGGTCCCAGCCGTCCAGCACGGCTTCTTCCAGTTGTTGACGCACTTTCGCGTAGCCCGGGTCCTGGCCCAGGTCGATGAGTTCGTCGGGGTCGTCCGCCAGGTTGAACAGCTGGCTGGGCATGTCGGCGTGGTAGATCAGCTTGAAGTCGCCGTCCCGAATCATCCGCTGATAGCAGCCTTCGTCCGGGCCGAACATCCGTGAACTGTACTCGGAAAACGCCAGATCCTGCCAGTTTGCGGAACCGGGATTGAGCAACTCGGGCAGGACGGACCGCCCGCTGCTTTCCGGCAATGGCGGTGCGCCCATGAGGTCCAAAAGCGTTGCAGTCACGTCGATGCCGCTCATGACGCGTTCGCACCGTCGGTTGGCCGGAATACGGCCGGGCCACGACATGATGAGCGGTACCTTGACCGACTCCTCGTAGAAGACATGCTTCCACCAGAGGCCGTGTTCGCCCAGCATGTCGCCATGGTCCGAGGTATAGATGATGAGGGTGTTGTCAAACTGGTCGTGGTCCTTGAGGACCTGAATTAGGTCTCCAATCCACTGGTCCATGCGCCATACCAAACCCCAGTAGGCTGCCCGCGCGCGCAGCACTTCCTCGTCGGGCACATCTTGGATCTCGGTATCGGTGCGCCACCAACGCAGGAAGGGGTGGTGGACGTCCTCCATCGGTGTCTGTTTTCTGGGCAGTGTCATGGAGCCCGCGAATCGATCGAAGTCCTCCCTGTGGGCGACGTAGGGCGGATGGGGCAGCATGAACCCGATGGACAGATTGAACGGAATTTGCCTTCGTCCGGTCTGGAGTTCGCGGCAGGCATCGGTCAGGAAGGACTTGGCCTCCTTGTACACGTCCTCATCGTGCAACTGATAGGCGCTTTGGCCGGCTCCGGACTTGACAAGGCTGATGCGGTGTGGGCCTGCGGTGCCTTCCAGACCGCCACGGTCGAGGTGCGGGCCTCCAATCTGGTTGGGGCCGTGGTCACCCACCAGCCGCTTGGTGTATCCGTGCAGTTGATCCGGCCCGTTGGCATGCATGCGCCCGATTAGCACCGGCAGGTAACCCGCTGCGCCAAGGGAATGGGCGAGCGTGGGAAAGGCGGAGTCGAGTTGCTGTTCGTTGGTCCAGACACCGGTTTCATAGGGCCGCAATCCCGTGAGCATCGACATGCGCGATGGCACGCAGATCGGGGAATCGCAGTAGACGTTGTCGAAGACTGTGCCGCCGGCTGCCAGTCGACCCAAGTTGGTCTCAGCCAACAGCGGGTCGCCGTAGCAGTCCAGGACGCGCTGGGCATGTTGGTCCGAGTGGATGTACAGCAGATTGGGACGGGAAGCGGCATCAGTCATCATTTTTCCGAGGTTGAGAGGGTGGCCGACACAGGGACGACGGCGGAAGTCGGGCGGTTGTCCATGCGGAATGCATGGTGCCGCACGGCATACTCATTCCAACACGCGTCACTCCATAAGGCAAGTAGCCATGAAGATAACCGATATCACTGCCCATGTGGTCAACATGGGTCACCGCAACATTCCCTTCGTCCAGGTCTTCACCGACCAGGGCATCACTGGTCTCGGAGAGGCGTATTCCGCCGGTCCTGACCTGGGCACTGTCAAGGTAATCGACGACTTCAGGGAGTGGCTTGTGGGCAGGGACCCCAGGGACGTGGAGAAGTTGTGGCACCTGATGTACGCCGGGTCCCGTTTTCCGGGCGGCATGGTGCTGAACGCCGCGATCAGCGGGATCGAGCATGCGCTTTGGGATATCGCGGGCAAGGCAGCGGGATTGCCGGTGTACCGGCTGGTCGGAGGCAAATGCAGGGACAAGGTGCGTGTCTATCAATCGGTCGGCGGAGATTCACCAGCCGAGTTGGCGGATCACGCCCGGCAACTGATAGAGACGTACGGGTACACGGCGCTCAAGATGGGACCGATGCCCAACGACTTCCACCTGAAGCCATGGAACCGGGTGCTCCGCGAAACCGAGGCCCGGGTGTTCGCAGTCCGGGACGCGGTTGGACCCGACATTGACATCGGACTGGACCCACATGCTCGCATCCTGGAGATTGGAAGGGCAGCCCAACTGTGCGAAGTGGTGGCCCCGATGAACCCGATGTTTGTGGAGGAACCACTCAGACCGGAGAACATCGAGGCCCTGGGGGCACTCCGGCAACAAGTGCGGGTCCCATTGGCTACCGGTGAAATGCTCTATACCCGCCACCAGTTTCGCCCGTTGTTGAACCAGAATGCCGTGGACTTCATCCAACCCGATATCTGCGTGACGGGAGGCCTTTGGGAAATGAAGAAGATCGCCGCGATGGCCGAGGCTCATTACGTCTCAGTCCTGCCGCACAATCCGTGCGGACCGGTAGCCAATGCGGTCAACGCTCACTTTGCATTGAGCACGCAGAATTTCGAGGTCTTGGAGTACCACCCGGATGATGAAGGTATTCGAAGGACCATTCTGGAAGAGCCGATACCGCTCCAAGACGGCCACCTGATTGTGCCTGAGAAACCGGGACTGGGGGTTTCCCTAAATCCAGCGGTGCTGGAGGACGCTCCCTTCGTGTCCTGGCGGCGCAGCCAGTTGTGGAAACCGGACGGGTCCCTGGCGTACCAATAGGTTTGGACGCAAGAACCGGAATCAGGCCGCGGTCCTGTCCCGCAACGCGATGATGTTCGTTGCGGAATCCGGTTCGAGAGGCGCGGCAAGCGTCTTTATTCGGGATTCCGAGACGGTGACCCCAAGCCCCGGACCTTCAGGAACGACGAGCGTTCCCCCTTGGTAGGTCACACCGCCCTCCACGACGTCATCCTCGTATAGCAATGGGCCTGTGCTGTCTCCCGGCCAGTTGACTGCCTGTGCCGACGTGGCGAGATGGGCAATCGCTGCGGTGCCGACGGCCAGTTCCTGGGTGGTGCCCAGTAGGACGCCGGCGTGGGCACTCTCCGCCAGTGCCATGACTCGTTGGCAGGGCCGCAGGCCACCGAGGACAAAGGGGGACACGTTCAGAATGTCCACACAGCCGCCGTGGAGTAGTTGCCACGCGTGGTGCTGCGACAGAACGTGCTCTGATACAGGTAGCCGGGAACGGTTCCTGAACTCTCGTAGTCCGTCCAGGTCAAGGGCGGGGGCGGGGCTTTCAATGAGCTGGCAGGTGCCGTATTCGCTGAGTGCCTCGGACGCGGCCAAGGCGGCTTTCCAATGGAGGCTACCCGAGAAGTCCCAGGACTTGACCCGCATTTCGTTGCCGTAGGTCTCCGCCATGATCTTCAGCAGCATGTGGTCGGCTTCCGGACAGGCTCCCACGTAAATCCGCACGAGTCTGAACCCCACATCGTAGGCCCAAGCCAAGTCCTTGAGTCGGTCCTGGACCTGTTCCGTGGTCTGCATTCGAAAGATGGGCAGGCACACGTCCATCGCATCCCGCACCCGGCCGCCCAGCAGGTTGTGGACTGGTTGGCTACTGGCTTTGGCAACTAGGTCGTGGAGGGCGATGTCCACCCCTTGGCGGACCGATGCCGACCTACTGTAAAGGTAGGTTTCCACCGGGAACAGATCCAGCAGCAAGCCTTCGAGCCGGGCCAGATTACTGGGATCCTGGCCAGTCAATGCATCCGTGAGGGTCTGTTCCAAACTCCCGATGTGGAAGTGCCAGGCGGGTAGATGGCTAAGATCGCTCATTTCGCCCCAGCCGGTCCAGTTGTTGTCCGTGTCGATGCGGACGATGATGTGCTGGTTGCGAATGCCTGAACGTCGTCTTGTGGCGACCGGTTGCAGCTTGACTCGGGAAATCTTCACGGCGAGGGGATGGTTGTAGCGAATTCAAATGGTGCTTGCCAGGTTGTCGGATGTCCAGTCGTGATCCCCACCACTTGGCTATCAGTCTTTGAGGCTTATCGAACCATGTCTGGCGTGGATGTGGGGTCGGGAACTTGGATGACTTGCAACAGGCGGTTGCGGATGTCCAAGGCCGATGCCGTGAGATCAACAGTCGCGAACCTAATTCTGTGGCCTTGGAACTCCGCACCCTCATCCATGTCGGAACCAACAGCCGGATGCAAAAGCAGCCCGGCCGCACCGTCAGCCAGCCGATCCCCGAGGCTTTCCTGGGAACGAAGGTACGCATACATCTGGTAGATGTAACCGCTTTTGAGGCTTGATTCTCTGTACCACCCACCCGTGACAATTTCGGTGAACTTGGTGTCAATCACGATCCGGTGACCACGAACTTCATGATCAAGGACGATGTCAGTCTTCATGGATGGCAGGATGGCCTCAAACCCGGGTGAAGGTCCCCGTTCATTCCAACTCAGTTTCGTGCCTCGCGCCACCGTCCAACCAAACGGACGTGCAACGACGTCATAGAAACCTGTCACCGCGCGTTCAAACAGCTGCCGCGCCCAATGTTCTTCCCGGGAAGGCACCGGCAGTGAATGCCTCCCTTCCTGTTCCGTTGGCAATGCCAGATCGAGGGCCAACCGAGCCGCGGCCATCATCGCTGTATCGGCCCTTAGGAGCCGGCCGTCAGCCACCGCCGCGATCTGCCGTCGAGTTGGCGGCTTGCCGGATACCCCCGCCCGGCGCAACCGCAATGCCAGGGAACCACATTGCGAGCCCAGAGCCTGATTCCGAACCGTGTTCGCCATCGTTTCCAATGCGGCCAGTACCAGGCGGTTTGCCGGGGTATCCAGGGACAGTTCGTCGAACCGGCAGGCAACCAACCCTTGGTCCAGCAATCGATGTCGGGTTGTGCGGAGCAGGTCAATGCGGCCCTTGACCCGTCTCAGGTTTGCCTCTCGGGGTTGGAAGCCCGTGCTCAGTTGCCGCCGGAGCCGCTGTTCAACGCGGTCTGCCAGGATCTTCGCGACAAGGTCTGCCAGGGGATCCGGACTCTCTTCGACAGCACCGTTCCGATCTCCGATATGTCTGTACAGGTCGGATGCATAGAACATCAGAAGCCAGATGTTGCGGATGGGTATCCGCCCGATGAATCCCATCAATCGCTCCAAATTGACTTGGCTTACAGCCAGTCCAATCCTTCCAGGAGTTTCTCTCGCTCCCCCTGCGCCTTGGACGGTTCATCGAACCAGTATTCGTCCAGGAGGGGACCAATCTCGGACTTGACAACGTCCCGATACCAGGTGCTTGGATCGGTTTCAATGCCAGGCGGGGGCGTGACATAGCTGTGGCCGATCTGAAACTGTCTGCCGAGTTTCGAATCGGACTCGATGGTTTGGTTGAGGTTCGCCATACGCTCCTGGATGTCGGACAGGACCGAATCGTCAAATCCGCACTGTTTTTTGACCCACGTTTGCCATCGTTTGTCGATCTCAGGCATCAAATCGACAAACGCAAAGCGTCGTCTGAGGGCCAGGTCCACGAGAGCCAGTGAGCGGTCCGCAATGTTCATCGTTCCGACGAGGTATAGGTTGGGAGGAAGGTGGATGCCCTGTTCACCTTCCCGCTTGTAGGTCAATTCCAAAGCGTTGTCGGGATTGCGTTTGTCCGCCTCCAGGAGAGTGAGCATTTCGCCCAGAATCTGGGCTGGATTGCCTCGGTTGATCTCTTCAATCACGAGTACGTACGCGCCTTCTGCGTCTCCGCGGGCTGCCGCCACGATCTCGAGGAAGAGGCCGTCCATCAGTTCCAGCTTGCCATCGGAGGATGGCCTCCAGCCCCGAACGAAGTCTTCGTAGGACAGGTTTGGGTGGAACTGGACCGCGCGAACATGGCTCGCATCCTTCCAGCCAACAAGGGCCCAAGCCAACCTTTTTGCGAGCCACGTCTTCCCTGTGCCTGGCGGGCCTTGGAGGATCAGGTTCTTCTTGGACCGTAGCCGCTCAAGGATGTTGGAGATTCGCTGCTGTTCCACAAAACAGCCATCTTGGACAATGTCGTCCACGGAGTATTTGCCGTCATCGAGCTTCCGATCGAGCTTCCGATGCCGTTCTACAAGTTCTTCATTCGTCGAGTTCTGGAGATACCACCTACCCGTGTCTGTGATTTTCCAATACCTTGGATCCATTCTGTCAAGAGCATCGATTGCACGCAGATAAGAAAGTGTCCAAGCAGCTTGATAGTCAAACTCGGTTTGGGGCCCATCACCATGAAGAATTTCTCTCATTGATTGAGGTAGGTCTAGATTGTCCGCCAACGTAGCGAACAAGTCTTGCCTCCACGCCTCTCCGCCAAGGTCGTTCAATGCGTGGAGGACGGGCAACATCAGGTCAAATCGTCCGGGCAATTCGTCACGCGTCACCATGGTTCCTTCCACCGAGTATCTGTTCGGTCCCGGATCCTCGCCGGTGGCGACAATCTGTTCGATTCGGGCAATACCGTCCGCCACTCGGACTTCTGAAATTGTCATCGGGGGACGTAGTTGGCTTTGCAAGTCCTCGCCCAAGGCCGCCTTGTCGATGTCCAGGCTGAGCCACTCGACTGGTCTCAAGTCTTCACCACTGATTTCGTCCTTCCTGCAAGGGCCGATTATCTTCCCAACACCGATGCCTTCACGTGTCTTCCATTTGGTAAGAACATAGTCACCAACCGAGACTACATTCCAAAATGTATGCGTCATTCCGGCGATGCGGCCTACAGCGCGGGTTGACTCATGAGGCCAATCTCGCCTAAAAACTGATTTAATGTCATCCAATGAATACCCAGTCATATCCTCTTGGGACCAACCCATCAACAGGACCCCTTCGTTGATGGCTCGGGGCTCATCGATGCCTCCTTCGCCCAAGTGCATTTTGAATATTTTGGTCATGACTCGTGGGTGTGGTTGGGATTTGAAGAGAAAGTGAGAGTCTAACCCGATTCAGCACCGCTGCAATGGAGATGGTGTGCCGTTGGCACAGTGAAAGTTTCGTTGATCCGGGACTGGAACCTGATTGCTTGCCAGACCTCGCGCCCGTGTGTTGCTGCCTTGACTACAACCAGCAAGGCAGGATGCCGGCCTCCGGTTGGCCATCGGGCGAACAACCGGGTTCATTGGGGCGAACCGTATCGTGCCCTTTATACCTGGGCGGATTCGGCGCTTACGTATCGGCAGGAGCCACAGTACTACCGGGGATCAGTATCGCCGAACTACGGAGCGCGGTGGGGTCAGTTGTCGTCGTTCGCGTCCGGGACCTGCAGCAGGGTTCGCCACTCGTTGGGAGTGCGCAACACGGCCCGGACCCGCCGGGCAGCATCGGACGGCGGGCCATCCCGGCGCCAGACAGACTCGATGTGGTCCAGGTACGCCGGATCCAGATCCATCTGCAGGAATTCGCGCATTGTGTTGACGGCTTCTTCCGTCCGCCCTTCTTCCCTTCCCACTTCTCGACCCTCTTCTCGTCCTGCCGCTCGGCCCTCCGCTCGGCTCTTCTGTTGGAGCCGCTCCTTTTCGTCCTGTGCGTCGGTTTCGTTGTCCCGCCAGCGGCCTTGGACCTCGTCGTACCACTGGAAGCGTGGCGCGTAGTCGCCTGGCATCACGTGAACGTGCCTGTTGCACACCTCACTCCAAAACGTCGGCGTGTCGTCCTGGGCTGCGTCCGTCCATGCAGGCGAAACTTCCGTATAGGTTCGATTGGCCATCAACCGGTACATCTGCAGTTCCACGGGCGAGCTCGAATGGCGGATGCCGCCCACGTCACATATCCAGTACTCGCGCACGCCGAGGGCCGCATACAGCTCCCGCTTGACCCCGTAGTCCCGTGCCACGGAGGAAACCGACAGGATTTCGACCGCCAGCTCCGGCGGCGGCGCGCCTTCGTGCACGCGCAGGGCACAGTCGCCGCGGTCCCGGTGAGCGTCCGCCGGCAGTTCATGGGGCGGCGGGAACACCATCAGATCCGGTTTTACGTAGCTGCTGTGGTTGCCCTTCTGGGTCCGAAGCTGCAGACGCTCCGCGACAGGACCGGGGAAATAGAGGCGTCCCTGGGACTCGGCGCGGTTGCCGAGCAGTTTGCGGAGCAGGTACAGCATGCTCCCCTCGAGCATGGTCCGTCGGTCGTCGATGGGCTCCAAAACACCGTCCTCGTTGTATTCCGCGAATTCGATGCCGTTGCCGGAATGGTCCGGATCGGTGGTCCAGTCATCCTCGTACTCGTGTCCGACATCGTACGCGTATTCCGGGTCGTAATAAACAAGGTTCTCGAGGTGGGCGCGCCAAACCTCCGGGTGGGCCAGCCGCCACGCGATCCGTTCCGTCCGTGCCTCTCGCGTCATATAAGGATTGGCGTCGGGGTGCAGTTCCTCTGTGCGCCCGTTGGGTGCCGCCTGGGTCTGCTCCCGAATTGCAACCGCATCCATCTCACGACTCCCGCGTGTACCGAGGCCCGATTCTACCCCGCAGCCTGACTGTCCTTGGGGCTGTCGGGCACAGGACGTTCATCATGCATGAGGGTGTTGAGAAAGAGCCCAGACACCGTCAACGAAGACTCTGCTTCCTTACACCATGGGATCGTTGGACACGCGAAGCCATGGACGCTGTCACGCGATGACAAAAAGTCATCGCTGCGCAGAACCAAATGCCTCCGGCACCAAGCGCGTCCATACCCGCAAGTAGGGAACTGTGATTCGCTTGAAATGCTCCCAGCTGCCGGGCTCGGCCTCGTCGTCGGTCGAGGTTTCCTCTCCAATGCCCAAAATCACGAATCCATTGTGGGCCAGTTCCCCCACGAAGGTTCCCAAGGTATGGATCCAGCTGCGCGGATGATCCATCGATACAATCGAACCGTCCGCCAGTTCCACAGGCCATTGGTCTGAACCAAACACCGCTTGCAAGTCCACTTCGCCGTCCCGATAGGGATGGAGCAGTCCATATCCCACCCCGTCCCTGTAACTCTCGTCGTCGACCAGCTGGGTAAACGGGTTGTGCCAGTCCACCCGGTACTGTCCCCCAGGTGCCAATACCCGTGCCACTTCTGCAAACACCTCATCGACATCGGGGATGAAGTTGATGGAATGCGGGTGATAGACCATATCGAAAGAATTTCCATCGAACCGGGACAGATCTCGCATGTCGCCCTGGTGCAAGTCCAGTTGAAGTCCAAGCGCACGGGCCGCTTCCCGATCGCGTTCCAACTGCTCATCCGACAGGTCCAATACGGTCACCTTTGCGCCAAGCAAGGCCAAGCAAGCGGATTGCTGACCGCCACCCCCGGCCAACACCAGCACCCGTTTCCCTTCCGGTGGATCCATCAACCCTTCGGTGTCCAGGAAGCGGTGTGCCTCTGTACGGTTCAGGCTAAGGAAAGGCCTGGCATAAAGCACTCCTGCTTTGGAGAGGGCGTTCCAGCGTGTGCGGTTCTGCGCGCTCAACTCCCGGTCCTGGTCCTCAAACTGAGTGTGAGTTCCGCATCCACTTCCTTCTGTCACTTCTGCCTCCCGGTCTTTCATGTCGCAACCCGGTGTCAAACCCCGATCCCTTCCGCACACCGTTTCTGGTCGCCGATCACTGTGGGGCAGCGGAACTCTGTTCCGCCTAACCTCTAGGGTATCGCTGCCAACTGCCCAATCAGCGAATCTCACACCCCATTCCCGCCCTTGCCGGCAGGGAACGCGGCTGTGTTTCGAACCCGTCCTGGAGGTTGCTTGGACGAACGCTCGTACGGACCTGGTACGGGAAAACCGGTACCAGTCTCTTCCTTGTGCTCCTGATGTAATGTAATGGCATCCGACTGTCATTCCCAATTGGGTGGAACGCCATGACCGCAACGAACACAGATACGCTGGCCATCGCCGAAGGCACCCCGGCCCGCTCCACACCGCCAGAAGCTCCGTTGCCGGGGTTGTTGGCCTATACCGAAGACGAGGAGAAGGCCGTCGTTGAGGTAATCCGGGGCCGAAACCTGTATCGCTTCATGGGTGATGAGGGAGATTCACCGGCCAGGCAACTGGAGCTCGAGATGGCGGAGGCCAATGGAACCAAGCATGCACTGGCTGTTACATCGGGCACGGCGGCCTTGCTCTGTTCGCTGCAGGGGTTGGGTGTAGGACCCGGAGACGAAGTGATTGTGCCGGCTTTCTGCTGGATTGCATCCGTGTCGGCCATCCTGGCCATCGGAGCCGTTCCCATCATCACCGAAGTCGACGACTCGCTTACCTTGGACCCTGATGCGGTACGGGCCAACATTTCCCCGTACACCAAGGCCATCATGCCGGTGCACATGCGGGGAGTTCCCGCCAACATGACGGCCATCGTGGAGATTGCCAAGGAACACGGACTGCTGGTGTTGGAGGACACGGCACAGGCCAACGGCGGCTCCTTTGGAGGCAAGGCGCTGGGCAGCATTGGCGATGTAGGTGCCTTCAGTCTCCAGGCCAGCAAGATCATCACAACCGGCGAGGGTGGCATGGTGATCACCGATGATGACGAGGTCTATACGCGTGCCACCATGTTCCACGACCCATTCGCATCGCGCCTCGTTGAGGTGCCCGAAAGCCGGTTGATGTGGGGCCTCAACTTCCGCATGAACGAAATGATCGCGGCGGTGGGACGGGTGCAGTTGGCCAAGCGCAAACGGATCGTGGATGCCATGCGGGTACGCAAGGGACTCATCAAGAACGGGGTTGGCGAGGTTGCCGCCGAGAAAGGGGTCGGCTTCCGACGCCTCCATGACGAAGAAGGCGACACGGCAGTTTCCCTGGTCATGTTCCTGCCCACCCAGGAGGATGCGGACCGCGTGGGAACGGCCCTTGCCGCAGAGAACATCAGTGCCGGACGCATGTTTGATCCCGCAGGTGTGGACCAGCATGTGTACGCCTCCTGGTACTCGGTTCTCAACAAAATGCAGTGGTCGGATGCCGGCGGTCCCTGGACCTGGGCTCGGCGGGACGTGGAGTATGCGCCGGACATGTGTCCGGTCAGTACGGACCTGTTGTCGCGCGCGGTGCAGCTGCACGTAATGCCCACCATGAGCAACACGGACGTTGAGGAAACCATGGACGGGACCATCAAGGTCCTGTCCGCACTTCTGTAACCCCCTGGAGTTTGAACAGGCATGAAGATCACGGGCATCGAGCCGTTCCGTGTCTGGAACGGCAGCCGCAACTTCCTATTCGTGGTGGTCGACACGGACGAGGGCATCTCGGGTGTTGGCGAGGCCGGCATCACCAGCCGCGAGCTGGCGGTGGAAGGGGCCGTTCGGCACTTCGACCAGGTGCTGAAGGGGCAGGATCCGATGCGGACCGAGCACCTGTGGCAGTTGATGTTTCGGGGCGGGTTCTTTCCCGCACAGCGTATCGTGTCGGCCGCGATTTCCGCGATTGACATCGCGTTGTGGGACATCAAGGGCAAGGCGCTGGGCGTACCGGTCTACGACCTGCTCGGCGGCCGGGTGCGGGACAGCGTGGTCTGCTATCCCCACAATGTCGGTCATTCGATGGACATTGAGCCCTTGGTCGAGTCGTGCCTGAAGACCAAGGAAGAGGGATGGAAGTTCATCCGGTGGGGTCTGCCGTCGGACGGTGACATTCTGGAACCCAGACAGTCGGTTCTGGCGGCGATCGCCCAGGCCCAGGCGATCAGGGAAGCGGTGGGCAACGACATCGAAATGTGCTTCGATGTTCACACGCGGCTGGATCTGCCGGATACGCTTTGGTTGTGCAGGGAATTCGAGCCCCTGCACCCGTTCTTCGTGGAGGATCCGTTGCGTGCCGAGAATCAGGACTCCTTTAAGACGCTCCGTCCCCGTACCTCGGTACCACTGGCGGCGGGAGAGCACTTCTCGTCCAAGTGGGAGTTTCGGCAAATGATCGAAGAGGAGTGGATTGACTACGCGCGCATCGACCTGTGCATCGTGGGCGGACTGACCGAGGCGCGCAAGATCGCCGGCTGGTGTGAAACACATTACATAAAACTGGCCCTGCACAATCCTCTGGGTCCGGTTTCGTCGATGGCCTGCCTGCACCTGAACTTGGCCACGAGCAACTTCGGGGTTCAGGAACAGCCGGCCAAACCCGGGACGTTCCTGACCGATGTCTGTCGGGGGCAACCTGATTGGGAGGACGGATCGCTGTTGCCGCCGGAGGGTCCGGGCCTGGGTATCGAATTCGATCGGGAACTGGCTCGCAGTGCTCCAGCGCAGGAACGGGAAATGCCCCAGCTACGGCGCCTTGATGGTTCGTTTACCAATTGGTAGGGGGTGCCGCTCGGGTCCAGCACAGCGATGCACCGCATGCGCCAGGCACCACAAGAATGCATCCATGGAAACCTTGGGCGTCTTTCAAACCGGTGTTCGTCCGCGGTGCAGTTCCCTGGAGACCGGACCGGCGACGATTGAGCCAAGGTTCGCCATGAGCTGTCGGTCAAGTCAGGAATTCCACAAAACAAGAACAAGTGCATTCAATGCTGTCGGATGCCTATCAACCCATCCTGGAAACGGTTTTCGGCTTCCAGAGGCTGCGTCCGGGTCAAGCGGACATCATTGAGGCCATTCTCCAGCGCAACCACGTGCTGGGGATAATGCCAACCGGTGCCGGCAAGTCTCTCTGTTACCAGCTGCCCGCGCTCATCCTGGACGGGCTTACTTTGGTGGTCTCTCCGCTGGTTGCCCTGATGGACGATCAGGTTGCGGCGCTGAGGCTGTCCGGCGTAGCCGCGGAGACCATCAACGGAAACCGGAGCCGTTCCGACAATTTGGCTGCGTGGCAACGGGTGTCCGCCGGACATGCGAAGCTGCTGTACTTGGCACCCGAGCGGATGATGCAGCCGCGCATGATCGCATCGCTGCAGCGTCTTCCCATCAACCTGATTGCCGTCGACGAGGCACACTGCATCTCGAAATGGGGACCGGCATTCAGGCCGGATTATGTAGGGCTGTCCCAGTTGGGCGATCTGTTTCCTGATGTTCCCATTGCCGCATTTACGGCCACCGCGGACCGCGCGACCCGACGGGACATCTGCGAGAAGCTGTTCAACCGTGCGGGTCTGGTGTTCAGCCAGGGCTTCGATCGCCCCAACATTCACCTTGCGGTCCAGCCCCGCCGAAATCTGCAACGGGCGCTGCTGGAATTCGTGGATTCCCGTCGAGGAAAGAGCGGCATCGTCTACTGCCTGTCACGGAAGTCCACCGAGAAGACGGCCGCGCTGCTGCGTTCCCATGGTGTTGCTGCCTTGCCCTACCATGCCGGGTTGGACGCATCCGAGCGTCTTGAGCACCAGCAGATGTTCATGTCGCAAAACGGCGTGGTCATGGTTGCGACGATAGCCTTTGGCATGGGAATCGACAAGGCGGATATCCGCTTTGTCTTTCACACCGACCTGCCTGCCAGCATGGAAGCGTACTACCAGGAGATTGGAAGGGC
>JAPPAJ010000055.1 GCA_026705565.1 Caldilineaceae bacterium | reverse complement strand
GCTGCCCAACGCCTCGCTGTAGGCCACGCGGGTGCCGGCGTCGCCCATCGAGTTTCCGCCGGAACGCACAGCGCTCCGGACCGCACAAAACGAGGGGACGGATGACATCCGTCCCCTCGTGCTTGGTTCGGAAAAAGCCGTGCCAAGCTGCCAAGCTGCCGCAAGCCGTGGCTATTCGTCGAACACGTCGGCCGGCATGCCCGAGGCGTCCTCCCTGCGCCAGGTCCGGATGAAGTCCTCGTCCGACAGTTGGTCCTGGTGCCAGTAGGCGATGTACTGCATGTCGATCACCACCATCACGATGCGCTGGTCGTCGACTCCGGACACCACGATGATGGAGTCCGGTGGGTTCTCCAGGCGGGCCACATGCGTGGACAGCACGACTCCCGCCCCAATCTCCTGCCGCTTCCACGCATCGCTGTTCGGTTCCTCCTCGGAGGCATACCAGACGACGAGCGAGCGCTGACCGGCGCGCTCAACGATGTTGAAGAACTGCACGGCCATGTTTTCGTTGGTGAACGACTCGGTGGCCTTCGACCGGTATTCGTCGAAGGTCAGCCTGTTTTCCAGAGCTTGCTCGTAGGCGTCCCGGCGGTCGAAGCAACTTTGCAACTGCGCCTTAATCTGGACAATCTCATCCGGTTCGTCCGCCTTGTTGATGAGCCACTCCACATGCGGTTCGCTGTCCTCGCAGCGGTCGCTGTACTGGTACAGCTGGGTCAGCGAGTACTGGGCCAGGTACATGTCGCCATTGCGCTCCACGGCCTTGAGCAGGAAGTCCTCGGCGGCCTCCATGTTCCCATACATCAGATTGACATAACCAAGAATGCCGAAGGTCGTCGACGTGGTGGACCCCATGTCGTAGGCGGCTTGGGCGGACCGTAGGGCCGCCTCCACGTCGCCGTTGTAGATCTGGGCGTAGGCGATCGACTCGAGGGCGTCCGTGCTCAGGGGGCGGAAGACGGACCAGCGCTGGGCGTTTTCGATCGCGGCCTCCAAGTCGCCCAGGATGAAGTTGATTTCGTAGAGGCCCTGATAGTAGAGCGGGTCCTCAAAGGCAATGCTCCGGACCCTCTCCAGCGCGCTGTTGGCCTGGGACTCCTGGTCGTTGCGGGCATGGGCGATGGCCAGCAGGCGTGCGTCCGCCACCGACCAGGGCATCTTGTCAACCGCCCGTTGCAGGTGTTCGATGGCTTGTTCATAGTCGTCCGAGCAGAGGAAGCCCACCCCCATCATCCGTGTGGCCGAGATGCTGTAGGGACGGGTGTCGAGCCACTTCTGCGCCAGAGCCCGGCTGTCCTGGCATTTTTCGGCGTCGTTGAGAAGCCGCATGCGCACCAGGGACACGTCCAGCCGGTCCTTCCACGCGATTTCCTCCGCCTGGTCCTGGTACTTGGCCGCCAGTTCTGCATCCTCCTGGAGCAGGGCCACCGAAGCCAGGCAGGTGTAACCGTCCGGATAGCGCGTGGTGGGGCTGTTCAGGGTTGCCAGCTGCTGGCAGGCTTCCTCGGCGGTCGCCCAGTCGTTGCGCTCGATGGCCAGATCCACCGTCAACCCCAGCACGTAGGCGTGGTCCGGCATCGATTCCATGACCTCGGCGGCCAGTTCGACGGCCAGCTCCGGGTCGCCTCGCAAATCGAAGTCGAGACGGCTTTGCACGATGGTCCACAGCAGAAAGTCCGGGTCAAGTGCCACCGCCTTGTTGACAGCGTCCTCGGCCGCCGCCCAGTCGTGCAAGGTTTCCAGGACGGCACCCAGCACGATCCAGCCGATGGGGCTGTCAGGATTCAGTTCCACTGACCGTTCTGCATGGTGCAGGGCCTGTTCTGTTTCATACATGGACAGCAGGATGTCCGCGTAGGCGGCATGGGCCAGGAAGTGGTCGGGCGCCACCTCCACGGCCCTGGCCCCGGATTCCTTGGCATCGTCGAAGCGGTGTGCCATCTGCTGCGACCAGACGAGGTGGGCCAGCACCTTGGGATCGTCTCCCGCCAGCTCGCGGGCCCGTTCGGCCAACTCCAGCGACTGGTTCCACAACTGGGGATGGTAGCTGAAGAGATCGGAAAGCCCCGTCAGGGCCGGCACATGGTCCGGATCGGCCAGCAACGCCTCCTTGAAAGCGGCTTCGGCCCGTTCAAAGTCGCTGGTCTGGAACAGATCGATGCCTTCCCGCGTCTTGGCTGCGGCCCGGTCCGGATCGGCATCGCCGGCCGAACGCTCCGCCAACAACCCGGCCAGGAAGGATGGTTGACCTGCAAACATCACCGGTTCCGCGTCGGTTTCGGCGGGTACGTCCAATTCCGCCTCCGTCTCCGCGGTTGGAGTGTCCGATGCGGACACTTCCTCCCGTGGAGGTATGACGATGGTCGTACAACCCGCCAGCAACAGGGCCAGGCTCAGCAGGACCAGGACGGCGAATCGGTGTGAAAGTTGGCTCAGGGACATGGTGCGGTACCGTGCAATCGCGGATTGAGAATTCGAAACTGATGTTGGCGGATCGGTTCGGCAGGCCCGGCGTTGCGAAAGGAGGGGACCTCGGATCCCGTATGGCGGGAACACCCAATCCGGGAATGGGATTATAAGATGCAGCTTCCCGGCCGGTCCGCCCGCGCGGTCCGGCCTCTCATAAATTAAGCATTAAGCCTTTGTCGCATGAAGCAAGCGCACAATCCTGTCCGGGAATCCGGAGCCGACCCTGGCGCGCCGCTGGTGCAGGTGGACAGCCTGGACGTGACGTTCAGTGCGCGCACGGGGCTGTTGCGTTTCGAACAGGCCAGGGCCCTGCGCGGGGTCTCGCTGGAGGTGTTCCGCGGCGAAACAGTGGCGGTGGTCGGGGAGTCGGGCAGCGGCAAGACGACGCTGGGACGAGCTTCCATCGGCCAGCTCAAACCCAGCAGCGGCCGCGTGCTCTTCGACGGCACGGACTTGGCCACGCTCGGTGGCAAGCGGCGCAAGGCGTTTCGGAGGCGGGCCCAGGCCATCTACCAGGATCCGTTCGCCAGCATCGATCCCTATATGACGCTGGCCGAGACCCTGGCCGAGCCGTTGGAAATTCACGGCGTCGGCAACCGGACCGAACGCAGGGAACGCATCGAGCAGGCCTTGGCCGAAGTGCGTCTGACCCCGGTGACGGAAATGGCGAATGCCTGGCCCCACATGATTTCGGGAGGCCAGCGGCAGCGGCTGGGCATTGCCCGCGCCCTGATGCTGCAGCCCGAATACCTGTTCGCCGACGAACCCGTGTCCATGGTGGACGCCTCGAGCCGAGCCGAGATCCTTCATCTCCTGGGCGAACTGCAGGATCGGCACGGTATTTCCATTCTGTATGTCACGCACGACATCGCCACGGCCCGGCACAGTGCCCGGCGCATTGTCGTGATGTATCTGGGTGAGATTGTGGAGGAGGGCCCGGCCGCGGATGTGGTCGCTGCGCCCCAGCATCCCTACACCAAGGCGCTGATTGCCTCGGTGCCCGAACCCGATCCCGCCAACCGGCATGCCCACAGGCCGGTGCTGCCGGGGGAACCCCCGAGCCCGATGCATGTGCCCGCGGGCTGTGCGTTCCATCCGCGGTGCCCCGAAGCAATCCCGGGGCGGTGCGACCGACAGTCGGTGGCCCTGGAGACAACCGGTCCGCAACGTCGGGTCGCGTGCCACCTGTACACCGCCGACGGTTCCGCGGGATCCCCGCCCAAACGGAATCCGCGCCCGGACACTCCCGCCTAATGCACCGGCCCGCCACGGTTCCGGGAAACGGGCAGGCACGGACCGCGATTGTCGGTTTTCCGGTTGGGACTGGCCCTCCATACCTATAATGCCCCTCTAATTGGGATCGGACCGGCCAGGACCACTGATGTCCGGAGGCCGCGTCCGACGGGCGCGGAGGGTTGCGCATACAGAGCGCTCCCCCCATTGAACTGGGGCTTGACCCGACTGCGCCGCTGACGACTGCCGGCAATCCGGCACAGTGCAGGAGTAGACGAATGCAAAGGAAGATGCGCGCGGCCGCAGGGCTGCTGTTGGCGACGATGGTGTTGATTGTGTCGGCGTTGCCGGTGCAGGCTCAGGGCCCGGCCCCCGAACTGCCCGAACGGGGCAAGGTGTCCAAGAATCCGGAGGACATCCAGAATTTGGCGGCACCGATTGCCGATGTGATTTCCGGGCCGGCCTGGCTCATGGCCGAAGGCGTGGACCCGCGTGCGTGGATTGACCGGCCGGGCTGGAACACCTTGACGCGGCAACAGCTGAGTAGTGTGGTCGGCCCCCTCACCAGCGGGGATTCGCTGCAGGGGGCGGGGTTGGGGGTCCTGGTTCCCTACCGGGATCCGGCGCCGGCCTTCAGTCGCGATCTCCTCGTCACGCGCGACTTTTCCAACACTCCTTTGCAGACGGAGCCGGACATCGCGGTCAACCCGCTTGATCCCGACCACATCGTGCTGGGCACCATCGACTACAACTTCCCCAACAACACGGCCTATGTGTCCATTGACGGCGGTGTCAACTGGGACGGTCCCCGCCAGGTCAAGTACTTGCGCAAGGATCGGGTGTCCGGCGGCGATCCGGTCGTCGAGTTCGACAGCGAAGGCAATGTCTACATGGGCTCGATCTCCATCGGGATCAAGGAGTACACGGTAGGCAACGCGGTCGGCTTTGCCCTGGTGTCAAGCATTTCCCTGTCCCGTTCCGAGGACGGCGGCTATACCTGGGAGGAACCGGTGTCCACCGCCCGCAGCGAGGTGACCTCCGACGTTACGGAGGACCTGACCGGCCGGATGCGCGGCACGATCACGCTGGGTTTCCTGGACAAGCCCTGGATGACGACGGGGCCCCATCCCACCATCGAGGACCAGGAAGTAATCTACGTCACCTACGTCGAGTTCAACACCTCCTACGACATCCTCTACATCGGGGAAATCCCGACCCTCGGCTCACCCCGGGTCGACACCACCCCCAGACTGGTCTATTCAATGGACCGGGGCGTGACCTGGTCGGATCCTGTCGCGACGGGACCCACGGTGCGCCGCACTTACGGCGAAGTGAGCGAGACCGAAGGGCAGGCCAACACGATTGGCACCAAGCGGGTCGTGCAGGGGCCGGTGCCCGTGGTTGATTCCGAAGGGAGTGTCTTTGTGGCCTGGATCGACAGCACGGATGACGAAAGCCAGAAGGGCCTGGCCGAGTTCTACATCGCCAAGTCCACCGACGGCGGCGAAAGTTTCGGCGATCCCAAGCGCATCGCCAGCTTCCTGGAGCCCGGCTTCCGGCCGCGCAACGCCTACTTCCGGTACTGGGCTTCGGCGTTCCCCAAGTTGGCGGTGGGGCCCGAGGATGAACTGTACGTGGTGTACACCGCCATTCCACCGGACAGCGAAACCGACGAAGGGGACATCTTCTTCATTCGCTCCCTGGACGGCGGCAAGCGCTGGTCGCAGCCCAAGCAGCTGAATCACGACACCGGTACGGCGCTGCAGTTCTTCCCTGCGGTGGACGTGGGGCCGGACGGGGTGATCCATGTGATGTGGGGCGACATGCGGGACGATCCCGTGGAAACCCGGTACCACATCTACTACACCCGCTCCTCCGACCAGGGGGACACCTGGGGCTTTGAACTGCCCGAGTTGAACCTGAGCGTGGGGGACACAAGGGTTACGGACTTCCCCTCCAATCCCAACAAGGGGTTCCCCAGGGGGCTGTTCCTGGGCGACTACTTCGCAATCGCCGCCATCGAGGACGAAGCCTACATCGCGTGGGCCGACACGCGCCTGGGCGAATACGGCGGCTACAACCAGAAGATCGGCTTTACGCGCCAGCGTTCCATTCCCAACCCGGAGATTTTCATCAGTCCCAACGCCGGTCCGGCCGGCGAGCAGATCACGGTGCAGGGACATGGCTTCCAGCCGCTGATCAACTATTTCCTGCTGGTGGGCGGCACCGAGGTGGCGGCCGGCCGCACGGATGATTTGGGCCGCATAACGGCCAATGTGTTCGTACCCGTCTCGGGCGAGGGGGCCCATGCCGTGACGCTGGTGGACGGGTCGGGCAACTTCGCCTCCACATCCTTCTACATGGAGTTCGGCTTCGACAACATCAAGTCGATCTCCGATCAGCTGGCAGAACTGCTGGCCCAGTTGGGCGACAACTGACGCATATACGCCGGGGTCGGAGGAACGCTTCGCGTCCCACCGGCCCCGCGCCCATCTCCTTTCATTGTTTCAATCCAAGGACATGCCTGCCATGCGCCTGACACACCGCCGGCCGACTGAATTCCGCATCGGCTTCGTGTTCCTGCTGACCGTCTGTCTGCTGCTGTGGGCCGTACCCTCGCTGGCCGCCGGTGCCGGCCAGGCCGCCGGGGACGACGACACTGTGGACGAAGGCTATGCCGCGCCGCACGACCTGACCGGTCCGGCCGTGGAGACCCTGCGCTTTCGGGCCTTCGACGTGGATCGCGCCCCGCTGGATCTGCAAGCCGGCGAGATGGATCTCTACTACTACAACCTGAAGATCAGTGCAGCCCGGGAGCTTGAGGAGGAACAGATCCAGCTGTTCGAGGCACCGGCCACCACGATTTCGCTGATTCTCAATCCGGCTCCGGCGGCCGAGGGCGCCCTGAATCCGTTCTCGCTTCCAGAGGTACGGCGGGCCGTGCAGCGTCTGGTCGACCGGGAGTTCGTTGCCCGCGAGATCTACCAGGGCCAAGCCGTGCCGATGTTGACGAACATCAGCCCCACCGACTTCGACTATCTGACCATTTTCCGCCAGGTCAACGAGGCCGGGCTGGACCATGATCCGGAATCGGCGCGTGCGGAGATCGCCGCGGCCATGACGGAAGCGGGGGCGGAGCTCAAGGACGATATTTGGCATTTTGCGGACAGGCCGATTGTCCTGAAGTTCATCATTCGCGTGGAGGATGAGCGCCGGGACGTGGGCAACCTGATTCAGACAGCCCTGACCGGCGCCGGCTTCCAGATTTCCCCTTCCTACCAGCCGTTTGCACCGGCCATCCAGACGGTCTACACCTCCAATCCAACGGACTTCCGGTGGCACCTGTACACGGAGGGCTGGGGGCGGGGTGCGCCCCAGCGCTACGACTATAGCGGCATCAACGCCTACTACGCCCCGTGGCAGGGCAACATGCCGGGCTGGCGCGAAGTGGGCTATTGGCAGTACGAGCATGAGGAACTGGATACCTTGGGCCGTCGGCTGTTCCAGGGCGACTTTGCGGACCGTGAGGCCCGCGACGAGCTCTACAAGCGGATGACCGAGCTGGGGCTGGAGGAGAGCGTCCGCGTCTGGATCGCCACGATCCTGAACAGCTATCCCGTCCAGGCGGATGTCACCGGCATCACGCAGGACATCGCGGCCGGCCCGCGCGGCCTGTGGTCGCTGCGCACCGCCTACAAGGAAGGCAGCGATGAATTGACTGTGGGCCACTTGTGGGTTTGGACCGAGCGCTCCACCTGGAACCCGGTCGGCGGCATTGGCGACGTCTACACGTCGGACATCTGGCGGCAGCTGCAGGATCCGGCCATGTGGAACCACCCGTTCTCCGGCAAGCCACAGGCGTTCCGGCTGGACTTCGAGATCGAAACCGCGGGTCCGGACGGCACTCTGGAGGTCCCGACCGATGCCATGCACTGGGACGCCGGCCGGCAGGCCTGGGTCACCGTGCCGGAGGACACCACCGCGGTCAGCCGCATCGAATACGACTACAGCCGCTACTTCCAGTCGACCTTCCATCACGGCCGGCCCATCTCGATGGCCGACGTGGTGTACAGCCTGCATCAGGGCATCGACATCTCCCTCAACCCGCAGAAGGCGCTGATCGAGACCGTCATCGCAACCACCGCCAGGCCCTATCTGGAAACCATCAAGGGCTACCGGGTCCTGGACGAGAACCGCATTGAGACCTATGTGGACTTCTGGCACTTCGAGGAGGACTACATCGCGGGCTACGGGATCCCCTCCAGCGTGGGTACGCCCTGGGAACTGCTGGCCGCCCTGGACACACTGGTGTTCGAGCAGCGCCGCGGCGCCTACACCGACACGGCTGCGGCCCGGTTCAAGGTGCCCTGGATCAGCCTGGTCCTGGACCGGGATGCCCGGTTGGTACGGCGCGTGCTGCTGGACATGAAGCGCAAGCAGACGGTTCCGGAGTCGGTGTTCGAGTTGCCGGGCCGGGATGAGCCGCTGGTGGATGCCGAGTCCGCGCTGGCCGGCTACGACGCGTTGCTGGACTGGTTCGGTGAAAAGGGGCACCTGGTCATCGGCAACGGGCCCTTCAGCCTGGAGCGGTACGACCCCGGAGCACAGTACGCCGAGTTGAAGGCCTATCGGGCGGAGGACTATCCCTTCACACCCGCGGACCTTTACGTTGGCCTGCCCGAGTTCGTGCGCATCACGGACATTGAGGCGGACGATTTGGTCTTTGGCGACGATTACACGGTGTCCCTGGAACTTGAGGGGCCGGGCCAGCTGGCCGTCGAGTATGTGCTCAAGGATGCCTCCAGCGGCAAGGTCCTGCTCAGCGGACAGGCCGAGGAACAGGCCGACGGCACGTTTGCCATTGCGCTGACCGCGGACGAAACGGACGCGCTGGACGCCGATCTGTTCAAGCTGATCCTGGCGGCCTGGAGCGACGACTTGGCCAGGGTGACCGAACGCACGCTCGAGATCGAGGCGGACGTGGGCTTCGGTTGATGCTTCGAGCCGACGGTTAGGTCGGGGTCGAAGAAGCACACTGCAGGCCGACAGCGAGGACCGAGTGGTTGCCTTCCGCTGTCGGCCTTGCAGTTCCAGCGGGTATTGGGCTTCATGCTCACCAGATTGCTGATCCGCAACTTCAAGCGGTTTGAGGATGCCGACATTGAACTTGGCAGCCCGGCCGTGTTCATCGGGCCCAATAATTCGGGCAAGACAGCAGCCATCCAGGCACTGGCGCTTTGGGAAATCGGACTGAAGCGGTGGCTGGGGCGGCGAGGTGGCAATACACAGCGAGCCTACGGTACTGGTGGACAGCGTCCTGGCGTGACGGTCAACAGGCGCGACCTGGTTGCTGTACCGGTTCCGGAAGCGCGTCTGTTGTGGACGGACTTGCGTTATCAGCGAGTCGGTATGGTGGATGGCAAGCAGACCACCAGCCGTGTTCCCATTCAGGTGACTGTTGAAGGCGTGGAGAACGGTACCGCGTGGACATGCGCGATGGAATTCAGTTACGGCAACGAGGAGTCGGTGCGCTGCCGCCCCGTGCCGGATGCCAAGGGTACAGTCGAAGAAGGCCGGGCAGTTCCGGATGAGGCACGGCGGGTGCAGGTTGCCTATCTGCCACCTATGTCTGGCCTAGCGGCCAATGAGACGCGGATCGATCCCGGAGCGGTGGCCGTACGGGTGGGGGAGGGGCGGACCGCCGAAGTCTTGAGAAACCTCTGCTACACGGTGCACAGCCAATCCGACGACAACTGGCAGCGCATTGTCGGGCATGTTCAATCGCTGTTTGGAGTCGAACTCCAAGTGCCTGTCTACGTATCCGAGAGGGGGGAAATCACAATTGCCTACCTTGAACGAGGGCACGAGTTCGATTTGTCATCGGCCGGCAGGGGTTTACAGCAAACCTTGCTGCTGTTGGCGTACATGCATGCCCATAAGGGTTCGGTGTTGCTGTTGGACGAACCCGATGCGCATTTGGAGGTTCTTCGTCAACGACAGACGTACGGCCTCTTGACGGACGAAGCGCGCATCAGTGGCAGCCAGATCATTGCAGCCAGTCACTCCGAGGTTTGGTTGAACGAAGCGGCGGACAGGGATCTTGTGGTTGCTTTCACTGGCAAGCCACACAGAATCGATGGTCGGGGCAGCCAAGCACTGAAGTCCCTGACGGAAATCGGGTTCGAACACTACCAGCAAGCAGAACAAACCGGCTGGATCCTTTATCTGGAGGGTTCGACCGATCTTGCTCTGCTTCAGTCTTTGGCTCAACGACTGGATCACAAGGCTGCCCTGCGAGCCCTGGATAGACCCTATGTGCAGTATGTCGGCAACCAGCCGCGCCAGGTTCGGGCTCACTTCCACGGTTTGCGGGATGTGTTTCCTGGATTGTTGGGTGTGGCATTGTTCGATAGGCTGCCAAGGCAACCTGAGATCCCGTCCGTACAGACCTTAATGTGGAAGCGTCGGGAAATCGAAAACTATGTGTGCGAGCGCACGGTATTGCTGCGGTATGCCAGGGCGACGGGCCGTGAGGCAAGTGCAGACGAACTTCCTGTTGAAACCATCACTCAGACGGGCCTGTTTAGTTCGATGGAGGCCGAGGACCGTGAGCGGCTGATGAACCAGTCCATCGACGAAGTCGAGGCAGCGTTGAACCAGTTGGGCAAGGGCTCGCCGTGGGATCCGGACACGAAGGTTAGCGACGATTTTCTGACGCCGTTGTTCAGGAACTATTTCGCCAAGTTGAACCTGCCCAATCTGATGGCCAAGAAGTCCTTTTATGAACTGGCTGGGTATCTGGAAGCCGATGAGATCGCGCCGGAGGTCATGCAAAAGCTGGATACCATCGCGGCCGTGGCTACGGAAGCCATCAACCCAAAGGCAACATAGGGTGATATTCCTGGCAGAAGGTGTCTTGTGGGCCGGTACCGTATCGTCCTCGCCGTGGTGCACGGACACGGGTAGGCCGCACTCCGCCGCGTCGATCGAGCTGGGCAGGTTGCCATGCGCAACCTGATCCCCTTGGCGGTGCGCGCCCTGACCATGGTCGGGGTCTTTTTCGTCGTTCTGCTGCTGCTTGTCCTGACCCTGGGCCTGACCGGCTTTTCGGATCGCATCCTTTCGTCGGTTGTGGGTGAGCAAATCCGGGTCGAACGGACCACCCTGGCCGAGACCATCCGGGATCCGGATGAGCTGGAACGGGTCCTGGCCGCCCGCAAGGCGGAACTGGAGTCGTTCTACGGGCTTGACATTCCGTGGCAACGCCGGTTGCCCGCCTCCGTGTTCAGGGTCATGCGGCTGGATCTTGGGGAGGCCCGTTCCCTCCGTTCCTTTGCCGGATCCAGTCGGATTGCCGACATCGTGCTGGAACGGTTGCCGAACACAATCCTGCTGATGACCACCTCGACGGTGATTGTGGCCCTGACCGGCCTGGCAGGGGGCCTGTATGTGGCAACCCGGCCCGGCAGTTGGATTGATCGTCTGGTATCCGGCTTGGCGGCCGTCACCTACGCGATTCCCACTTGGTGGATCGGCATTCTCCTGATCCTCGTGGTGTCGGTGCATTGGCGCCTGCTGCCGTCCGGCGGCATGTACAGCACGCCGCCCCCGGAAGGGGGCTGGCTCAGGTTCGCCGACTTGGCCCGGCATGCCGTGTTGCCGGTGCTGTCCATGGTGCTGGTCAGCGTGGGCCCCTACATGTATGCGGTGCGGACGATTACGCTCAACATCGCTCAGGAGGACTTCGTGGGCATGGCCAGGGCCCGCGGGCTGTCCGAGACCCGCGTGCGCAACGCCCACATCCTGCGCGTGGCCGCTCCGCCCATTGTCACGGGCCTGATCTTTGGCCTGGCCGGTTCGCTGTCCGGATCGATTCTGATTGAGACCGTCTTCAACTGGCAGGGCATGGGACGGTTGTACTACGACGCCTTGGCCGGCACCCCCGACGAGGGCGTGATTGTGGCGCTCACCTTCATGTTCACCCTGATGTACGTGGCCATCCGCCTCCTGCTGGAGACGCTGTACATCTTCCTGGACCCGCGGGTCAGCTACGCCGACTGATGCGCGTTCGGCAGATACGGGATGCCCTGCTCAAGACTCCGGTGGGCCTGCTGGGCCTGCTGTCCCTGGCCGCGCAGGTGGTGCTCTCGATCTGGGTGGTCGTCTCCTATCCCGACGACTTCGGCAACCGGGTCTGGAGCAATCCGATTCACTGGGTGGACAACCCGAAGGCCGCGCCGCCGGCCTGGATCCGGCGGGTGGACAGCCAACCGCGGGCGGAGCACTGGCAGACTGTCCGCGGGGAACCGGAGACGGTTGAAGAGAAGGGACGCAACCTGATTGCCAGTTGGAACATTCCCTACATCGTGGAGGAGGGGGCCGTGCCGGCCTTCCTGGCCTTGACTGTGCGGGACGTGCGGTTTGAGGAACGGGCGCCGCTGTTGGCCCTGACTCTGATCAGGCCCGACGAAACCCGTGTCAGCGTCATGCGTCATGCGGTGCGCGGACCACGCGAGGGCGAGGAGGGGCCGTACGAGCGCCACTTCGATGATCCCCTGCGCATCCAGCTCAGCGCCGACGAAAGTACCCTCAGTTCGTTGCAGGAATTCCTGGCCGAGGAGTACGGCCTGCAAATGGACGCGGAGGAAATCCGCCCGCGCGTCATGGACATCCTCTTTGGCGTACCGGATGCAACGGACGACGGGTTTGTCCCGATGGCAGGCGAGTACACATTCCTTTTTCAGACGGCCACGCGGGCGGAGGACGATGGCATCGGGTCCGTGGAACTGGTGGCCGGCGGGGACGCCTTTGGCCGCATGGGCACGGACAGCATCGGCCGCGACCTGGCCCAGGGGTTGCTGTACGGTTTGCCCACCGCCCTGGTGATTGGCGTCGTGGTGGCGCTCCTGTCCACCTCCATCGGCACCGTCCTGGGCATGGCGTCCGGCTATCTGGGCGGAACCGCCGACACGGTGATTCAGCGGCTTTCGGACATCGTGGCCAACATCCCCGTCCTGCCCCTGCTGATCTTCCTCCTGTTCATCATCGGTCCCAATCTGACCGTTATCATCGGTATTCTGATTGCCTTCAGCTGGCCGGGCCTGGCCATCCAGGTGCGGGTCATGGTGCTGCACATGCGCTCGAGCCAGTTGATTGAGGCCGTGCAAAGCTTGGGGTCTTCGCGCTGGCGGGTCATGTACCGCCACATCCTTCCGCAAATCATGCCGTACTTCCTGGCCCAGATTATCTTCACCGCGCCGTCGGCCATCCTGGCCGAGGCGGGCCTCAGTTTCCTGGGTCTGGGGGATCCGTCGATCCCCACCTGGGGCCAGATTCTGGAGGCGGGATTCCGCACCGGCGGGGTCTATGTCGGCTACTGGTGGTGGATTGTGCCCCCCGGTCTCCTGATTGTGCTGGTGGCCTCCACGTTCATGTTGTTGTCGTTGGCCATCGAGCCGGTGGTCAATCCCCGCCTGCGCCAAACCCGACGGGCCGATTGACGATGTCCCCCGTCCTGCAGGTTCGGGACCTGTATCTTCACTATGCCGATCCCGCCGGCACCGTCAGGGCGGTGGACGGGGTGTCGTTCGAACTGGGCGAACCGGGCACGGCCCTGGGGTTCGTCGGCGAGTCCGGGTGCGGCAAGTCCAGTGCGGCCAACGCCATGCTGCGCATGCTGCCCGGCAACACGGCCCGGTACGACGGGGAGGTGTGGCTGGACGGAGTCTGCGTGTCGGCCCTGGATGCCGAGGAGTTTCGGCGCAGCGTGCGCTGGCGGCAGATGGCCCTGGTGCCCCAGGGGGCTCAGAACAGCCTCAATCCCGTCATGCGCGTGGGTAAGTGGCTGACGGAGCCGGTGCGCCAGTCGCGATCCGCCGACATCGAACCGGATGCCCTGGAGCGGCAGGCCCGTGGCCTGCTGGAACGCGTGGGCCTGCCCTCCGGCACCTGGAATCTCTATCCGCACGAACTGTCGGGCGGCATGAAGCAGAGGGTGATGATCGCCGGGGCCTTGATCTTTTCGCCGCGCCTGTTGATCATGGACGAACCGACGTCCGCCCTTGATGTCAGTGTGCAGGCGCAGATCATGAACCTGCTCAAGGATCTGAAGGCAGAGGGACTCTCCATCCTGTTCATCACCCACGACATTGCGCTGGCGAGCGACATCTGCGACCGCTTGGCGGTCGTCTACGCCGGCCGGATAGCCGAGATCGGCAGTTCGGAACAAATTCTGGGGCAGCCGGCCCATCCGTACACGCGCCGGCTGCTGGGCAGCATTCCGCGCCTGCACGACGAAGCTCTGCCGGAGTTCATCCCGGGTGCGCCTCCCGACCTGCGCAAGTTGCCAAGCGGCTGCCGCTTCCATCCCCGGTGCGATGTGCCGTTGACGGTGTGTCCCGAGCGGGTGCCCGTGCGCCTGAAGGCGGAATCGGGCCAGGACGTTTGGTGCTGGCTGCATGATCGGACCGTGAACCAAGTGGCCTTGGAGATTCAAGATGAGTGACAGCCAGCCCGTCGCCGTTTCGTGCATCGAACTGCACCACATTCGGCTTCCCTATGTGCATCCGTTCGAGACCAGTTTTCGACGCGAGACGCACCGTGAATCCATCCTGGTCGCGGTCCGCAGTGGAGATCTGATCGGATGGGGAGAGTGCGTAGCCGGATCCGGGCCGTGGTACTCGGCGGAGACCATGGGCACGGCCCTGCACGTGATGGCCGGCTACCTGGTGCCGCGGTTGCTGGAGGCCGGTGCGGTGGCCGCGCGCGATTGCGAACGGCTGTTTGCTCCCGTGCGGGGCCATCCCATGGCCAAGGCAGCCCTGGAGAATGCGGTCTGGGATCTTGAGGCGCAGCAGGCCGGGCATTCGCTGCAGGCGGCTCTGGGCGGCCGGGGTGATCGGGTGGCGGTCGGCGTGTCCCAGGGCATCGAGCCATCGATTCCCCAACTGTTGGACCGCGTGGCGGCCTGGGTCGACGACGGGTATGCCAGGGTGAAGCTAAAGATCAAGCCGGGGTGGGATGTCGAACCTGTGGAGGCGGTACGGGACCGTTGGCCGGATCTGGCCCTGCAGGTGGATGCCAACTCCGCCTATGTTCCGGACAACACTGCTTCCCTTAAGGACCTTGACCACTTTGGCCTGTTGCTGATCGAGCAGCCTTTCCACCATGACGACATCGTGGACCACGCCGCCCTGCAGGCCGTCATGGAGACGCCCATCTGCCTCGACGAGAGCATTCACTCGCCGCTGCATGCCGAGTGGGCCCTGAAAATCCGGGCCTGCCGCAACATGAACATCAAGGTGGGCCGGGTCGGCGGCCTGAGCGCCGCCCTGCGCGTCCACGACCTGTGCCGGGAGGCCGGCGTCCCAGTCTGGTGCGGGGGCATGCTGGAGACCAACGTGGGACGGGCTGGGAACCTGGCCTTGGCCTCGCTGCCCAACTTCACGCTGCCGGGCGACATCTCCGCTTCCCGTCGCTACTACCACGAGGACGTGGCAGTTCCGGACTTCGAACTCAACTCGGACTCGACCGTGTCGGTTCCGCAGGCCCCGGGTTTGGGGGTGGACGTGGATCGGGCGCGGCTGGCGGCGGCCACACTGTACGCGGAGACCTTTCGGACACCGAACTGAAGGGGTCGGCCGGACTCGCGGCTGCACCGATCCGGCCGGGCCTCTCTTTTGCGCGGAGGGCGGGGCAACCCTACAATGGGGCTACCGATCCCGTCTCGTCATAGATCCACTCGTCGTTGCCGGCAGTGATTTTGTTCGGCCAGCCTCTTGGACCGGATCGGCGCGTTGCAATCCCGACACTCATCCAGGAGAACCTGAATGAAGACACCCTTCAGGGCAGGGCTGTTGGCAGCCTTGCTGATTGCGTTGTTGGCAGTGGCTGCCTGTGGTGCCCCTGCCGGACCTGCGGCCGAAGCCCCGGCCGAGGATGCGGACTCGATGGCCACAGAGGATACGATGGCGGAACCGGGCGGCAACCCCCTGGAGTCGCCGGTGCTGTGGGACCGCGTCGCGTCGGGTGAACTGCCCCCGCTGGAAGATCGCCTGCCGAACGAACCGTTCGTCGTGGGACCCGGTGTCCTCCTGCCGGAGGGCCACGTTGACTGGCAATCCGGCAACTTCGGCGGCACCCTGCGCACGCTGCACTTCCGCCCGGACTGGAATCCGGACACCTTCGTCGGCATGAACGAGCCTCTGCTCTCCGCGCCCGGCCTGGGCGTCCAGGGCATCCGCGGCAACGTGCTCAAGGACTACGAGGTCTCCAACAACAACCAGACCTTCGTCTTCCACATGCGCGAAGGCCTGAAGTGGTCGGACGGCTCCCTGGTCACCGCCGAGGATGCCCGCTTCGTGGCCGAGGACATCTACGGCAACGAAAACCTGACTCCCAGCTTCCCCAGGCGCTTCCGCACGCGGAATGACCCCACCGGCACGCCGATGACGTTCCAGATGATCGACGACTACACCTTCCAGGTGGACTTCGACGCTCCCTACGGCGGGTTCCTGCGCGCCCTGACGATTGAGACCTGGAACGGTTGGTCGGAATTGGTGCGGCCCGCGGCCTACCTCAAGCAGTTCCACGTGGACTATCTTGAGAACGGGCTCGAGGACCTGCGCGATCAGCTCAACGAGATGAACCTCACCGACGAGTGGAACCAGGTTTTCACCGCCAACGACTGCGTCAACTGGCATGTCAACCGGGAGAAGTGCATGGTTGGAAGCTCTCCGGTCATCACTCCCTGGCAGCGCGTGGAAGCAGCGGAGCCGGGCCTCCTGGTCTTCGAGCGCAACCCGTACTACTACAAGGTTGACGTCGAAGGCAAGCAGCTGCCCTACATCGACAAGATGGTTTCCAAGCTGGTCGAGGACGTGGAAATGGTCAACACCGGCATCCTGACCGGCGAGGCCGACTTCATGCGCGAAAGCACCGGCCTGGTCAAGATTCCGCTCTACGTGGAGAACGGACCGGCGGGCGGCTACCGCCACCAGCTGCTGGACATGCACGTCGACTCCAGTTCCATCTGGGTCAACCAGACGTACAATGCCGAGGCCGATCCGCTGGCCGCGGCGTACCGCGATGTCGTCTCCAACATCGAATTCCGACAGGCTGTCAGCCTGGCCGTGGATCGTGACGAGATGATCGAGACGCTGTACTACGGCTATGCGACCAAGCCGCTCGATACCGTCGGTGCCGATCTGTCCACCCGGGATCTGGACCGTGCCAACGCACTGCTCGATTCCATCGGGCTGGACGGCCGCGACGACGAGGGCTTCCGGACCTATCCGTCCGGCGAGACCTTCGAGATGCTCATCGAGCATGGTGCCCATGCGCCCGATTTGGAACCCGCGGCCGAACTGGTCGGCGAGTACCTTGGCGATATCGGCATCAAGGCCCTGGTCAAGAAACTGGATCCGACCCTGTGGGGCCAGCGCCGCAACAACAATGAACTGCAGGCCACGGTGTTCTGGGCCCACGACCAGGGCTGGGACAACAACTGGACCAGCGACACCATTCAGCGTGCGGGCTACGCCTGGTGGCAGTACATGACTTCCGCCGAGGAGAACCGCGATCCCACCTGGGAACCGCCGCAGTGGGTCAAGGACGCCTATGCCCTTGACATTGCACGCTGGGGTTCCGTGTCCGGTGGTGACGAGTACAATGCCTTCAAGGAAGAGGGCAACGCTTGGCACCGGGAGAACCTGCCGGAGATCACGATCGTGGAGAATGTAAAGTACCCGCTGATCGTCTCTCTCAACATGGCCAATGTGGCGACCGAGGGTTTCGCCATTGCCCAGAACTTCGCTATGGAGCAGTTGTACTACGTCAATCCCGAGGAGAACCAGTAGTTCCTGACCACAGGAATCGCTGAAGGGACCGGTCGGCGTCCCTTGGGACGCCGACCGGTCTCCATGGACCCGGACCTATCGCCTGGAACCCGACCCGATGGTTGCCTACATAGTGCGGCGCAGCGTCATGCTGATTCCGATCCTGGTGTTAATCTCGCTGGTGTCGTTCGCCATCATCGAGTTGCCGCCGGGTGATTGGGTCACCTACCAGATCGAGAACCTGCGCGCCTCCGGCATCGAACTCAACGAGGACGAGGCGGAGCGGCTGGTCAAGATGTACGGCTTCGACCAGCCGGCCTGGAAGCGCTACATCAGATGGATGCGGGGAATCCTGTTCAAGTTCAACTTCGGCTGGTCGTTCCAGTGGGGCAAGACCGTCAACGAACTGCTCGGCGAACGCCTGCCCTTGACCCTGGTGATTTCCATCTCGGCGCTGATTGTGTCCTGGATCATCGCCATTCCGATTGGGATCTATTCCGCCACCCACCAGTACTCGGTGCTGGACTACATCTTTACCTTCTTCGGCTTCCTGGGATTGACCATTCCAACATTCCTGTTGGCCATGGTGTTGGCTTGGTACATCTTCAAGCTCACCGAGTTCGCACCGCTGGGCCTGTTCTCCATTGAGTACATGGACGAACCCATGTCGATGGAGAAGTTCATCGACATGCTCAAGCACCTGGTGCTCCCGCTTATCATCATCGGGCTGAACGGCACCGGGGCTCTCATTCGGGTCATGCGTGGCAACCTCCTGGACGAACTCAAGAAGCAATATGTCATTACCGCCCGCGCCAAGGGCGTTAACGAGATGCAGCTTCTGTTCAAGTATCCGGTGCGCATGTCCATGAACCCGGTCATCAGCACGATCGGCTGGATTCTGCCGGGCATCTTCTCCGGCGAGGTGCTGGTGTCCCTGGTGTTGGGCCTCCAGACCACCGGACCGCTCCTGTTGCGGGCCGTGCTGGCCCAGGACATGTTCCTGGCCGGCAGCATTGTCATGATTCTGTCGGTGCTGACGGTCATCGGCACCTTGTTGTCGGACATCCTGCTGGCCGCGCTGGATCCACGCATTCGCTACAGTGCCGCCGCGGCCCGCTGACACATTCGGAATTCGTCATGACTGCTTCCACAGAAGTCTTTGAGGAAGTCCTGGTTGCCGACCAGGCGGATCAGGACGATCGGTTTTACTACGCCAGCCAGTGGTCGCTGATCTGGTGGCGTTTCCGACGGCACCGCGTGGCCATGGTTTCCACGGTCCTGCTGTTGCTGCTCTATCTCCTGGCCGTCCTGCCGGGGTTCTTCAGTCCCTATCTGCCCTCGACGCGCTTTGAGAGCTACCAGGAGGCGCCCCCGGTGCGGCTGCACTGGATGGACAAGAGCTCGGAGGGCGGAGGCTTCATTGGACCGCACTACTACGGATACGAGAAGACCCTGAACAAGGAGACCTTCAAGTACGAGTTTGAGCCCATCCTGGACAATCCCATCAGGCTGCGGTTGTTTGCACCGGGTTCGGAGTACACGATCGTCGGCGACTGGACCTCCACAATCCATTTCTTCGGCACCGATGTTGAGGAGCCACCTCCCTTCATGCTGTTCGGTGCAGATCGGCTGGGGCGGGATCTTCTGTCCCGCACCCTCTACGGTGCCCGCATATCCCTGTCCATTGGCCTGATTGGCGTGGCCCTGAGTCTGATTCTGGGGGTGATCCTGGGCGGCATATCGGGATACTTCGGAGGCCTGATCGACGAGGTGATCCAGCGTCTCATCGATTTCCTGATCTCCATTCCCCAAATTCCGCTGTGGATGGCCCTGTCGGCGGCCCTGCCCCGCGACTGGCCGGTGCTCAAGACCTACTTCGCCATCACGATCATTCTGTCCATCCTAGGCTGGACCGGCTTGGCGCGCGTGGTGCGGGGCAAGCTGCTCTCCCTGCGCGAGGAGGATTACGCCATGGCCGCCAAGGCGGCCGGCACCGGGGAGAGCCGCATCATTTTCAAGCACTTGCTGCCCGGTTTCACCAGCCACCTGATTGTCACGGTCACGTTGGCGGTGCCGACCATGATTCTGGCCGAGACGGCCCTGAGCTTCCTGGGTTTGGGCATTCAGCCGCCGGCCGTGAGTTGGGGCACCCTCCTCCAGGATGCGCAGGACATCGTGGCGATTGCCCAGCATCCCCACCAGTTGATCCCCGCGGCGTGGGTGATGGCGGCCGTGCTGCTCTTCAACAATGTCGGCGACGGCCTGCGCGATGCGGCCGACCCGTACTCGGATCACTAGGGGTGAACCAACGTGTCTGATACCGGGCGCGGCGATCTGCTGCTTGAAGTCCGCAATCTGCAGGTCCACTTCTACCTGTTCGAGGGCGTGGTCCAGGCCGTCAACGACGTCAGCTTCGACGTACACCGGGGCAGGACCCTGGGCATCATCGGCGAGAGCGGATCCGGCAAGTCCGTGTCGGCCCAGTCGGTGATGGGCATTGTGCCCAGTCCGCCGGCCAAGCAGTTGGCGGGGGAGATCAGGCTTCACCGCGCAACCCCCGACGGTGGCATCGAGACGGTGGATCTGGGTCGGCTGGATCCCCGCGGGCAGGAGTACCGGGACGTGCGGGGCGGCGAGATCGGCATGATCTTCCAGGAGCCGATGACGTCCTTCAGTCCCCTGCATACCGTCGGGGATCAGATTGGCGAGGCCATTTTGCTGCACATACCGGATTCGACCCCGCAGTCCGCGCGTGAACGGACCGTGGACCTGTTGCGGCGGGTCGGCATTCCGCGCCCGGACCGGGCCGTGGACGCCTATCCCCATGAATTGTCGGGCGGCATGCGCCAGCGGGCCATGATCGCCATGGCGCTGTCCTGCGATCCGGCCCTGCTGATTGCGGACGAACCCACCACCGCGCTGGACGTGACGATTGAGGCCCAGATCCTGGAGTTGATTCAGGAGCTGCAGGATGACCTCAACATGGCCATCATCTACATCAGCCACGACCTGGCGGTCGTGGGCGGCGTGGCCGACGAGGTGATGGTGATGTACCTGGGACTCGTCATGGAACACGCGGACGCGGAGACGATCTTCGACGAGCCGCTCCATCCGTACACCCGGGCCCTGTGGCAGTCCATCCCCAAGATCGATGGACCGCTGGAACAACTGGTCCCGATTTCCGGCAACATCCCGAGTCCCTTTGCCGTACACCGAGGCTGTCCCTTCTACGCCCGCTGCACGGAGCGCATACAAGGGGTTTGCGACGAGTCGCCACCGCCCATGCTGGAACCGAGGCCGGGCCACACGGTCCGCTGTTTCCTGTATGCGGACGATGTGGATTTGGCCGCCAACGGCGCGACAGGCGAGTGATCATGACGGATGTGATGCAGACCACATCAGGGGCCAACGGGGCTGCCGCGGGCGAATTGCTGCAGGTTGAGGGCCTGAG
>JAPPAJ010000253.1 GCA_026705565.1 Caldilineaceae bacterium | reverse complement strand
CAGCAGGTGTGTCCGGTCCTCCAGGTTGTACAGCCAGAGTTCGTAGCGGTGGTTTGTGATTGCCACCATGTCCACCGCCGGGTTGACGTACAGATTCATGGCCCGGCCGAAGGCGAACCCCTCGTGCAAGTCCGACTTGGCCGGCTCGCGGCCCGGTGTGAACACCTGGAGACGCTCTTCGCCCATGGCATCGGTTACGGCCACGATGCGCTTGCCGTTCCGCAGCCAGGAAGGCAGGCGATAGCGCACGCCTTGGGATGTCCCCAGCTGCAGGACCCCGCCGGCATGGTTGCCGAATGCAAAAGCCTTGCCGCGCGCCGACAGCGCGACCGAATGGCCCTCCGGATGCAAATCGGCCGACTCAAGATGCCCGGACGTCTCTGCGAACTTGCGGTTGCGCTGCACCCTCGGCGAGGACCAGGTCACGTCTATCTGAACGGCGGTGTCGTTCAGGATGTCCAGCAGGTGGAGGTCGGCTCCTGCATGGTAGGCAATGATGGGCCGGCCATCGCCATCCAAACCCCAGGCTGGATAACGCGCATAGAAGTCGGCATGGTCGGTGTGCCTGGTGAGATCTTCGCCGGAAGGCAGGCAACTGTAGATGTTCCCGCAGCCTTCATGGTCGCTGACCAGGAATATGCGTTCGTCGGCCAGGCCTTGGCCGGCCCCAATCCACATGGGCGAGGCCAGGTTGCCGTCCAGATCGGGAAGAATGCGGTTGAACTGTTCGCCTTCCCCGGGGGATACCCACAGCCGGCCGGCCGTGCCGCCCCGATATCGCTTCCAACGGGCCGGATCGCCGGTGTTGCGGCCCAGAACCATCGCGCCGTTGGGTCCGAACCCGATTGCTGAGGCCCGCCCCAGTGGCACCTCCTCGACAACAAACCGGGAGGGTGCACTTCGAACCCGATTGAGAACCGTCGATCCGCGCACGGGCTGGCGGGCTGTTGTCACGAAGTAAATCCATTCGCCGTCGGGGCTCCACGCCGCCGTTTGCATGGCATCTCCCTGCCACGTCAAGCGTTGGGCAGGACCGCCGGCAGCATCCATTACATAAATGTCGGGAGCGCCTTCATCGCGGGCCACGAACGCAATCCGGGACCCGTCGGGAGACAGCAGGGGAAACTCGATCTCGCCAAGATTGCTGGTAAGACGCAGAGGAACTCCGCCCTGAAGGCCAACGGACCACAAGTCGTCTTCGCTGACGAAGACAATTCGATCTCTCTGGACGGTCGGATGTCGGTAGTAACCCTGCATGTGTGTGTTCCAAAGGCGGGGATGCATGCGCGCCGGTCGGCGCCGACCGGATGCGGAGAGATGGGGTTAGGGGTTGCCACTGCCCGTATCCGACTCCGGCACAAGGCCCGGTTGTAAACCGGAACCGGACCATTGTCGCAAAGAGAGAGTGAAATCCTGATCTGAAGCCGGTGCAAATCCGAGAGTGGTCAAGGACGCGCCCGAATCTCCGGAGCACAGGCAGCGTCCGAGCGAGGCGGCTGCGCAACGGGACCTGGGTTCGACGGCGGTTCGCTTCGACAGTGCCAAATCCTGCCGCAATTCCCGTTCCGGCTTGCTAACCTTTTGGGGATAGGGGATGTGGTTTCCGGGCGGTTGCAATGACCAAGCCCGCGTTCCCGGCATTTCAGGCCTTCTGCAAGTTCATGGAGCCACCCGCCAAACCTCCGCCATGCAATCTTCACTCCGTCGTTGCGTGTTGCATTCCAAAGCCGGATGCGAGGGAAGCCGCGCCGGTTCGCGTTCGAACACGCGATCCCGCTCATGTTGGGAGTGGCGCGTCAGCCTGTTTTGGATCCTGGTTGGAACGGTTTGGGCGGCAACCGGTTGCATGTCGGTGATCACCAATCCAATTGAGATGGCAATGGCCGGGGGAGAGCCGCATCTTGGTCCTCCCCTGCCGCCTGGCCAAGGCATGTTGGCTGGTCAGGTGGTGCACGAGGGCAAGCCCGTTGCCGATGCCGTGGTATTGGTGGCCCAGCCTGCGGGAACACCGCATGTCACGCACACGGACGCGGAGGGGCACTATCTGCTGACGGATCTGCCACAAGGCCCCTACGTGCCCATCGCCGGAGCTCCGGGTTTCGAGTACGGGATGCCGAGGTCGATTCTGGGATTGCCGGTCTCGGTCACCGTCCAGGACAATGTGACTGCGGTGGCGCCCGTGATCGAACTGGAGTTGGAGCTTCGGGATGTGTTGGGCCCGGTTGCCGCGGAGACCTATGGTCTTGAACCGGCCGGCAGCTACGTTGTGGAGACCCCGTTTCCCAAGGGGGCCCGAGCCCAAGTGCACCGATGGACCTTTGAACGGGCGGAGGCGGTCAACGATTCGCTGTACCTATACCTGCCGCTCGACGCCGGCCCGCAAGACCCAATCCCGATGCTTCTGGCACTCTATCCCAATGCCACCAGGAACTGGGAGGACATCAGTGTTGGATTCGCCAGTCAGGGTTTCGGCGTCGTGGCCATGTCCCCAATCGGTGCTCGGGGCCGCAATGTCACCGAACATGCCTTGGATGCGCGCCTGATGCTCCAGTTTGCCTCGCAGGGCCTCCTGGATCCCCGGTTGGACGATTCAAGGCTTCTGGCCATCAGCGGCAGCTATGGCGCCGCCATTCTCAACAAGCTGATCCGAATCTCGGATCGGGAGTTTGCCGCGGTGGTGACCTTGGGCGGAATCAGCAACGCGTTCACGGGCGCGGCGGCGTTTTATTCGGGTGAACTGGAGTGGCCGCTGGTCTTGCGCTACGCTTTGGCCATGCTGGGTACGGCCAACGAGCGGCCGGACGGCTACATGCAATACGCGCCCGTGTATTCGGCGTCTGAGATGCCGCCCATTTTGTTGATTCACACACTGAAGGACGAAATGGTGCCGCTGTCCCAATCGCTTGAGTACGAATTGGCCCTGCGTGACGCCGGGGTGCCCGTGCAGACCATTTACTTCGAGGACGAGAGCCACTACCTTCGGCTGGGTGCCCGCACCTCCGAAACCACCCGTTATCTATTCGCCAGTGTGCTCGAATTCCTTCACGGATGGCTGGAGCAGGAGCCTGACGCACAATAGGCGCCGCACCGGTGCCGGTTTCCCGCGTTGCAACTATCGCTGGCCTTGGTTGTGCCTGGGTCGTCGGCTACAGGGCGCGTCCCATGACCGACATGGTGGCAGTCCTGTCGAGGCCGGTTTGTACGACCGCAACACCGGTCACGGACAGAGGACGATTGTGAGCAAGACGACCTTGAGCAAGTAGTGACCGGCCGGCCTGTGTGCACTTGGCGACGATGTCCCATGGTTGCCTGTTACATTACAGGCTGCACGGTGTTGGTCAACCTCCCAATGGTGTCGATCACGGGCCGTTCCAAGCGGATTCATCCGACCATGATGCAAACCATACTCATCCTGCCGACCGACACCACGATCCAGTACGGGATGCGTTTCGACGGTGTGGCCTTCAGTCCGGACGGGCGAATTCTGGCTGGTGGCAGTGATGACGGCACCGTCCATTTATGGGATGTGGCCACGGGCATTCTGCGGTGCGTCTTGAAAGGCCACAAGGATGGGGTTCACAGCGTGGCGTTCAGTCCGGACGGGCGGACCCTCGCCAGCGGTGGCGGGGACAACACCATCCGCCTGTGGGATGCGGCCGCGGGTACTCTCCGGCACATCCTGAAGGGCCACACCGATTACGTCCTCAGTGTGGCGTTCAACCCGGACGGGCAATCTCTGGCCAGCAGCGGGTGGGACGACACTGTCCGCTTGTGGGATGCCGCTACGGGCACCTTCCGCCGCGCCTTGCCGGGCCACTCGGATGGAGTTTTCAGCGTGGCGTTTAGTCCGGACGGGCGGATTCTCGCCAGCGGCGGATGGGACAACACCGTTCGTTTGTGGGACGCGGCCACAGGGGAGCTTCGCCACATCCTGCCAGGCCATACGGATGAGGTTCTCGGCGTCGCGTTCGGTCCGGATGGACGGATTCTGGCCAGTGGCGGCAAGGACTGCGTGATCCGCCTGTGGGACGCGGCCACAGGGACCCAGTTCCGTATCCTGGAGGACCATGCGGATGTGGTCGCGAGCGTGGACTTCAGTCCGGATGGGCTGATTCTGGCCAGTGGGGGTTGGGATGACACGATCCGTCTGTGGGATGTGGCCGAAGGTACCCTCCACTATGTCTTGGAGGGCCAGCGTGTGGTCAACAGCCTGGTGTTCAGCCCGGACGGGCAGACCCTTGCCAGCGGCGGTGATGACGGCACGGTCCGGGTGTGGCACCCAACGAAATCAAAAACCGTGTCGGGGATGGGACCTGCTTCGCGGCCTGGAACAACCTCCTGCAATCCACAGGCAGACGAGTAAACTCAAACCTAATCCCCGCAGGATTGTCCGTTGACTTGCATGCATTCGGAGCAGACATGACCCATATCGGAGGACTCGAAATCGGCAAGGCGCACGTGCCCCAGGGAGCCTGTCTGCTTCCGGATCGCGGACCGAGGATCCTGTGGATGAGCGGCGATGACAGTGAGGATTTTCTCCAGCGCATGACGACCAACGACATGCGCATGTCGGTTGGGGGACATCGGCCCACGGCTCTCCTGACCGGCACGGGACGTATCCAGGCCGTGTTCAGCGTGATTCGGGAAGATGAAGGATATTGGCTGATCGCACCGCCGCACGGGGCGGAGGCTCTGGGCAGAATGTTGCAGGGCAACATTTTCTTCATGGATCAGGTCACCGTAGAGGATGTGAGCGACCAATGGGACTTCCTGTACCTGGTGGGCCACGGGACGTCCGCCGTCGTGGAGCTGTTGGAATTTGCCGCGGCGGAGCCGGCCATGGTCGCCCGTGCCGGCGATCGGTTGTGCCTGTATGAGAATCTGCTCGAACTCCCCGGATTTGGGCTGCTGATCCCCGCGGCCGAGACGGATGGTGTCCGCCGGGCCGTGCAACAGGGCCACAGTACGCTGTGGTCCGATTGGGACGAATATGACCATTTGCGCATCCGGTCCGTGCGGGGCGGCTACGGGTACGAGTACACGGAGGCCTTCAACCCTTTGGAAGTTGGCCTGGACGCAATCTGCTCGGACAACAAGGGGTGCTATCCGGGGCAGGAGGTGATCGCACGGCAGATCAACTACGATCGCGTGGCCCGGGCACTGGTGCTGCTGGAGTCCGACCAGCCACTGTCCACGGGGGATCCTGTCAAATTGGAGGGGCGGCCGTTGGGGGAAGTCACATCCGTCAGTTCGATGTCGGCAGACCACACATGGCCGTCGCTGGCGGTTGTCCGTTCCCGGCAACTCGCGCCAGGACAGACGGTGATGGCCGGAGACCGGCCTGCCGTCGTGGCGGCCATGCGCCAAGCGAATTTGGTCTAGGGCGCGATTGTGGTCGCGCACGTTGGCATGTTGGGGGATGTTCCCGGATCGCCCCGTTCAGTGGCACCGGCGAAGGGTTCGGATTTGCCGTGTGCAGGTTGCCCGTGGCTGAAACCTGGCGGTTGATCATCGAGCCGCAGCCGCGGCGGGCCAGCGTCAACATGGCAATGGACGAAGCCTTGGCCGAATCCGTGGCCTCCGGTTGCGCACCGCCGACCCTGCGCCTGTATCGGTGGTCTCCGGCCGCGGTCAGCATCGGCCGGTTTCAGTCCGTTGCCGACTTGGACTTGGAGCGACTTGACCTTGGGGGCTTGGACTGGGTCCGTCGGCTCAGCGGCGGCCGGGCGCTCCTGCACGGGAACGAACTTACCTACGCGCTTCTGTTGCCTCTGGCACACCCCGTCGCACAGCTGGGCATTCTGGATTCCTACCGTGCCCTGGCCGGATCCTTGCGGGCCGCCCTCGCGACTCTGGGTGTCAACGCGGATCCGTTGAAGGCCCGTGCGCGCAGGATGGCGGCTGTGTCGGCTGCCTGTCTCGAGCAGGTCGGTTCGTGGGAGCTGGCTGTCGCAGGCCGCAAGCTGGTGGGTAGTGCCCAATGCCGGCGACACGGTTACGTCCTGCAGCATGGCAGCCTGCCATTGGACGGGGATCCGGCTGCCCTGGCCGAAGTGTTGTGCCTGGATACCGGTGGCCGGGAGCGGCTGCGCAACAGTCTGAGGGCAACGGCAACTACCTTGGCGCGTGAGGTGGACAAGCCGGGCGTCGAAGGCGAATTGCCGGATTGGCAACCCTTGGCGCGCGCGTTTGCCTGTGGGTTCGGCAATCATGCCCAGGTGGACTGGACCGAAGACGGCAGCCGGCCGGCGGAACTGGAGGCTGCGGCCCGGCTGGCGAGGGTTCGTTATGCGGCCGGCGATTGGCTCAATCTGCGGTGAGTTGTACGTCGAGCCTTGGCCGTACTCTTCGGGTGAACTGCATTGCTTTGGCGATGGACGCAAAACGGATGACGAGGAAACCGTGTCGGTTGGCTTGCTGACGCTCGAACTCTATCTGGAGGGCACTGCCTCTCTCAAGGAGAAGCGCAGCCGCATCGCTCCCGTCGTCCGACGCATCCGGACCAAGTTCAACGCCTCGGTCTGCGAATCGGATGCCCAGGATGTGCTGACTCGTGCGGAGATCTCCGTGGTGGTCGTGAGCACCAACGACAGCCATGTCCACAGCCAGTTGCAGGCTGTTCTCAACTGGGTTCTGGATGCCCGGTTGGATGTCGAAGTGCTGGACAGCCACGTCGAGCTGATTGCCTGAACGACAAGGGTTCGTGTCCGCCGCCGCTCGCACGATGCCGACCGGAAGCCGCGCGCCCAGGGTCGGCTGGGCCGGGAATTGCCACCCTATGAAGATGCAGCCACCGCCTTCGGATCGCTCATGCCGACCCACGAGTCCTTGGCCTCGGGATATCCGGGCCAATCCACATGCCGGTACAGGAAGGCGGCCACCGTGACCACCACCGAAATCAGCGCGAACCATTGGGCGGCTGCCAGGGAACTGCCAATCATCCAGGCATCGGGACGCAGGAACTCGACCAGGAAGCGGCCCACCGGGTAGAAGAAGAACAGCATCAGGACCCCGTCTCCGAAGCGCAGTCGCTGGCCGAAGCGCAGGAACAGCAGGTTGATGACAAGCACGGCCATCAGGTTCCAAAGCATCTCGTAGAAGAAGGTGGGATGGAATCCGTTCGTGGCGTACCAGTCGATGGCCTGCTGTGTGATGTTCGGGTCGGAGCACACCCCCAAGGCGCCCTCCGGCACCTGGCAGGGGTAGTCCGGGTTGATGTGGAACGCCCAGGGCAGGTCTGTGGCCGGCCCGTACAGCTCCTGGTTGACGAAGTTCCCGAACCGTCCGACGGCTTGGGCCAGCGGAACATTGACCGCGATGTAGTCCAGGTACTGCAGCACGTTGATTTTCGAGATCCAGGCATAGACGATGACGGCCAGAACCCCGCCAATCAGTCCGCCGTAGATGCCCAGCCCCCTGAAGCCCCCGGACCAGAAGTTGATGATGTCCATTGGGTTTTCGCGGTAGTGGGACCAGCCGCCGCCGTCCGCCGGCGAACTGAGCACGTGGTAGACCCGCGCGCCCAGGATGCCGGCAATCAGGCACCAGGCCAGCAGGTTCCAGATGTGGTCTGGATCCCCACCCGAACGCTTGGCCCACAGGGTGCTTGAAAACGCGCTTAGCGTGGCGCCTCCGACAATCAGCAGCCCGTACCAGTGCAGGGAAAAATTGCCGACTTCCAGCAGGATGGGATTCATGGGACGGGGATCCTAAAGGGAGATTGAGAGGGCGGGAGATCGGATTGGCTGTCACAGCGCAGGCCAACACTCGACGGTTGGCAAGTCAGTATAGGTTAGGTGGACGCTGTCGGTCGGAAGATGCAGCAAGGCCTCAAGGATGTCGCGGCCTTCGTTGGCACGGGACAGCCATACCGGAAAGTGACAAGTTCACCGCCATGCGGCACCCGACTCCAGCCAGGTTTCCAGGACGGTTCCGACGCGCCAGAGGCTATCCGCACTGATCTTGTCCATCGTGTCGCCGACGGTATGCCACCACGGGTAGTCGAAGTCGATGATGTCCACCGCCGGAATCCCGGCGTTCAGGAATGGGTGGTGGTCGTCGAGGATGGAGTAGCCCTGTACCGGCTGGAACCAGGCGTCCAGACCCAGGTTGGCCGCCTGTTGCCAAATGGCAGCCTGCAGCTCCGGGGTACTGGTGCGCTCAAGGGGCAGTTCCTGACGGCTGTCTCCAACCATGTCCACGATGACAACCGCCGTAGGGTCATTGCAGGCCGGCAACAGATCGAGGTCCGCCGCGAACGCCGAGGATCCCAGGATCCAGTGCCAGCCGGGGATGTTGCCGTTGTCCTCGGCGTCAAAGAAGGCTAGGCAAATCCGGTGGCCCGTCTTTTCGGTCTCCAGAGCCCGCGCCAGTTCCATCAGCACCGCCACACCCGATGCTCCGTCATTGGCTCCAACTACCGGGCGCGTCCTGAGGTCCGGATCCGGATCTTCATCCGCAAACAAGCGGGTATCGAAGTGGGCGCCCAGCAGCAGATCGGGTCCAGAGCCCTTCCAGGCGAGCAGGTTTTCGCCGCGATCACCGTTTGGCAATGCAAATGGGTGGGCGTACACCTGCCAGCCCAGGGCTTCCAGGTGCTGTCTGATCAAGACCCTGGTGCGGCGGTTGGCGAGGGAGCCCGTCGGGCGCGGCCCCAGGTCGACCTGGGCCTGCACGTGTGCCAAGGCCCGTTCGCCGTCGAAGGGCGGTGGTCCGTACACGGCATGGGAGAAGTACCCCCATCCCAGGTGTCCTCCGTAGCCGAAGCAACCCAGGATCAGAATCCCGAGCAGCAGCTCGGAGCGGCGAACCTGCCATCGTTCAAGGAGTTTCTTCATGGCGGCAGGGAGGCTGCGGTTCAGGAACGCGTGCGGAATTCGACGCGGATCGGCGTACCAATGAAGGGGTGCTGCTCGCGGATCGCGTTCTCGATGTAGCGCGCATAGGTAAAGTGCACCAGCTTGCTGTTGTTCACGAAGAGCACAAACGTTGGCGGCGCCACGGCCACCTGGGTGCCATAGTAGATCCTGAGCGGCTGGCCGTTGCGCGACGGCGTGGCTCCCTGGAAGTACGCCTGCTGGATCAGTTGGTTGAAAGGGCCGGTGCCAATCCTTTGCGTCCTTGCCGCGTGCACCTCCAGGGCCGTGGGCAGGATGCGGTGCAGCCGCTGCCGGTCCAAGGCTGATATGAAGAGCAGCGGCGCGTAGGGCAGAAACTGCAGTTCCGATCGGATCTTCTTTTCGTATTCCAGGATGGTGCGCTCGTCCTTGGTCACCGCATCCCACTTGTTGGCGAGCAGGACCACCCCGGTTTTGCATTCCTCAATCATGCCGGCCACGTGTGCATCCTGTGCCGTAACCCCCTCGGTGGTGTCCAGCAACAGCAGGGCGACATCGGCCCGGTCGATGGCTCTGGCACTACGCAACACACTGTATTGTTCAATGCCGCGTTCGATGCGGCCCCGTCGACGAATTCCGGCGGTGTCGACCAGCGTCACGTCCTGGCCATGCCAGGTGAGGCGGGAGTCGACAGGGTCGCGCGTGGTGCCCGGTACCTCGCTGGTAATGGCCCGTTCTTCACCAATCAGGGCGTTGAGCAGGCTGCTCTTGCCGACGTTCGGCCGCCCCACCAAGGCAATGCGAACCGAATCGTCCTCCCCGTCCTCGGCCGGTGTGCCGATCAGGTTGGACAGCAGGCTGTCGAGAAGTTCCGCCACGCCGTCGCCGTGCAGGGCGGAGATGGCCATCGGTTCACCCAAGCCCAGCTGCCAGAACTCGGTGGCATCCAGAACGCGGGCATCGGTCTCGGCCTTGTTGACCGCCAACACCACCGGCTTGTCGTGCTGGCGCAGAAACGCGGCCACATCCATGTCCTCGGCCACTACCCCGTCCTTGACATCGGTCAGCAGGATGACGGCATCCGCCTCGTCCAGGGCCACGGTGGCCTGTTCCAGGATCGACAGGGAGAACTCCTCGGACGAGTTGGCGGAACGCGAACGGGCCGTGGATGCACCGGGATCGCGGAAGCGCAGGCCTCCTGTATCGACCAATGCGAATCGCTGTCCCTGCCATTCCGCTGTGCCGTACAGGCGGTCGCGGGTGGTTCCCGGCAGATCCTCCACAATCGCCGTGCGGACACCGGTCAGTCGATTGAACAGCGTGGACTTGCCCACGTTGGGGCGGCCCACCAGGGCTACGAGTGCGGGCGACATGCTGCAGGTGGTTCAGGGGATTCAGGAGGACGGAACCAAGGCGGACTTCAGAGTCGCGACGACCTCCGCCTGGGCGGGATCGTGGCTCACCAGCGTGATGAGGCTGGACGACTCAACGGCCGGATCCGCAAAGACAAACCGGACAGGGGCAAGTTCCCATGTGCCCTGTTCGGCCGGGCAGTCGAAGAGGGCCAGCCAGGCAAATTCGCCCGCGGCTTCCATGGCGTACAGCTGTTCGAAGGCTTCAAACGGACCGCGCAGGTGCATGAACAAGGGCGTGAATTCGTAGACCAGGTCCGGATGTTCCATCTGACAGGCTGCCCGGGCCTTTTGCGTATTGTCGAGGATGACGTGATCCACTTCAATCACGAAGGCGACTTCCGTGGTGGCGGTGGTGGCACCCTCCGGCACGGCCACGGATGCGACCACCGTGGTGGTGCGCGTGACGGGTTTGACGGGTTCCTCCGGATGCAGCGGCAGCGGGTCCGGCACGGAATCCAACACGTCCCGCGGACCGTGCAGCAGCAAAAATTCCGGGTCGGTACGCACCTCCGCCAGACTGTAGCCGCTGGGTACGGTCGCCGGCGGCTCCAGGACTACCCGTACGCGTCGGGTATTGGGCAGGGACGAATAGTGCACCGTTGCCAACACAATGCCCGGATCGGCGGTCAGCGCCGTCAGCGCGTTGCCGGCTCTATCCACAGCCTGCACCGACAAGGGCAATTCGAACGACCCTGCGTTGGTGGTGAAGGCCGTGGAATAGAACGGCAGATAGGCTACCGCACGGTCCAGTCGCGTCAGGTTCTCCTGTGGTCCGGTGATCAACGTATGGGTAGTGTTAAGTGTCGTCCCTTCCAGCACATAGCCATCCGGCAGGTCCCCCACCCGGACCAAGGTTACCGGGAGGAGCGCACTTTGCTCCTGCAGGGCCAGAGCCTCGGCCAACACTTCGGGAGAGGATTGCAGCGCGATGTCCACGGCGCAGGCCGCGCCGGCCGGCGCAGACGAGGCCCGCACTGAGAGTACCTGGAGACTCGGTTCGAGGGACGCGGCATCGCAGAGGAAGCGGGGAACGCCGCTGGTCAGTTCGAGTTCCTCGTCCGCGGGCCGCAGTTGAACCTCCAGGTACTGGACATAGGGAGGTTGCAGATTGGCCCAGCGGCTTTGCGGGGAACGCACGCGGACCGTGAGTGTGGCATTCACATTGGCACACTGCAGGTCGGTGTCCTGCAGGTTCGGGCAGGGCACCGGCACGTTGGCGATGGTGCGCACGATCATCGGATCCTGCTGACTGATGATGATCAGCCAGACGAACACGGAAGCCAGCAGGGCCACCAGCATCCGGAGCAGCCGCAGGACCCACCGGGACGCAATCGGTCTCAAGGCCGGGCCTCCACTGCCGGAGCAGGTCCGGGCCGGATGCCCCGCTCACTCAGGAACCGCAGTGCGCCAAATTCGTGCAGTACGGACAGGACATTCTCCGGCGATGTCTCCGTGAGCTGGCCGTCAATCGAATAGGCTATCCCGCCCGTCTCTTCGGACACGACCAAGCACAGCGCGTCGTTGTGGGCAGTGATGTTCTGTGCCGCCAGGTGGCGGGTGCCCGTCTCCGCGCGGGCGCTCAGCGTACGGCCCGCCTGATCACCGATGGAGAAGAGGACGTTGGCCCGTTGAATTCGGCCCTGCGCAATGATCACCGCGCCGTCGTGCAGACTGGACTGCTTCTCGAAGACGGAGTTGAGCAGCTGCCGGGAGAGAACTGCGTCGAGGCGGATGCCATCGCTGGCCGTGTTGGCCAACAGGTCCCGGCCGGTCAGCACGATCAGGGCTCCCAGACGGTTGCGGTGCAGATAGCGGACACTCTCCGCAATCTCCTGTATCCACTGTTCGTCGAGGTGTCCCTGGCTGCCGGCCTGTCGGATGCGATCCCAGAAGCCGACTCCGCGTCCGGCCTGGGACAGCATGTTGCGGATTTCGGACTGGAAGATGATGGGGATCGAGACCAGGACGACAAGGTAGCTGTTGCGGATGATGAGGTTGAGGGCGGTCAGTCCCTCGAACGCGGTGACGGCGGAAAACAGCACCAGGAGAAACAACAGGCCGTTGAGGAGCCTGCGCAACGGCGAGCGCGCCAGCTGGCTCAGCAGGATGTACAGGAACGCGCACAGGGCCGCCACATCAAGCAGGTTGAGCGGTTCCAGCAGCCGCGGGAGGTGGGCAACCACGTTGCCCGCTGCGGAGTCCTCACGGATGAGTTGGAACAGGAACTCCAGTCGCTCCATGAAGGCTAGTCCGGCAACGGCACCTGGCCCAGAAGGTGGGCCAACAGCGCCTTTTGCGCATGCAGGCGATTGTGAGCCTGCTGAAAGACCCGGCTGTGGCGGCCGTCCATCACCGAGTCGGTGATCTCTTCGTTCCGGTGTGCGGGGAGGCAGTGCATCACAACCACGTCCGGGTTGCCGGTCCGGTCCAACAGGTCGGTGTTTACCTGGTAGTCGTGCAGGTCCGCCGTGCGCTGCGCGGATTCGGCTTCCTGGCCCATGCTGGTCCATACATCGGTGTACAGGACATCGACGCCTTCAACCGCATCCAGCGAATCCGTGACGAGATCAGGTTCGCATGCGCTGTCCCATGCCTCGGGACGAGGCTGGTAGCCCCGGGGTGCAATCACCCGAATCTCCATGTTGGCCAGGCCGGCGGCCTCGATCAAGCTGCGGGCCGTATTGTTGTCGCCGTCCCCCACGAAGGCAATGGTCAGTCCATGGCAGTCGCCGGCAATCTGCTCGATCGTGTAGATGTCGGCCAGGGCCTGACACGGATGGGAGCGGTCGCTGAGCCCGTTGATGACCGGTACCGATGCATGGCGTGCCAGATCGTCGACCGCCTCGTGTTCGAACACCCGCGCCATGATTCCGTCCGCCATGCCCGAGAGGACCCGCGCGACATCCGCCGCGGTCTCGCGCTCGCCCAAGCCGACTTCCGCAGGACTCAGGTAGAGCGCCCCGCCGCCCAGATGGCGCATGCCAACTTCAAAGGACACGCGCGTTCGCAGGCTGGCCTTCATGAACACCATGGCCAGGCTACGTCCGTCCAGCACCGGCTCGTTGCGTCCTTCGCGGACCCACTCGTCCTGGAGGTTGCGGGCCAGCCGCAGAAGCCCTTTGAACTTCTGTTGGGACAGACAGGAAATGTCCGTAAAGTGCTTCATGGTGCCTGAGGGGATTGCGTGGCAGCCATTGCGGGATCTTGCCGATACGCCTGTGATGCGAACCTGAAAACGGTGCGGCCGGCCGATCCTGCAATGACGAAACACTAAATATATCACTGGATTCGCCGGCCGGCCGCCGGTTTCCGACCAACCCTGCGGGCAGGATGGTGAATTGGGTCAGGCGCTTGGCGGTCGGTCCTCGCGGCCGGTAAAGATACGCACATCCCGGGCCGGCACATGCACCGACTCGAACCGTCCGTCGATGCAGCGCAGGGCCGAACCGTCCCGGGCATCCGTGAGGGCGAAATGGTCGACGGTGCCGCCGACGTTGGTCAGTTGAACGCGGGTGTCGCTGCGGCCGGCATTGAATACAACGAGCGCGATCCGCCCGTGCCACGTCCGCTTGAATGCGAACACGGCGTCCCGTGCGTGCAGCTGGATACAGTATCCGCGTCGTAAAACCTCATGTTCGCGGCGCAGTTGTGTCAGCCACCGGACATGCGACAAGAGGTTGTGATCCCAGGTTTCGGGACGGTGCCAGGGAAACGCCTTGCGGCACTCCGGGTCTCCGGCACCGGTCAGGCCCACTTCGGTGCCGTAGTAGATGATCGGGGCGCCGGGCATGGTCATCTGGAAGGCCAGCATCAGCCGCACCGCGCCGGCATCGCCGCCGACCAGATGGTGGATGCGGGGCATGTCGTGGCTGTCGAGGTAGTTGAGGCTGGCCAGCGCGTATTCCCAGATGTGGGTCTTCAGCATTTTTTCCACGCGTCCGGCAAAGGCCGCCGCCTCCAAACCCGGCACTGCATATCCGGAAATCGAGATGCCCTCGGCCGGCAGGGCATCCCGGGCGAAAAACCCCAGCGCCAGACGGCCCAGTTCGTAGTTGGTGATCCCGTCGCAGCGGTCGCCATCCAGCCATCCGCGTCCCGTGCCCCACAGTTCCCCCACGATGTATGCGTCGTTCGAGGTGCCCTTGACCACCGTGCGGAACCGTTCCCAAAACCCTGGGATGCCGATCTCTTCCGGCACGTCCAACCGCCAGCCGTCAATGCCAAAGTCAATCCAGTGACGGGCCACATCCAGCAGGTAGTCCTGAACAACCGGATTGTCCACGTTCAGCTTGGGCAGTTCCGGCAATCCCCACCATGCCTCGTAGTTGCAGTTCCCGGCCTCGGGCGTGGTGTAGGGGCGCAGGGGATACCCGCGGATCTGGAACCAGTCGCGGTACGGGGACTGGTCCAAGGATTCACAAACGTGGTGAAATGCCCAGAATCCCCTTCCCACATGGTTGAAGACGCCGTCCAGGATCAGCCGCATGCCCCGGGCATGGACATCGTTCAGGAGGCGTCGCAGGGCATCGTTGCCGCCCAGCAAGGGATCGACCGCGTAGTAGTCATATGTGTGGTACCGGTGGTTGGCGGCGGAGGCGAAGATGGGGTTCAGGTACAGGGCGGTGACACCCAGCTCCTGGAGATAGTCCAGCTTCTCGCGGATGCCGTCCAGGTCGCCGCCCTGGAAGCCCGTGCGTGAAGGTGGCGAGCCCCAAGGTTGAAAGGCGTGCTCCTTCCGGGCCAGACTGCCCTCGCTGCGGTGGAACCGGTCGGGGAAAATCTGGTAAAAGACTGCGTCCTGGACCCAGTTGGGCGGCCGCTGAGAACCGGAGTTCAAACGGGTCGAAACGTCTTCCGGAACAAGCATCGCATCCTCCATGGTTGCAGCGGATGAGCCAACCTACAGGTACTTCCGGACTGATGCCTGGCTACCGACGCGCAGTCCGTTCGACTCCGTGTAACGGGCCGCGGTCTGAAGCCGCGGCATTCCGGTCCGGCAGCCGGTTTGCCCCCGTGGCTTGTCCGGCATGGATTGGTTCGGTGTGTCTTGGCCACACATTCCATGTCGACCAACGGAAGTTTCTGTGCAAATGCCAATCAGCCCCCTTACACACATTCCCTGGCACGATTTCTTTGGACGCGTCTTCACGCAGCTGCGCGTTCCCGGTCTCCGACTCGCCCGCGACCGGACCAGTCCCGCCACCAAGGGTTATCAGCCAGCGCGGGATCAGCGGCCAGTCCCTGGGAGTGAGGACCCTGTGCCAGCGGCCAGCGCGGCATGACATTCAACACGGTTGCGCCATCAAAGTTGAAGCCTATGGGAATTGCGTCGCGTCGGTTTGGCGCTCCTCACTGCGATGCGATCGAGCGTAGCGCTTGCCAAAGTTCCAAAGAAATCGACCCACCACCGCAGCCAAGATGCCAAGGGCTACGGCAATGCCCCAACTCGTGGTCGATTCCAAGAGACCCACCGTGGCAAGGATCAACAAGACAATGACAAGCAACAACGCGACCACGAAGGCCATCCACTGGACGCGCCGCACAAGCTGTTGCCGGGATTGCAGGAGTGCTATGGCCTCCGTGTGGTTTTGGTCCTGTGCGCGGCCCGCCTGGCGCACCCGTTCTTCGGCCAAGGCCAGGATCCGATCCGCGGCTCCCGGCAGAATGTCATTCAGTTCGCGCAGATCGGCCGGCGTGGGCAGCAGGTCGCGTTGCAACTCGGCTTGCAGATGCCGATGCTCCTGCTCCTGCTCCGGACCGTCGGATTCCGGTACATGGGACAAGTTTCCTTCGCCTTCGGGGTCCGGCAGCGGCCGGTCTTCTGGTGATGGTGGCTGGTGCGTCATTGGGGGACGATGATGATGGGAACTCGGACGATTGCACCGCACTGGCTTCCTCGATGGCATGGTCTGCGACGACCCGAACCTGAACCAACGTGAGCGGTGCCGATAGGGTTTGCCGAAAGTTTTCTTGCCTTTGGCTGCCGTTGCATCGCCGGGTGCAATGATCTTGAGACTAACCTATTCGAAAAACGCCCGGACCTGGTTGACATAGCGCACGGTCCGGGCTGGCGGCAGGTCTTTCAATATGCGAAAGCGGTAGCCCTTGGTGGTCAGGCGCGAGTCCAGGATGGTGACAACCCCCCGATCCGAAGTGCGCCTGATCAAGCGTCCGAAGCCCTGCTTCAGGGACAGGCTCACCGCCGGCAGGGCGTAGTTGTTCCAGGCCCACCATTCGTTGCCTTCGCCGTACCGGTCGTTTAACAGCTCGGTGCGGTACTTGTACACGGGGTCGTTGGGAGGCACGAAGGGAAGCTTGTCGATGATGACGGACACTACGGCATCGCCCGGTATGTCGATACCCTCCCAGAAGCTGCGGGTTGCGCACAGCACGCTGTGCGGCGTTTCCCGCAGCCACTGGATCAGCTCCCCGGGATTCCCGTCCTCCTGGGAGCGCACCTGCCAGGTTCCGTGCCGCGCCTTGTCCCGGAGCTCGTCATGCACTTCGCGCAGCGCGGCATAGCTGGTGAACAGGCAGAGCGTGTCGCCGTCGGTGATGTCGACCAACGCGGAGATGATGCGCTTGATGCTGTCGTACCAAGGATCCCGCTGTCGAAAATCGAATGCATCCACCTTGGGCAGAAACAGCAGGGCCTGGCTGCGGTAGTCGAAGACGTGGGGCAGTTGCATCTCCGCCACCGGGTGTTCGAGCAGTCCGGTGCGCAAACGGAAGTTGTCGAAAGACTGGTCGACGGTCAGTGTGGCACTGGTGCAGACGATGGTCTTGCCCAACGCGAACAGCAGTTCGTCCAGTGCCGACGCAGGATCCAGCGGTGCCCGGACAAGGGCGGCCTGACGCTTCGCCTGCTGCCGGTCGCCGGTGACGTAGCGAACATACAGCGGATCGGGTTCCACCATGTCCCTCGCGGTCTTGGCCAGCAGTTCCAGGGCCGCGACGGCCATGTCCTTGCGGGCCGATTCCTCCCGTTGGGAGTCGTGCGCGGCCTCCGACACGGGGCTCTTGTCTGTCAGTGCCTGTGCGGCGGCTTCGAGTTCTTCGGCCAGGTTCAACGCCTGTTCCAGGGGGCCGTGCACGACACCGTCGCCGTCGGCGGCGACCCCCGCCTCGCGGAGCAGCAACCCACAGGTGTCCTCCAGCCGTCTCCGCTGGTCTCCGAGCCGCTGGTAGGTTCGGCGGAACATGCGGGAGTTCAACAGTGAGGAAATCTCGCCGACGGTCAATTCGGCGGCCAGCACCCGCGTGGCAATGTCCTCCAGGTGATGGGCCTCGTCCAGGATGTAGACATCGGCTTCGGGTACCAGTTCGTGCAGGCCGGTGGCAACGGATTCCTTGAGGCTGTAGAGGAGGAGATCATGGTTCGTAATCACCAGATCGGCCGCCTGGGCTCTCCGGCGCATGGAATCGACGTAGCATGGTTCCTGGGCGTACGTGCAGGCATACCCAAGACAGTCCACCGGCAGCGAGACAATGTCGCGCAGGGCCGGGCCGGATGGCCGGTGTTCCAGGTAGGCGACATCCCCCGTAAACGTACGATCGGACAGCCTCAGCTCGATTTCGTCAAAGGCCTGTGCGTCCTCGTTGGCCACCGGTTCCAACAGGGCATCCTGGTCGCGGAACATGTGCCATTTGTAGTGGCACACATAGTTGCTGCGGCCCTTGGCCACTTCGACCGACGTGTCCAGGTTCAAGGCGTCCAGCAGGAACGGTATGTCCTTGTCCATCAGCTGATCCTGGAGGGTGCGGTACGCGGTGGACACCACCACCTTGCGGCCACTCAGGATTGCCGGCACGAGATAGGCAAAGGACTTGCCCACACCGGTGGGCGCTTCGATTACCGAAATGCCGCCCTCGCAGATGGTCCGTGCAACCTCCGCCGCCATGCGGACCTGCGGCATGCGGGCTGTGAAGTCCTGTAGCTTGGCAGCCAGCGGACCAGTGGCGCCGAAAACCGAAATCGTTTCGGCTACAGGGTCCATGGCGTGGATTGTTGTGTGTGGAGACGGCGTGGGGGCGGGGACAACGGCCGGTGCCGGACTGGGGCCTGTCCGCCGGGGCCGAGGTTGGGCAGGCTCCGGTCCCGAGTGTCGTTGGGACGGGTTAGCGAAGGAGCGTGTCCAGAATATGGATGGTCCCGTTCCTTGGTGTGGACACCGTGGCAACCACCCTGGCGTTGCCAATCAGTGTCCGTCCCTGGTCGGTTTGGGTGACCGTCCACACCCGGCCGCTGATGGACGTTACCGTCCCTGCATCCGCCAATTCGGACAGACTCAGCTCGCCGCTGAGCACATGGGACCGGTTGAAGGCGGCCAACGCGTCCAGCGAACTGAATATGGACTTGATCGTGGCAGTGTCGGCGGCAACCCAGGCCGCGTCGCTTGGCGCCAGCAGCGTATAGGGTCCATCCTGCCCCAACGTTGCCAGGACCGGGCTCAGGGTTAGCGCGTAGGCGTAGATTTCCAGTCGGAAATCCTGATCGATGTACTCCGCGATCGTGAGCGATTCGGGATCGACAATGACGGGTGGCAGAGGTGTGGGGGTTGGTGGCACCGGGGTCGGGGTTGCCTCGGGCGTCGGTGCGTCCGGCGGTGTCCCGGTGGTGCCCTCGACAGTTGTGTCTTCGCTGTCTGCCGCCGGGGCCGCCGGTTCGGGATCGGCATCCGTTGTTGGACTGTCCGCGGGGGCCACCGCTTCGGGTTCCGCCACCGTGCCGGTCTGGTCCGTCTGGTCCGCTGCGGTCATCGAGTCCTGGGCGGGGGGCAGGTACTGCTGGGGCGTACCGAACAGCAGTTGCTCCATGGGCGGGATGAAAATGCGGATGCCCGGTTCGAGCTCGGAACAGTCGGGCAGCATGTTATAGGCGCAGAGGCGCCCGGCCACCGTGGCGTTATTGTAGTTGGCGGCGGCCAAATCGGCGAGGGTGTCGCCGGCGGCGATGGTAATCAGTTGATCCTGCAGATCGGCCGGCAGTTGGGAAGCCGGATCCGGTGCAGGTGTTGGCGTCGGGGTGGGCGTGGGCGTGGGCGTGACGGTCGGCAGCGGGATGTCCAGGGCATCGGCCAATGCTTCCAGTGTCGGGATGTCGATCGTGATGCCGACGCTGATGTTGTTACAGTCCTCTATCTCATTGAAATCGCACAGTGCCTGGTACAACTCGCCGTTGTTGTAGGCGTGGGCAGCCACGCGCGCCATGGTGTCGCCTGGCTGAATCACATAGGAGGTTCCCGCCTCGGGCAGAATGCGCGACTCGTCCTGCGCGTTGATCGCCGAAAACGTCACCAGCATGAACGAAATCGCCAGCAGCACCAGCGACGCCACTATGCGAATGGCTACATGACGACGCTTGAAGATGGCGTTCATGAAGGGAGGGTGCGAAGAGCCTAGCTGCCGGACGCGGAGCGCGGGCACCACAACGAAACTTCGGTGGCCCGGTCACGGCTGCGACAGTAACGATACGTCAATTCTATCACCAGCGTCCGGTTTGCGTAACCGATTGGTCCAGATTGGATCCAGGAACGGTCCAAATGCCGAGGGTGCTGTTCAGTCAGCACCCTCACCGCATCGACTTGACCAGCATTCACTGGTGGAGAACAAGAGGCGACGGCCGGATTCGAACCGGCGAATGGAGGTTTTGCAGACCTCTGCCTTAAACCACTTGGCTACGTCGCCATCCAAGCATGAACAATGTCCAACGGAACCGACAGTTCCGTGACATCGCTGCGGTTGCCGATCTATGCTATCAAAAATGTGTCCGCCTTGGCGGCGGTTGTCCACAAAAGACGCCTCCACCTCCATGCCATTCACTGTCGTCCCGTGAACCCACCGGCCCTCGGTTCATGTTCTGTTTGCGGTGCATCGTTCACCGAGGCCCGCGACCACCGGTCCGTGACGCGCGCGCAGGCCGCCATGTGCCATGTGTGTCGGCGGCATGCACCGGCGGCCGAAAGGGAGCGCGGCCTTGTGCTGGGGTTCAATCGGCGTCGGCGATTCGGGTTTCTGCGCGCGTCGGACGGCCGGCGCGTGTTCTGCAGAGGTGCGGAGGTTGTGCAGGGCCGCCGTCTGCGCAAGGGGGATGTCGTGGCATTTCGGAGAGTTGCGGGCCGCAGAGGTCCCGAAGCGCAGGATGTAAGCGTGGAAGCGTCGGCCGCCGACTTGAAGGCGTGGACGGCCCGGCTGGTCGCTTCTGTCGCCCCCGAACGGGGAGCCACCGACGAATCCGACGGCATGCGTGGTTCCCGGAACAAGGCGGACTCGTTGTAGTACCGGTTCCATGCCGGACCCGCGTGCGGAATTCACGATGTGCCGGGGGGCCCGAGGTTGTCCAGCCACTCGTCGTAGGCGCCCGCAACCGACGGCCAGGAGAACCGGCGCCTGATGTGCCGGACCAGGGCTGCCGGTGCGCGGGTGTTGGTTTCCGCCAGTTGTCCGACCCGGTCATACAGGTCGTCGGCGTTCCGGTAGAGACAGGTTGCATGCCAACGTTCCGGAATCAGTTCCGGGTAGCTGAACCCATGCGGCAGCAACGGCATGGCACCGGCCCCGAGTGCTTCCAGGACACTCAGGCCGAAGAACTCGTGATCGGTGGTGCTCACTATCAGATCAGCCTGGTACAGCAGCTCCCAATAGTCGGCGCGGCTGTCCAGGTATCCCCAGTGGTCAATGTGCTCGCCAAGCCGCTCCCTGGCCGATACCATGGCGGGAGGCGTGTGGGCGCCTGGCTCACCGGCAAACGAAACCTTGAATGGAATGCCGGAGTCATGCAGGCGATGCAGCAAGGCGCAGAACCTGTCCGGACGCTTGTCCTGCTCCCATCGGTGGTTCCACAGGATGTGCAAGGGACCGTCCTGCCGGTCCGCGGAGGGCGTTGCCGCCGGAAAGTCCAGTCCGATGGGCAGAACGGCGGATCGGACCTGCAGGGAAGGAACGGAGGCCGTCTCGGGCAGGTCGGGAACGTTGGCCAGCAGGTTGGGAAGGTGTGTGAACCAGTCGTCGCGGTGAAAGGCGGAGTTGAATACGATGCGGTCGGCGACCAGCTGGCTCAGCCAGTTGACGAGCGGCAGGGACCGGTCGGGCCGGCGATGGCCGGGATAGGTAAGCTGGTTCTCGTGCATGTACAGAACGGTGTGCATTGACCCGGGCAGGGCATCCCGGGCCAAACCCAGCAGGGCCGCCAGGTGCACCATGTCCGTGGCCACG
>JAPPAJ010000128.1 GCA_026705565.1 Caldilineaceae bacterium | reverse complement strand
GAAGCACTCCGGGGCCTTGATGTCCTCCAGATTGATGCCCCCGAACGTAGGGGCCACATTGACAATGAAGTTGATCACTTCATCGGCGTCCTGGGTGGCCAGTTCCAAATCGAACACGTCGATGTCGGCGAACCGCTTGAATAGCACCGCCTTGCCCTCCATGACTGGCTTGGAGGCCAAACCGCCGCGGTTGCCAAGGCCCAGGATGGCGGACCCGTTGCTGATTACCCCCACCAGGTTGCCCTTGGCTGTGTAGCGGTACGCCAAGCTGGGATCGCGTGCGATTTCATCGACCGGTTCGCCGACACCGGGGGAGTAGGCCAGAGCCAGATCGCGCTGGGTGGACATGGGTTTGGTCGGGACAATCTTGAGCTTGCCTGGACGCTTGCCCTCGTGGTAGTCGAGTGCTTCCTGTCGGGAAATCTGTTGCATGGGGGATCAATTTCCGGAAGTGGGTGGGACGGTGATTCGCCCGGGCGTTAGCCCTCGGGCCGGCATGTTCGATCCTATCAGACCCGATTGTCGCCTGTTGTCGCAGACCGACACCGCTCCAACTGGTGCCGCCAGGCTTCGATTCCGGGCCGAGGCTGATCCCGGACGATCGTTGGTGCGCTAGATCCCGCCGGTTAGCCTGGCCACAGCCTCGAACAACGGCAGGCCTGCGGGTGGCCAATGCCAACGGCCCGTGGCATTCAAGACAACGCTCCAGCAAAAGACGGCGTACAGGCAGACCAGGGGGATGCCCACCGAACGCCGGGCTTGGAATCCGGTCCACCAGACTACGAGAAATGGCAGTGCGCTGGACAGCAGCATGATCGGATAGTCAAACGCCAGCATGGAGACCGGTGCCGGCATGGGTTTGACCACCGACGTGATGCCGACGATGGCCAGGATATTGAGCATGTTGCTGCCCACGAGATTCCCGACGGCGATTTCGCGTTCCCCTTGGCGGATGGCGATGAGCGTGGTCGCCAGTTCCGGCAGGCTGGTGCCAATGGCGACGATGGACAGTCCAATGAACAACTCGCTGATCCCGAACAGACGTGCCAGGCCACCGGCTCCATTGACCAGTGCGTCGGCGCTGAGCGGCATGCCAACCAGTGAAAAGCCAAGCACCACCAGAACGGCCGTCAGTCCCCAGCGCCCAAACCGCTGCCAGAAGTCCGAGTCGTCCGCGGACTCGACGGCTTCGGGATGCGCCCGACCGAAGGCGATGGAGTACGTAATGAAGATCGCCAAACCCACCAACAGAATCGCCCCTTCCCACGGCATCACGGTACCGTCGATCGAGAACGCGACCAGCACCACCGAAACCAGAAGCATCGCAGGATACTCCCGGGTCAACAGGCGACGTCGGATAGGGAGGGCTGCAATCAACGAACCCAGTCCGAGAATCAGGCCGATGTTGGCGATGTTGCTGCCAACCACATTGCCGATGGCGAGCGTTCCGGAGGTGTTGGGATTGAGATTGTCGAGGATGCTCACCAGCAATTCCGGCAGGCTGGTGCCCAGAGCCACAATCGTCAGGCCAATCATGATTGGCGACATGCCCAGGCGGGAGGCCAGCTCACTGGCACTGGAGACCAGGCCGTACCCAGCCACAACCAACCCGGCCAGGCCGAGAACGATTTGCAGGAGCAGAATCGAAAGGGCGGAATTGCTCACAGGGGAACTCGGTTTTGGTCCCGGACAGAAGCTGCGGTCCCGGAAGGCGCAGCCCGTCAATCAGCAGGCGGACGGGCTGTCCAGAATGGATTCCAGCCGTCCCTGCATGGACCACGGCCCCGCCCAACTGATCCGGGCGTTCACCATGCAGCCCGTCAAGTCCTGATCGTGTTCCACGAATACCAGCCGATTCTGGCGGGTACGCCCGAGCCAACGGCCCTTGTGGCGGCGTTCAATCAGCAATTCCACCGAATCGCCGAGCTGGCGGCGGTTCTTGCGCAGGCAGATGTCGCGCATCAGGGAGTCCAGGCGGGCATGCCGCTCGCGCTTCACGGAGTCGGGAACATCGTCCTTCATCCGACGATCGCTGACCGTGCCCGGCCGGGGACTGTACCGGGCAAGGTGTGCCTTTTCCGGTTGCAGATCGCGCAGCAGGGCCTCCGTGTCCCGAAACTGACTGTCCGTCTCCCCGCAGAAGCCCACAATGATGTCGGTGTGGATGCTGCAGTCCGGCAGTTTGGCTCGGATGTGTCCAATCAGGTCGCGATACTCCTCCTGCGTATAGCCGCGTCGCATGTTGCGCAGGATGTCGTTGTTGCCGGCCTGGGCCGGTACCTCGATTTGCTCGCACACCTTGGGCAGAGCGCGTACGGTGTCCAGGATGCGGTCCGACAGGTAGGTTGGATGGCTGGTCAGGAAGCGGATACGCCACAGGTCGGGAATGTCGTGGATCGCACGCAGCAGGTCGGCAAGGTCCGGCACCTTGGAATTCGACAGGCCTCCATGCACCGGAACCTGCCCGCTGTGGCCCAGGGGTCCGCGCAGGTCGTACCCGTACCGATCCACGATCTGACCCAAAAGTGTTACTTCGCGGGCACCCTGGCGCACCCGGAGTTCCACTTCCCTTCGAATGTCCTCCAAGGACCGGCTGCGTTCGACACCGCGCCGGAATGGGATGATGCAAAAGGTGCAGGCATGGCTGCACCCGTACACCACTGGCACATAGGCGGTCACGCCTTCATGATGCAGGCTGTCGCCGCCTGTACGGCCGGGGACAATGTGGGTTTCGTCGGTGTCCTGCAGTGTGTGGCGCGCGGAGGTCAGGTCCCTGATCAGCGCTTCCGAGTCCTGATTGATGGTGTCCTGCAGCAAATGGTTGACCAGAGGCAGTGGTTCGCTGGGCGGCATGAACACGTCCACGTGGGGAAACCGTTCGATCAGGGCGGGGGACGGATTGACTCCCACCATGCAGCCCATCAGGGCCAGGGTCCGATCCGGCTGCCCCGACTTCCAGCCCTTGAGCGCGCCGAGTTTGCCCGCTGCCTTGTCCTCTGCGCTTTGGCGAACCACACAAGTGTTCAGGACGACTACCTCTGCTTCATCCGGGTCGCGGGTCGCGGTGTAGCCAAGATCGGTGAGCGCGTCCGCCACATGCTGGGAATCGGCCGTGTTCATCTGGCAGCCGACCGTCCAGATGTGGAATCTCTTGTCCATTGCTGTCATTTTCCTGGGGCTTATATACGATGGTTGAGGATCAGATTCGCCGTCGGATCCTTTCCTTCATATGAATTGTGGTACAAGGGTACGACTGTCAACTATTGGACAAAAGCCCCATTTCTCTCGGCCCGGCAGACCGGGCAGACTCTTCGTCATCCGAATGCCTAGTGTACGTCCGGATCGGTGGGGTAGACATCTATGTTTTCCAGGCATACCCGGTAAGGCAGCGAGACCGCAAACACAATTGTGTTCGCCACGTCCTCGGCTTGCAGCATTCGGTTCCGCATCGCCTGGGGAGGGGGATCGGGGCGTCGATCCAGGATCGGTGTGGCGCCAACTCCCGGGTTGACGAGGATTGCACGGATGCCGAAGGGATTTCCTTCCTCGTTGGCAATTCGGTTGAGCGCTGCCATGCCCAACTTGCTGCTACTGTACGATACGCCGGCCAAAAGGCTGGGGTAGTTCGCGGCCCGGGATGCGACGTTGACGATGCTGCCGCGTCCAAGTTCACGCATGCCCGGCATGACCAGTTTGGTCAACAGAAACGCCGCGTCCAGATTTACGGCCAGGACCGTTCGCCACTGGTCAAGACTGGTGTCGGCATAACGGCGGGGAATGACGTTGGTGCCGGCATTGTTCACCAGGATTTCGATCGGCCCCAAGGAGTCGGCGGCTTTCTGGCATGCCGCACCGAGGGCATCCGTGTCGGCGACATCCACCGGAATCGCCTGCACACATCCGCCCGCGGACTCAATCTCCACGGCAAGTTGCTCCAGCGCGCTGGCTGTGCGGGCCATCATGGTCACCCGCGCGCCACGGGCGGCCAGCGCCCGCGCGGTGGCCGCTCCGAAGCCGCTGCTGGCACCGGTGACGACAGCGGTCTTGCCTCGCAGGTTCAGCACGTTGTGGAGTCCGGCATCATGTCGCTGATACATCGCGGCATTTCGTGGGGATACGCGCCTGTTGAGGACGCTCCGGTACGGGTTTGCCGGACGCAATCGGCCATATGATACATTTTGCTGCGGCGAATTGCCGGCCGTTGGTGCTTGGTTGTGGACGCGTTGTTTGTCATTGGATCCCACATGCCTAATGTTGCTTCGTCTCTGTACGGGGAGACCGAAATCCGTTCGTGGAACCGACTAGCGTCGCCGCCGAAGGTCGGTTTGCGCTATGCCCACGGTTGACTCAGGCGCGCACGCGCGTCTTGCGCCCAGACCGCATGGCACTTGGCGCCGGCCGAGTCGGCGCGCACCTCACAAGGCCTTGAAACCGCCAGGCCAAAGGAACCCCCATGGCCCGAGTGCTGGCTGCTGACATCACCCCTCCCCGGCGCGTTGACAGTCTGATTTTCGATGTCGATGGTGTTCTGTGGGACACCACCGGGAGCTACGATCCCGCGATTGTCCAGACCATCGACCTGTTGGCGGAACACATGGGCCGCGACGACCTGTCCGGTCAGGTTGGGGCATCCGATCTGCGGGCGATGAGGTTGGCCGGTGGATTGAACAGCGACTGGGATCTCACCTATGTCGTTCTGGTTGCGCTGTTGGCCGGTTGGAAGGATCTGGGTGCGGCGGCCGCGGCGACACGCGGAAGGGGCCGTGCCTGGGCTGAGGAGCAACGCGGATTCGGCGCAAACCTGGAATTCGAACTGCTGCGGTACTGGTTCGACCTTGTGTATTGGGGCAGCGAACGCATCGGAGGCGTGCTGGAAACCCCTCCGGTCCACGGCACAAACCTGCCGGGCACCTGGCATGCCGAACGCCCCTTGGTGACCGCGTCCCTGCTGGACAGCCTTCGGCATCTGGGGATCGATGCCATGGGCATCGCCACCGGACGGCCCTTGATCGAGTTGCAGACCGTGCTGGACAATGGGCCGTTGCTCGACTACATCGACTTTGACTGCATGTGCCGTGGTGACATACTGAAAAAACCCGATCCGGCTGTTGTGTCATGGTGCGTGGATCGCATGCGGTCCCGCCTCCCTGCACAGCGCGGCCGCGAATTGACCATTCTGTACTCCGGCGACACGCGAGACGATCTTGATCTGGTTCTCAACTACGAACGATGGGACGCGCGGGAACCATCCGAGGCCTTGTGGATTGGCGCAGTCAGCGTCGTACCCGAATCGGAGTTCGGGTTGTTTCTAGAGGCAGGGACGGCCGCCTGCATCGACCACGTTTCAGAATTGCCTGCCGTCGTTCAGGAATTCCAAGCCCGTACAGGAACCCTACATGAGTGACAGACTCATCATTCCCGGACAACCCAGCGAGCCTGCAGGGCCGGAACAACTGATTGTCCCCGGCGGCGGTTCACGCCCGCCGGAACCGGTGCCGTTATCGTCGGACACGCCCCCCGCCGACGTACCGGCATCCGAAACGGGCGGACAGCCAACGGAGGATTCGGCAGACGACAGAGGCGCGGCCGCCGGCTTGGAACAGGTTCAACAGTTCCTGAAGAGCCTTCGCTATCCCCCGAGCCAGGTCCAGTTGGATTGTCCGCAGTGCAGTGCCGGGGTGACATCGCTGGTCTTCCCGATCCAGGACTATGGAGCGAATCCGACCCTGCTCACCATGTTCCTGTCGGGTCAGCTCAACACCGCCCAATGCGGAAGCTGCGGCAATCAACTGATGACCCAGTTTCCCGTGATGGTGCATTGGCCCCAGCAGGAGTTTCTGGGAGTGGTCGTGCCGGAACAGACCGGAGCCGCGAGCTCGCCGCAGGCTGTAATCGGCAACCTGCAATCGACGTTCCTTGCCCGTGTGCCCGCGGGGGAACGCAAGGGCTACATGCTGGCCCCGCGCCAGTTCATGGCACTGGACCGCCTGCATGACGCCCTGTGGGAGTTTCAGGGCGTAACCCGTGAGATGCGGGAACACCGGGCGGCCGCCATGTCGTTGCTGCAGCGCATGCTGGGTGTCGCGGACGACACTTCCGCCCTGGCTGAGCTCGCCCGGTCGGAACCCACCCTGATCGATCGCGAGTTCCTTCTGCTGGCCATGCAATTGGGCTCGCAGGAAGCACCCGAGCAGCACGCAGGCTCGCCGTTGCAGCAGGTCATTTCCTGGCTGTCCGCCAACACGCAAGCCGGGTTGGAAATCAAGCAGCAGCAGGACACGCTCCAGGACATCCTGCAACAACTTCAGGCCGGCATGGACAAGGAGGAGTTGGCGGCACGGCTGGTCCAACTGTGGACGGCCGGAGACGGTCAGGACGTGGTCCTGGCTCTGGTGCAGGCCGTACCGCAGCAGTTCGACTACGAGTTTTTGCTGGAACTGTCAACCCTCATCGAATTGGAGACCGATGCTCAGGTCAAGGAGAGTCTGGGCCGGATGCGGGAACAAATCGACGGCCAGATCAAGATGATCCAGCAGCAGGTGGCGACTCTGCAACAGAACGCCTACCAAGCCTGTGTGGCCATCGTTTCGGCCGCCCTGCAAAGCCAGGATCCCGCCGAGGTACTCCGCCGGCAGAGCCGCATGCTGCGCGGGCCCTTCTTCAATGTCCTGATGAACATGATGGCCCAAGCCCAGAAGAATCAGGCACCGCAGGTGGTGAACCGCCTGCTCGAAATCCGGGACATTGCTCTTAATATCCAGGCGGAGGCCATGTCCGAGGAGGACCGGTTCCTCTTCACCCTAATCTCGGCCCGTACCGTGGGTGAAACGCGTGCGGCGATGGAGCGACACGGCGACTTGATCAGCGATTCGTTGCTTGAGAAGCTCGATACGATGGCCAAGGAGCTCGGCGAGAACGACATGGATGTCCAGGCCCGCAAAATTCGCTCGTTGCGCAACGAGCTTGTGCTGAGGCGCTGATTTGCCTCGGCCGATCTCCGGCGCGGCTTTGCCGGTGAGTATTCGGACCATTTTTTTTGGATCGCCCTCCACCCCGATTGCGTGGTCAAGGAGTTGTTCGTTATGACCTCGTCTGCCTGGCTCAAGGGTGAAATCGTCACCACCGGAACCGAGATTCTGTTGGGTGAGACGGTTGACACCAACGCGTCCTGGATTGCCCAGCAGCTGAACGCGGTCGGCATCAACCTGTACTACAAAAGCACTGTCGGAGACAACATCGGCCGGGTGACCGAAGTGTTGCAACGGTGTATTGGCCGGAGCGATGTGGTCATCGTAACCGGCGGCTTGGGGCCTACGGCAGACGACATCACCCGGGATGCCATTGCCTTGGCGGTGGGTGACGAACTGGTTCTTGACCAGGCAACAGTGGAGGCGTTGCAGGCCCGATTCTCGAACTGGGGTACGCGGATGACGGCGAACAACCAACAGCAGGCCCTGATTCCTGCCACCGCGACCATCGTGCCCAATCCTGTCGGAACGGCTCCGGGCTTTCGGGTTACCAGAGGGAACTGCACGATCTTCGCCCTGCCGGGGGTTCCGCGCGAAATGAAGCGCATGATGGCCGACAGCGTATTGCCCTGGCTTTCGGAACGGACGGGCGGAACAGGAGTCATTCACGTGCGGACCCTGAGGACCATCGGAATTGGCGAAAGTGCAATCGACAATGAAATCAGGGATCTGATGACCGGTGAGAATCCGACGGTGGGGCTGGCCGCGCACACCGGGCAGGCCGACGTTCGATTGACGGCCCGTGGCCGGGATGCGGACGAGGCAGACCGCCTCCTGGACCAGATGGAAGAACAGGTTCGGAGGCGTCTGGGGGATTACATCTACAGCGACATCAAGGGCCTGGACATTGCCAGACACATTGTCGAATTGCTGGAAACCCACAACCAAACCCTCGCGTCGTTCGAACTCAACACGCAAGGCCGCATTGCGGAGCGCCTGCGGTCGCACGAAGGCGACGCGGTGCTTGACGAAAGGTCTCTAGGCGAAGAAGTACGGTCCCGCGTCGCCACGCTCCTGCCTCAAGCAGACGCGTCCGAAGCGGAGTATGAGCAGGCCCTGGAAGCCATTGATCTGGTGCTGTCGGCCGCCTGTCCCGACAGCCTGCGCCTTACGGTGCTGGGAACTACCGGGGACGACCATGGTGTCTACCAGAACCGGAAAGGCCACACTAGGGTGTTGCTGGGTGATCGGCACGGCGAACGCCGGGCCCGGTTCGCCTTTGGCGGCACGGATGAACTCACGGCGATCTGGATAGGCAACCGGTGCTTCGATTTGGTCCGGCGATGGTTGTTGGCCCGTGCGTGACCAGGATTGCCCGCACCATTGGCACCGGTCCCGGACAGATGTGCGTTTGATGTTGACGGAAAACCGGAACGAACTCAAAACAGAGGAATGTCCGAAGTTCAGGTAGTATCTGTCCAAGGCCGAAGTACCATGCGGCCACGTCGTTGCACGCGGCTCCCTGCGGACCATGGGTTCAGGGGGGCCACCACCTCCTGTGCGTGTTTTGTTTATCCGGACCTTGACGGTCTTTTGTACCGTCGCACTCTGTTTCGGTTTGGTGCGCTTCGCACCGGAGCCCGGACAGTTGGATGCTGCCGCTTTCAATCCCATGCGCTTGCTGGAAGGTGTCGCCGACTGGCGACCGCAGTGGTTGCCGTCCGGCAGGGGAACTGTGCCCCGTTTGGGGGAGGCGGTCTCGGCGGCCGCCACACCGACCGCAATCCGGATTCCCACGGTAGTCCTGCCTTCCGAAGGCCAGGCTGAAATCCCCAACCAACCACCCGAACCCAAACCGGACGACGGCACGCCGTCCGGTTCGGTCAGCATTCCGTATTTTGAGCAGAGGGAACCGTCCGGCCAGGAAGCCGACCTCGCCGAATCGCCGAACCCGGCCAGCAGTCGGCAGGATGCGGCACGGGGTCCGGCAGCGGTTCTGGAAGTGCCCGAAATCGAAATCCCCGCACGGGAAGAACCGGTTGGACCCAGGCCGACACCTGCCGGACTAGGTCCTGTGCCGCAACCTCAAGAACCCCAGGCCCCCTTGGTGCGAACCGGCAAGGGAATTCAAACCATCCTCGTGCTTGGCAGCGATCAGCGTCCCGGCGATCCCACCTGGCGCACCGACGTGATCATGGTGGCGGTGATCGACAAGGAGTTGCAGAAGGTGGTGATTGTCTCCATTCCGCGGGACATGTGGGTCGAATCGACCGATCCGGAACTGGCCAGCAAAATCAACACATTCGATTACTGGGGCGAGCAATGGAGGTCCGGCGGCGGGGTCGAACTGCTGGGCCGCGTCATCGACGAGCAATTCGGCATTCCGATCGATCTGTACGCGAAGCTCAGGTTCGAAGGGTTTGTCCGCCTCGTGGACAGCCTGGGCGGGATTGACATCGACGTGCCTTGCGCCTTGTATGACATCAAACCGACGGAGAATATCTACCTCAACCTCCAACCGGGCCGCTACCATTTTGATGGTGCCCAGACGCTGGCCTACGTGCGCAGCCGCGCGCAGGGAGGCGATTTGTCCCGGGTCGACCGCCAGCAACAGGTCCTGCTGGCCCTGCGCAGCCGCTTTCAGGTGCGCAAGCTCGTGTCCCAAATTCCGTCCCTGTACACCACTTTGAATGACACCGTCGACACCAACATCGGACTTCTCAACGCGATCCAGCTGGCGCGGCTGGCGTACAACCTGGATGCGTCACAGGTCGAAATCGTATCGCTGTCCCCCCACCGGCACATGGAGACCGGCTGGCAACAGGGCATGCAGGTGTGGCTGCCGGTGTGGGACGTGATCCGCGCGGACATCAGCGCGGCGCTCGACCGCGAGCCGGGAACCCGGATGGGCGAGCCAATCGTGGGCGCGGCTGCGGCGGCACCTGTCTGTCGCTGACCACCGCCTGCCAATCCGGATGATCTGCACGTACGCATCGCACCGGAATCGGCCAGCGCTCCGTGGGCCGCGCGCGACCGGGGTCGCCCATCGGGTGCGCATCGCAATCCTGGTGGTGGGCGCATGGCTAAGTGCAGGGTGCCTGCAGGGACTGCCTCCCTTTCCGGATCTGCCGATCGTTCCGCCTCGTCTCGATGCAGATGCCGGACACGAGGAACCACTGGCCGCGCCGGCGGTCGAACCGGCGGGTTACGTGCTGTTCTTGGGCACGGATCGAACCGCAAACTTCGGGCCCTGGCGCACCGACACCCTAATTCTGGCTTCCGTCCAACCCGACCACATTGTCCTCATTTCCATCCCGCGGGACCTGCATGTGCAGTTGCCCGGCCATGGAGCCTTGCGCATCAACCAGTTGGACTATCTGGGCGAGCTCCAGGGACCGGGCATGGGACCCGTGTACATAGCCAATGTCCTGGACGACCTCATGGGCGTTCGGGTGGACCACTGGGTGCGGTTCCACATGCACGGCATGGAGCCGTTGTTCGAGCTGATCGGCACGCTGCGCATGGAGTTGCACTGTCCGTTCTACGAGCGGGTCTGGGACGTCAATACCAAGCGCATGGAATGGCTGTTGATCCCGTCGGGCATCGTCGACATGGATGCCAACACGGCCTATCTGTACGCCCGCCTGCGCGGCTTCAGCAGCGACTTCGGCCGCATAGCCCGTCAACGGGCCTTGTTGTGGGCCTTTAGGGAACAGCTGGATCCGGTGACGGCCGTGCAGCTTTTGCCCTTGGCACTGTCGCTCCTCAGGGACGAGCTTGCGACCGACCTGTCAGTTGGCGAGCTTGTCCAACTCGTCCAGGATGGCATGACCCGTCCCAGGGACTCGATCCTGGCCTTGTCCATCGACCGGCGCTTTGTGGTCGACCACGTCGCAGCCGGAGGGGCGGAAGTGCAGGTGCTGCGCGACCCCGCGGTGTTGCACGACGTAGCCGCCCGACCCATCCCCTGGGCGGAGCCAATGGGTTTGCAGGATACGGCGGAGTGTCCTGTTCCACGGCTGTCCGACGACGAACACCAACGTATCGCGCGGCTGGACAATGTCGTCCAGTCCCACATTCCGGCAGGACGCACACTGCAAATTGCGGGTTCCGGAGGCGCGCTGGTTGCGTTGCGGGAACGGCCCGATCAAAGCAGCGGGGCCATGGCATGGCTGCCCCCGGGCACCCTGGTCACGAGCGCAAGTGAATCCGACGGTTTGCCGGTTTCCGAGGGAGGCCGCCGGTGGCACGCCGTTGCCACCGTGGATCAGCGATACGGTTGGATTAGCGACCTCTATTTGAGAATGCTGCCGCGCGACGAGAGAACCGGTTGACGGTGGATCAAGGCAGGTTGGCGACGATTTGTTTTACATAATTCAGGGATGCTCCCAGCCACATGCGCTGCCCAAACACCTCAAGTGTCACGGTACCGTCATAGTTGAAGTTTCGCAGCTTGCGGAATTCCTTCCGAATATTCAGGCCTCCCGATTTCGGTGCGCCGGGGGGCAGGTGGCTGTCCTCCAGCCCGTTGTTGTCGCTGAGGTGGACATGGACCAACCGGTCCCCCAGGTCGAACAGGTAGTCTTCCGTCAACGGTCTTTGGGTTTGGACATTTCCGTGGCCGATGTCGTACAGCAAGCCGAGTCCCGGCACCCGGTGCAGGATTTCGCGCAACGGCTTCAGTTGGTGTTCGTTGCGGGGACTGTTCTCAATCGCGATGCGCACCCCCCTGTCCCTGCCGTAGGTGGTTAAGGCGGACAGGCCCTCCACATACATCGCCACACCGTCCTCAAAGGGCACGAAACTGTCCCAGTGCAGAAAGTGCATGGTGCACACCTGCGCGCCCATGAACGAGGCGATGTCGACACTGGACCTGAGTTCCTCCCAGGCTGCCTGCCGCACTCGCCGGGACGGGTTGGCAACCGGCAAATAGGGGCCGGTGTGACCGACAACGCCAAGTCCGCTGTCGTTCAACATCTGTTTCAGTTGGGGCCAGTCGTCCCGGTGGGGACCCGCCGCCGGTTCCTCCACGGTCAGGTCGAGGAAGTCGAAACCCATGTGGGCAAACAGCTCAATTTGCGGCCCGAGGGGTTCAACCGGGTTGTTCATTGCCCCGAACTTCATCGTTGGTTCCTCCATTCAGGATGGTCGACCATGCGCGGACGGCTGGCAATCGCCGCAATGAATAGTACTGTCAACCCAAGTGCCATGCCGTAGAAGCCGGCACCGGGTTGCAACGGCTGCCGGTACAACCTTGCGAATTCAGGCAGGTAGGCAACCAGGAACGCGCCATGGGCAGGCGCGGCGGCCAGCGCCGCGGGGGGCAGCCACCAACGGGCCAGTGCCGTCAAGGTCGGCGAAGTGAGCGGCGCCAACAGTGCAAATCCGGTGCAGACGGCAAAGCCGGCCGTCTGCAGCAGATTGGATGTCCAAAGAAGGTTCGAAGGTTTCCAGTCCAGCGGCAGGATCTGCAATGCAACATACAACGACGCGATCCACAAGGCCAGGCGCACACTCCAGACGACTGCACGGTGCCAATGGCCGGGCGCGTCCGCGAACCAGCCCAGTTGGCTGAGGGTCAGGCTGGCCATCACCAGCGGCGGGACAAAGAATGCGGGATTTTGCCAGGGCCACGGTATTTGCGCGCCGGTGAACAGCTTGCAGAAGGTCAGCAGATCCACACCAAGCACTTTGAGGCCCGCCACCGGGTGAGGTACCCAGACTGAAAGGTAACCCCAGGCCACCAGAAGCGCAGCGGCTGGCATCAACAAGCGGACGGCCATGTCAAGTACTTGCGTGCCGCCCGCTGAACCCTTGCCCTTGAGCCTTCAGGCGAGGCAGGCAAACGCTGTTCGGTGACCTATGTCCGGACCTGGGACCAGGCACGGCGGTAGGCCTGCCACAGTTTGCGGGCGCTTTGCTCAAACGTGAAGCAGGCCGCGTGTCTGAAGCCATTGCGCCGGAGTTTCCGGCGCAGCGCACTGTCTTCCAACAGGCGCTCCAGCCCGGTGGCAATTGCTTGTTCATCGTGTTCGTCCACATACAAGGCGCCCGACCCGCCGGCCTCCGCCAGACTGGAGTTGAGACCGGTCAATAACGGTGCACCACAGGCCATCGCTTCCAGTACGGGTAGGCCAAAACCTTCATACAAGGAGGGATAGGCAACGCATTCCGAGGCGCTGTACAGGGCAGGCAGGTCACAGTCCGCCACGAACCCCGGGAACAGGACCTTGTTCTCCAAGCCGGTCTCGGCCACGGCATCGAAAATGCCCTGCGACCGCCAACCGCGCCCTCCGCCGATGACCAGGATCAGCTCCGGATGGTTGTCCGCAAGGCCCCGGAAGGCCTTGATGAGACGGGCAAAATTTTTCCGCGGTTGGAGGGTGGATATTCCCAAAATGAAGGGCCTGCCGCCTATTCCGTACTTGCGGCGCACGGATGCCAACACGCTGCGCTCCTTGACAGGCCGGAACAAGGAGTGGTCCACGGCACCGGGCACCACCGAAATCCGGTGCGCCGGCACCGACCAGAATTCCTGAAGATCGCGCGCCGTGTTGTGGCTGTCGGCGATGAGATGATTGGCCCTCCGCACGCTGCGCGGAACCACCTGATGCAGGTATCGGGTCAGGGACGCCGGCAACGTGTCCGGGAATCTTCGAAACGACAGATCGTGAACTGTCAGGATTTGGCACGGGGCTCCGGAAGGCGGCAGCACAAAGTCCGTGGCGTGAAAGATGTGGGGCTTGACCGGCGTGCACCACTCGACCCGAGGCCATGGACTTCCGGCGCGGTGCCACAACCGCACCATGTCCCGTTCCCTCAAGGGCGAGTACCAGATCGGGTTGCCGTGGACGTGCCGCAGATCCGGCCGCGGGCGACCGTTGGACCAAAGCCATATGCGATGCTCCGGTTCGGCCCAGGGCAAGTGTGCGACCAGGCCGCGTGTGAGGCGGCCAATCCCTGCCTGCTGGCGTACGGCAGGGGTGTAGTCAATCAGGATTTGCATGGGGCGCACCGTCCCTGACTGCCGCGGGTGTGGCGAATGTCCACAGCCGATTGCCGGTAAAGTTCCAAATCAACACCACGGCAATGCTGATCAGCTTGGCGGCGTTGTAGCTGACGTCGTAACCCGTACCCGGGTCTCCCAGCAGGGCGACCCAGTAGTCCAGGGTCAACCGGTGAAGGCCGAGCAGGACCAGTTGACTCAGGCCCAAACCAATCATGCTGATGGCCGTGAACAAACCCAACTGGCGGGCGGCGGTATCCCGCTCCTGGTTGGGAAAGGTAAATTTCCGGTGCAGCATGAAGTTCTGGGCCACCGCACAGTAAAACCCGACGGCATTTGCCCAGAACAGTGGAAGGCCCGCCGCCTTGTGAAGGAGATTCAGAACACCCACATCGGTAATCGTGCCCAAGCCGCCAACGAGCGCGAAGCGCAGGAAACGGAGGACTTCCTCTCTGACATCGGGGTCGCGCAGCAGGCCCGTCCGGTACTTCCACATGGTCACGGCCGGCATCGGCAGAGGAAAGCGGGCGCCGCGCGTCTCGTCCCGGTGGCAAGGGGGAGCGGAGAGGGAGGGATTTGAACCCTCGAGGGCAGGACCCTACGCGTTTTCGAGACGCGCGCACTCAACCAGACTATGCGACCTCTCCGCGACTTCCGCCGGGCAGCATCGAAGGCCTCCGCCGGAACGCGGATTATAGCCCTATCTGGTGCTTGAGCCACTCTTCCATGAACCTGTCCAAATCCCCGTCGAGCACCGCTCCGGTGTTGCCGGTCTCCACCTGGGTGCGGAGGTCCTTGACCAAGTTGTAAGGATGAAGGACATAGTTGCGAATCTGGGTGCCGAAATCGGCTTGGACGTTTTCGCCCTTGAGCCTGGCCCTTTCCCGATCAATTTTCTCCTGCTCCATGGCGTGCAGTTTGCCCCGCAGCACCTTGAGTGCCTGTTCCTTGTTTTGGGTCAGGCTCCTTTCGTTCTGGCAGGACACGACAATGCCGGTGGGTTTGTGCGTGATGCGGCAGGCCGTGTCGTTCTTCTGCATGTGCTGGCCGCCGGCACCGCTGCTGCGGAACGTGTCGATGAGGAGGTCGGCCGGTTTGATGTCAATCTCGATGTCGGTGTCGAGGGATGGGATGACTTCCACTTTGGCGAAGCTGGTGTGCCTGCGGTTCCCGGCGTCGAACGGACTGATGCGCACGAGCCGGTGGGTGCCGCGTTCGGCTTGCAGGTAGCCGTAGGCATAGTCGCCTTTGACTTCCAGGGTCACACTCTTGACCCCTGCCGCTTCCCCGTCCGTCCTATCCACAATCGCGTGGTTGAAGGCGCGGCGGTCGCACCAGCGGAGATACATGCGCATCAGCATGTCGGCCCAATCCTGGGCTTCCGTGCCGCCTGCGCCGGCGTGGATGGAGACCAGAGCATCACCGGCATCGTATTGGCCTCCCAGCGATAGCAGGAACTCTTGGTGTTCGAAGGCGTCGCCGGCGGCGGCCAGTTCCTCGTCAAGTTCCGCCAGCAGCTCGGGATCGCCCTCGGCCAACTCGGCCAGTTCGATCACTTCGGTCACCTGTTGGCGCAGGCTGTCCCAACCTTCAACCGTCTTGCGCAGGCTGTCCAGTTCCCGCGACTTGACCCTTGCCTTGGCCTGGTTGTTCCAGAAGCCCGGCAGCGCGGCTTCGTGTTCCAGTTCGTCGATGCGCGCCTGTTTGCCGGGCAGGTCAAAGCCGCCCCCTGATCACATCAATGCGCGCTTGCAGGGCCTGGGCGCTGGCTGCGGTCTGGCTCATGGAGGCGATGTCCGAAAGTGGAAGCAGCAATCAGGCCTGTTCGAACAGGCCGGCTGCAAATGCCGCGGGATCAAATCGTAACAAATCGTCGAGGCCCTCGCCCACCCCGGCAAACCTTACCGGGACGCCGAGTGTGTCCCTGATGCCAATGATCGCTCCCCCCTTGCTGGATCCGTCCAACTTGGTCACCACGATGCCTGTGACCCCCGCCGCGGCCGTAAACTGGCGAGCCTGCTCCAACGCGTTTTGACCAGCGGTGGCATCCAGCACCAAGAGGACTTCGTGGGGTGCGCCGTGGACCTGTCGGTTGGCCACCTTGCGCATTTTCTGCAGTTCTCGCATGAGGTTTTGGCGCGTGTGCATCCGGCCTGCGGTGTCCACCAGGACCATGTCCGCCTTCCGACTTTCCTGGCTCGCCCTGATGGCATCGTAGACCACAGCCCCAGGATCCGATCCCTGCTGCTGCGCGATTAAATCCACCCCTGCCCGTTGGCACCAGATCCTCAACTGGTCGATCGCGGCAGCTCGGTAGGTATCCGCGGCGGCCACCACCACCCGCTTGTCTTGGTTGCGGTAGTAGTTGGCCAGTTTGCCGATGGTGGTGGTTTTGCCGGCCCCGTTGATGCCAATCACGAAAGCCACCGTGAGCAGGCGCGGGCGCTCCAGTTCAAACGGTTCGGTGGACGTCATCCTGGTTTGAATCTGGCGCTGCAGGACGCGGTATGCATTGTCCGCAGACCCATCCCGTTCCTGCGCCAGGGCATCCCGCGTGTCGGCAATCAACCCCTCCGCCACGTGGAGGCCGGCATCGCCCATCACCAGGTACTCCTCGATTTCCTCCCAGGTGTCGTCCGCGATGGTACCGGTGCGGAAAGCGGTCCTGATCCTGCTCAGCCAACCCTGGCGGGTCTTGGCCAGACTGGCGTTGAGTCCGTCCTGGTTCTCATTGCGCGTTTTGCCAAACAGTGGAGACAGGGTTTGTACCTCCCTCTGGGAAGTGGTGGCGTCCGGCCGGCATCGCTGCGACAGGCCGTCGGGTGGGACTTTGACTGCTCAAGTATAATCCGCGGCATGCCGGCAAGGTCCGTGCTGCCCCCGCAAACCCGTCTGTCTGGAGGCACGGGCGGCCGCCCGTGCCGGGTTGCGCATGTCTCTGCGGATGTCCTAGCAGTCCGCATCCCATGAGGGAAAGTTGCCGTGTATGTCCATTGTCCCTCGAGCGGCTTCCACACCTCCGCCGATTCGTTTCCGTTGACTTGCCCGTCCACCGGCGGGCCCTTGGAGTTCACGGACCTCACACACCTGTCGCGGGACCTGATCGACGGGACACTGCCTGGCCAGTGGCGCTACTGGCCTTGGTTGTCGGCGTTGCTGCCCATCGAGAAATTCATCACGCTGGGCGAAGGCTGGACTCCATTGCTGGAAGAGGAGTGGCAGGGCCATCGGGTTCTGTGGAAGATGGACTCCCACATGCCCACGGGCAGTTACAAGGATCGCGGGGTCAGCGTGATGGTCAACTGGTTCAGGCACTACGGTTTCCGAACGGTCATGGACGATTCGAGCGGCAACGCCGGTGCCAGCCTGGCCTGTTATGCCGCCCGTGCCCGGCTTCAGTCCCGCATATTCGTACCGGCCGATGCACCGGCGCCCAAACGCAGTCAAATCGCCACCTACGGTGCCGAGTTGATCGAGGTTGAGGGGCCCCGGCACTTGGCGGGGGCGGCGGCAGCGGCCGACCAGGACCAGGAAACGGGCTATGCCTCCCACGCCTTGCATCCCTGCTTCCTCCTGGGGCAGATGACCGTAGCCTTTGAAATTTGGGAACAACTGGACGGCAATGTGCCGGACTGGCTGATTGGCCCGGTCGGCAACGGTGGCCTGCTGCTGGGAGCGTGGCGGGGGTTTGAACTCCTGGTCGAGTCGGGCCTGTCGGATCGGCTGCCCCGTCTCATGGTCGTCCAAGTTGCCAACTTCGACCCGCTTGCCCGAGCCTTCGAAGCCGATGCGCAGAGTGTCAAGCCGGCCCAACGGGCACCTTCCAGCTCCGTCGCGGACGGGATTTCCATCATCAACCCGGCCCGTGGCGACAGTGTCCTGCAGGCGGTGTATCGGTCCCATGGAACCGTCAAGGTGGTCAACGATCGCGAAGTCCTTGAGGCACGGGCCAAGATGGCGAGCCGCGGCATATTCGTCGAAAACACGAGCGCGACGACATGTGCCGCCTACGCCGGTCACACCTCCGACTTCGAACCCGGCACCACCGTGGTGGGCATCCTCAGCGGTTCGGGCCTGAAAAATGCTCCTGCGACGTCAGCCGGCCCGGTTCAGGGTTCTCCGGTCAAGGGTTCCGTGCGATCCATCCGCATGCTGAGGGTCTGACTGGTACCGTCCACAGCCAGGGTCACACCGTAGACGGCGTCTGCGTATTGCAACATTTTTTGGTTGTGGGTAATCACCAGGAACTGGGTGACGACCGCCAGCTCCCGCAGGACCTCGCCCACGCGGTCGATGTTGGCTTCGTCCAAGGGGGCGTCCACTTCGTCCAGCACGCAAAATGGAGGCTGGTGGAAGCTGAGAATGGCACACGTCAGCGCTACGGCCGTCAGTGCCTTTTCCCCTCCCGACAAGGCAAACGTCGGCTGTACCGGCCTACCCGGCAGCTGCACAAACAGGTGAACGCCGGGCACAACATCGGGTTGTGGTTCGGCAAACTCCAGCCAAGCCCTGCCACCGCCGAACAGCCGCCCAAAATAATCCTTGAAGCCCTGATTGATCCGATCGAAGGCGGCCAGGGTCTTCGTTTCGAGGTCCTCGTCGATGCCTTCGGCGATCGCCAGCAGCCTGTTCTCCGATTCCTCCAAATCCGCCAGCTGCTCGGCCAACAGGTCGAGGCGTGCCTGCTGCTGCTTGAACGCGAGGTAGATGTCCTGGTCGACGGTTCCGCACCGGAGAATGCGCTGTCGCAGTCCCTGTCGTTGCGGAAGGTCATCCCGCGGCTGCCAGGTTCCGGCGGCAACCGAGGCCCGACATCGCGCCAGCCGCTCCCGGGCCTGGAGCTCGTCCGCCTCGGGCAGCGCCTCGCCCCGCACCAGTGCCAGGTCGTCTGCCAACATTGCCGGCAGCGCTGCCTGTTCGGTGCTGGCCATGTCCAGTTCCATCTCAAGTCGCGCCAGGCGGGTCTGCACCGCGTTCAAATCCGTGTTCAGGCGCTGCCGCTCCTCATCCAATTCCCTTTGCCGGTCCAGAAAAATTCGGGTGGCGTTCCCCAGTTGTTCAAGGCGCGCCGTCTCGCTTGCAAGGAGGTTGGACCGGTCCGCCTGCTGGTCTGCCAGAATCCGGACCTCCTGCTCCAGTTGTGCAGTCTGAACTTGCAGTGATTCCAGGCTTGCCACCACGCGCCCCGACTCTCCCTGCGCAGCGTCTTCCGCGGCCGTTGCCCGCCGTACCTGCTCCGCAACCTTCTGGGCGGCGATTTCGGTCTCGTGGAGGTTCTGGCGAGCCTCAGCCAACTTGGAAGACGTGTCGTGTGCATCCGCTTGATCGGCGTCCGTTCGCAACCGCGTCAACCTGGTCTCCAGCTCTGACCGCCGGCCCTGCAACTCGCGTTCGCTGTCCTGATGTGTCCGAATCCGTGTGTTGAGATCGTCAACGGCCTGTCGCAATTGGCCCGACTCCTGTGCCGTGGCTTCCTGTTCAGCCTGCAGGCCGCGCAGCTGGGCTGTCAGATCGCGGATGCGCCGCCTGGTATGTTCCTTGGCAGCTTCTGCCGTCTCCAGTACATGCTGCATGTCGGCTGCATGCTGTGCCGCTTCGTCCACCTCATGGCGAGCCTGATCCGTCCGCGTGCGCGCCTCGGACAGCCGGAGTTCGATCTGGGCCTCCGCCTTCCGATCCGCCTCATCCTCATGCACCATGGACAGGAGGCGATCCGCTGCTTCCTCCTCCGTCGCAGGGGTGCCGACCACACCCGGAGCCCTGAACTGGCATCCGTCCCTGGTGGCAATCTGCCATGCCTGGCCGGGTTCGAGTTCATTCCACAGACGATTGGCGGTCTCGAGGTTTTCAACCACCCAACAGTGTCCAAGCAGCGCCCGCACCACGGGCCGCAACTCGTTGCTGCAATGCACCAGTTCGCTTGCCACGCCGGCTCCCTCACGCCTGTGCGGTACCGGCCAGGACGCCGGCACGCGGTCGATTGCCGCGACCATGACACCGAGGTGGCCATCGGTGTTGGGTGGCAAAAGCTGCAAGGCGCCGTTCCAGTGCCGTACCACGAGACACTGTGCCCAGGGCCCAAGACATGCGGCTACGGCTGCTCTCCATGCGGGTTGCACATCCAGAAGGGCGCCGAGCAGGCCTATGGCGTCGAGCGAATCGGCCTGTGCCTGTGAAAGGTTGAAATCCCCAATGCGTGCGTCCAGGTACTCGGCGCGCAGTTGTCGGCGAACCCGGGCTTCAATCTGCCGGCGCTCCAAGTCCTGTTGGAGAGCCAATGCCGCCTCGGACGTGTTGCGGAGGTCCAACTCGTTGAATTCCGCCCGTTCAAGCCGCTCCCGCAACTCTATCAGTTCCATCTCGACCGCATCGGCCTGTGTGCGTTCGCCGGCCAGGGCCTCGGTAGCTGCCTTCTCCCCTGCACCCACTTCCTCCAAGGCTTTCCGATTGGTCTCCAGTCGATCCTCCAGTCGCTGTCGGTCAAGGTCCGCTTTCAGGTGCCGTTCGGCATGGCGGCGCGCCGTACGGTCCAGCTCCCCAAGGGTCCGATGTACGGTTTCCAGTTCCCGGTGCAGGTTCTGTTGGGTTGCCCGATGATGGTCGTGTAGCGCCTGCAATTCCTTCGCTTCTTCTTCCTGCCGGGTTTGGACTGTCTTCAGTTCGGCCAGTTCCGTTTCCGCGCGTCGCGTTTCCAACCCGGCCATGGCCACCTCGTCGACGAGTTCCTTTTGTCGACGTTCGCGATCCTGACGCAATCCTTTCAGTTGGGCCAGGCGTTCCCTGAGAATTGCGTCAAGCTTCAGGACCTCGGCCTGTGCAACCTGTGCTTCCTGCACCTGCCTTTGCTGGAGCGCGAGTTCCGCGGCCGCGCTCCGATGGTCGTCCTGCAGCCGTCTGGATCGTTGGTGGTTGTCTTCCAGTTCCGCCTCCAGGGACTGCAACCGTTGTTGGTTCCCCTCGACTGCCTGGCTCAGGGTTTCGACTTTCCGATCCCGCTGCATGACCATCGCACAGTACCAGTCGTCGAGGCTGACCGCCATCTGTTCGGCCAACGCGTTGCGTCGGGTTACGGTGCGCGCCTGGCGGGCCAGGTGTTCGATCGAAACTTCGAGATCCCTCGCTTCCCTGCGGACCGGGGCGAGGCGCGCCCGTACACTCGCCAGCCTGCGTTCGGACGCTTGCTTGCGCAGCTTGATGCCGTAGACGCCGGCGGCTTCCTCGATGGCCTGGCGCCTGCGCAATGGATCCGCGTCGAGCAGTGCATCCGCATGGCCCTGCCGAATCAGGCTGAAGGTGCGCTGCGACAATCCATAGGGTGCCAGGAGTTCCCGGATCTGCCGCAACAGGACTCGTTGTCCGTTCAGCTGGTATTCGCTGTCGCCGTCCCGGTATCCCGTACGTCGAACCGTGAATTCCGAGGCGTCGGTCGGCAGAATGTCGGTTGCCTCGTCGACCCGGATTTCCACTTCCGCCAGATTGCGAGCCGGTGCGCCGTTGAGGGATCGGTGAATCAGGTCCGCTGCACGCTTGATGCGCAGGGCTGTGGGAGCCTGTTCCCCCAGGACCCAGGCCAACCCGTCCACGACATTGCTCTTGCCGCTGCCGTTGGGACCGACCAGCACCGTGATCCCGGTCGACAGCCGGATTTCCGTCTTGCGTCCGAAGGTCTTGAATCCTTGGAGCAGAATGGATTTCAACTTCATCCGCTGGCCAGGCGCGTGTTCGAATCCAGCAAGCTGTCAACCAGGGACACGGACCAGACCGGTTGCACCCGCGACAGCTCCTGCAGCCCATCATAGCGATTCGG
>JAPPAJ010000062.1 GCA_026705565.1 Caldilineaceae bacterium | reverse complement strand
CATCAATGGTTCCATTTTGCAAAGCCCATATCAGTGCTCTTCCCGGCCCTGAACGATTGAACAACACTGCACTGATGATGACGTTTGTGTCAAACAGACAACGAATCATTCTTCATCCAGAATGGATCGCAAAATTTCCGGGGTTACCCCCCGTTGCTGGGCGTTGCGGCTGAGTTCTTCCATGACCTCCTGAAGTGACCTGCAGGTGCCAGTGGCCTCGCGTAAGCGCAAGTTCACCAGTAGATCCAACTTGCGGCGTTCACTATCGGACGCCCCACGGTAGGCGTTGGCCACCTTGGAGTCAACGGATACGGTGATTTGTTCAGTCATCCTTGCCTCTCCAGACTGACACCCTTGCATTGTCCACACTGCCTCTCAGGCTTGCCAACTCGAGGCCATTCACCTGTGGGACGCAACAGGACACTTGCCGCTCCAGTGTAGATCTAGCCGATGTGGGCGCTCGTATTGCTCGGCAGCTTGTCGTGCCGTGCCACACCTCGATGATCAGAACGCTTGGAATCAGAATCCAAGATGGTGGCAGTGGTTGGAGGCCATCAAGTGAGAGTTTCTTCAATAGAACTCTGCACTGTTTCAGATTGTGTCTGGCACGTGACCGTGCCCGTGGATCACATGGACGAGATCCCATATGCATGTCCTCAGTGAACATGGGTTTACCGGTTACCGAGTTGTAGTTTGCAGACCTGAGACTGGTGGTTTGGACTGCACATCTGACGGGTCTCGGAATCCAGTGAGTCCTCGTTGCCTCAGGCTGGTCCAAGCCAGTACCCCTAGGAAGACAATTGTCTGCAGGAGGATGATGGACGCCCCAGAGGCAATGTCCAAGTAGAAGCTGACATAGATGCCCAGCCCCGCCGACACCGAACCTAGTAGGATCGAGAGCACCATCATGCGACCAAAGCTGACCGTCAGCATTCGGGCAATCGTGGCCGGCATGATCAGTACCGCGGAGATCAGTGTGACTCCCAAGACCTGCATCGAGGAGATGATCACCGCAGCCAGCAGGAACGCGAAGACAACCGAAACCCGACCGGTTGGTACCCCCTGCACCTGGGCGACTTCGCTGTCGAATGTGTGGAATAGCAACGGGCGGTAGTAGACCAACAACAGGATGGTGGACGCGACCAGGACTGCCGCGACGACCAGCAGGTCGGTGCGGTCCACGCCCAGGATGTTGCCGAACAACATGGCTTCGACTGAGGGAGTGTAGGAACGGGCCCGACTGATCAACGCCACCCCCAAGGCGAAGCTGGCCGTGGTGATGATCCCAATCGCGGCATCCGCCTTGATCTCCGGCCGACGGGACAGGCTGTTAATCCACAACGCCGACAACACCCCCCAGATCCCGGCTCCCAGATAGAAGTTCCAGCGTGCCATGAAGGCAACGACGGCTCCCCCGAACACAGCATGCGCCAGCCCGTGTCCGATGTAGCTCATGCCCTGGAGGACGATGTAGACCCCAAGCGCTCCGCACATGGCCCCCACCATCAGGGCCACCGCGAAGCCGGTGCGGAAGAAGAGGAACCCGAACGGTTCCAACAGAATGTTCAGTGGACCCCCGCTCCTGCTTCGGTGTTGAAGGGGGCGTGGGCGGCAACCGGCTTGGGATGGAGTTCCGTCCAGGTATGGGAGTGGGGTGCCTCGTAGACGAACACCTGACCGTTCTGCCTCAGCACAACGAGGTCGGCCTGATAGGTCCGGTCCAGGATTTCCTTTTGCAGGATGGCCTCCGGCGGCCCCTGGGCCACGATCGTCCGGTTTACGCAGACCACCCAGGGCAGGTGCGTGGCCGCGGCGTTGACGTCGTGCGTGCTCATGATGATGGTTTGCCCGGTGCGGTTCAGCTCCGCCAGCAGATGCAGGATGTTTTCCGTGTTGTACACGTCCACGTCGCTGGTGGGCTCGTCCAGCACTAGGATGCTGGGATCCGACACGAGCGCACGGGCAATGAACACGCGCTGCTGTTGCCCACCCGACAACTCCCCGATGTGCCGATCCACCAGATGGGGAATCTCCAGCCGCTCCAGGATGGATTCGATGCGTTCCGAATCCCCCCTTGTCGGCCAGGGCGGCCAGAATCCTTCACGCCGCAGGCCCATCCAGACCACTTGGCGCACGGTGGCGGGAAAGCTCCAGTCCACGTCCTCGATCTGGGGCACGTAGCCATAGTGGAGTCCCGACCCGCGCCGGGCCGGTTGCCCGTTGTGGGAGACGGTGCCGCTCGAGGGCTGCAGCACCCCCAGCAACAGCTTGAGAAGGGTGGTTTTGCCGGAACCGTTGGGGCCCAGTAGGGCCAGGAACTGGCCCTGATGGACATGGATGTTGACCCCTTCCAGGACGGTCTTGGTCCCGTACCGAATGGCAACGTCGCGCAGTTCGACTTGCGGTTCCATGGTTCAGCCGTTGGCTTGGTTCTGCGTCAGCGGCACGCTGTCCAGGGCCTGCACGTCCCCGCCCAGGGCGGCAACGATGATGCGGGTGTTGTACAGCATCATGCCGATGTAGCTGTGTTCCGGATCCCCCGGTTCGCCCGGCAGCACGTCGTCTGCCAGGCTGGCCTCCAGTCGGGCACCGGTTTCGCGGGCTATCGCCTCCAGTACCGGCGAGGGAAACTCCGCCGCCCCGAAGATGACCGGCACGTTCGCCTCCCGAACCTGCCGAATCAAATCGGCCACTTCCCGGGCCGACGGCTCTGCCATGTCCGCAGGCTGAATGGCACCGGTGACGGTGAATCCGTAGCGAGGACCGAAGTAGGCCCACGAATCGTGATAGGTCAGAAGCTGCCGCTGGGACTCCGGCACCGTGGCGGACGCCTCGGCCAAGGCTTCATCCAACTGGCGTAGGCGGTTTAGGTAGGTCTCGGCGTTCGCGGCGTAGGCTTCCGCCTGGGCGGGATCGGCCCGGCCCAGTTCCTCGGCGATTACCTCGACACAGGCCATCACGAGTTCCGGGTTCAGCCAGATGTGGGGGTTCGGAGCTCCTCCGCTCTCGGGAAACGAGAAGTCAAACACCCAGTCGCTGCGGTCGAGGACCCGGTCGCCCAAGGCGACAATCGGTACACCCTCCGCGACGTTGGCCTCGGCCAGATCGAGAATCAGGGCCTCCAGCTGCAGGCCGTTGATGAAGATCAGGTCGGCGGCCGCAAGGTGTCTGGCATCGCTCGGGGTTGGTTCGTAGGTGTGGGAGTTGACGCCCGGCGGAACCAGTGCCTGCAGGTTTGCCAAGTCCCCAATCACGTTGCCGATGATGTCGGCCAGGGGAGCCACCGTAGTCACCACCTGTAATCGGTCCGGGATGGCTGGCGGCTGTTGAAGTTGCCCGGTACCGTCGGCGGCCGTGCAGCCGACCAGCCCAAGACAGCACACCGCCAGTAGGCAGAGCAGGCGACAGCGGATGGTTTCCATGGTTTGTGTCAGGAATCGGGACATGGGGCGCGTGTTTGGGCAATGCGGGTCAGGGTACGGGTGCAGTTGTAGGGCTGCCGCCATCCGGAGTTCCGCCGTTCTACCAACCGAGTGCGGTGTTTGGCGGACGGGATACATACATTATCCTGCCTGCCAGACTCGTGAGACGCAATTCCCAAGCAGACGCGGAGATAAATTCCGATGCCCGACCATCAAATAGGCCTGACAGTATCCAATCGCATCCTGGACCGGTTCAAGTCCCTGCTCTACCTGCCGTCCCCGTCCAGCCGGGAGCAGGCCATCGCCGCGGAGATTGAAAGTCAGGTGGCAGCCATGGACCTGACTCCGCAGCAGGATGCCGGAGGCAACGTCTGGGTGGAACTGGAAGGCGAGGATCCCTCCCTCCCGAAGTGGCTGTATGCAGCGCACATGGACGAAATTGGCTTGGTCGTCACCAAGGTGCGGGAGGATGGCAATCTGGAGGTCGCGCGCAATGGAGGCCTGTATCCCTGGAAACTGGGCGAAACTCCGGTCGAGGTCCTGGGGGACGGCGAGACGGTTCTGGGTGTTCTCAGCATGGGTTCCCTGCATCTTCCCCAGGAACAGCGCAAGCCTGTGGAATGGGAAGCAACTTGGATTGAGACCGGCCTGACCAGGGAGCAGGTGCTGGCCCGCGGTGTGCGGCCCGGATCCTCGGCTGTTCCCCATGCCGCAGTCAGGGGTCCAATCGTCTTTGGCGACCCGGACGATCCGATGGCAGGCTCATGGACTTTCGATGACCGGCTGGGTTGCGCGATCCTTCTCGAACTGCTGCAGGATCTGGTCGGTTCCGGTGCCAAGCCCCGGCGTAATACGGCCATTGCGTTTGTGCACAACGAGGAGATTGGGGGCTTCGGTGCCAAGAACCTGGCGCGCAAGCTGCAGCCCGAAACGTTCATCGCGATCGACGGAGCCCCGGTTCCGCCTGATGCCCCCCTCGTGGTCAACGACCAGCCCGTTGCCTGGAGTAAGGACACCATCGCGCACTTTGATCACGCTCTCATGAAGGAACTGCTGGCAGCGGGCCGGGAAGTGGGCGTGGAGGTGCAGACCGTGGTCTATTCCAGTGCGGCCAGCGATGCCTCCATGTCGTTTGCTGCCGGCTGGGTGGATCGCGCTCTGACGTTCGGCTGCGCGCGCGGCAACAGCCACGGCTACGAACTGCTGAAGTTGGCGGTGCTGGAGAACACCCTGAAGGTCCTGGCCCGGTTTGTGGCTACCCGGTGAGCCATGCCGGTTGAATTCGGCGGCTTGCTCACCATGTTGAACGGGTGCCTGTGCGCCGCTTCCTGGCCCGGCAGACATCGAATACGCAAGCCGGGACACCGCGGTCGAGTCCGGTAGCGGGTTCACCGGCGGTGTTGGTCGATTTAGGGCCGACTGTCATCCGGGGGCAGGAGTGATGTCCAGTCCTTGGCACCGAGAAGCACATCCGCGACCTCCGCGGCATCGGGCACCTTCCCGGCACGTTGCCAGGCCGTAGCCAGAGTGTCCGGCACATGGGGTTCCAAGTTTCCCAGGGCCGTCAGACGCTTCAGTAGGACCAGGGTATCCGTCATACGGGTCTCCAACCTGGTCTCCACTCGGGTCCGGGCTGCAGTTTCTTGTACTGCCGCCTGTCTGGCTTCGTCGGCAGCTAGGTCCCCGGCTCGTATCGGGTCCAGCCAGACACCGCGTTCCCCGTCCCAGGTCTGGAGGGTGTGGATGTCTTCGCCCTCGTCCAGCATCCGGAACTCCCCCAGCACATCGCTGCGGTAGACCGGCTGCTCCTCCTCGTGGCGGACCGGTTCAATGGCCTCGTATGCTCCTTCGGCCGACAGGCGCAGGCCCCACAGCCGGGGTTCGCCTTCCTTGCGATGCCATCGCTCGGGGTCGTAGCGCCAGAACTCCCGTACGCCCATGGCCCGGTAGATTTCGACCTTGGGTTCGAGGTCGTGGTGGAAGGTGGACTCGGACAGTACCTCCAGCACGAACAGGATGGGGTTGTCCGGGTCGTAGGCGACTTCGTGCCGACGTTCGTTCAGGCGGGGGTGCTCCTGGATGAAGACGTCGGGGATGATCTGGCCGCTTTTGGCATAGCGGTTGGTCTCGGGCACGCCCAGGTCGGGCAGCCTCAGGCACCGCTCCAGGAAGACATGGCCCCGGCCCAGCCGGCGTTGGGCTTCATCACGGCACCCGTGGACACTGGTCTGGTGGGCGGGGGTGGCCATGAAGGTGACCCCGTCCTTGCCGTAGGCGTCGTCGTCGGTCCAGTCGGGTCCGTAGACGTGCCGGGGATCGTAGGGGTAGGCGGGGTCGTAGTGGTCGAGCGCCTTGATGTGGTCCCACCAGGCACTGGAGACCTTGCCACCGTTGGGTACCGCTGCGGGGGCCTGAGGTGTTGCGGTACCGGGCTCGAAGTTGGTGGCGAGGCCGTTGCCTTGCGCGGGCACGGATACCTCGGTGTCCGGCTTGACGGCGGCATCCACGTTCGAGACAGGTTTCGTGATGTGGTCCATACCCGCAATCTTAGAACATCGCCGCGGATGCCTTGGGTGCGTATCCGCGAGGGGCCACATACGCATTTCCCACCCGGTGCAGGATGGATTGTCACGAACCGGCGCGCAACCCTGCGTGTTGTTGGAGTTGGGTTAGAGCCGTGGCTTTCCCGCCCTGCCGCCCGCAGCCTTTGTATAGACTCCCCCTGCCTTTTGGACAGGTGGAATTTGCCGGCCAAACCAAGGAGAGAGTGACGCCCACAATCCGCGCTGCATCTTCCGTGCAAGCCGGGAATTCTCGACAGTGCCACAACGCCCAACAACGCAAGTCCGCAAACTTCGTTGTTCGCCACAAAGGGGGCGGGAGGCGGCACCTCCATGGATTTTCTACCGAAACATCACAGGACAAGACAATCTGCGACAGGTAACTTCAGATGAGCATGAACTTTCAGGCCTTTAGCCAAAACGCACAGGACGCGGCCCGGTCCGCGATTGAACTGCTGCCGCGATACAAGCATGTGCAGGTGGATGCGGAGCACCTGCTGTTGGCCCTTCTTTCACAGTCGGATACGTCGGCCCTGCGCCTGCTGAAACGCATGGAACTGGACGCGCGGCAGTTGGCCAACGAGGTCGAGATCGCGCTGGAGCGCCGGGCCAAGGGCACCTTTGGCTCCTTCGGGGGTGCCAGTCAATTGCAGCTGCAGTTGACCCCACAGCTCCAGAGGGTGCTTACCAAGGCCAAGGAGCTGGGTGGCGACGGCGAGGTCACGACGGCCCATTTCCTTCAGGCCATCGTGCATGTCGGCCAAAGTGAGGCGGCCGCCATCCTCACCCGGGCCGGAGCCAGCAAGGCGCGCCTGGATGAGGCCCAGGAGGCCGAAGAGGCGGACGTTGAGAGTGGGGCAGTCCCCCGCAGCAAGTTCAAGTTTCTCTCCCAGTACAGCACCGACCTGACCCAGCTGGCGGAGGAAGGCAAGACCGATCCGGTGATCGGACGGGATCAGGAAATCCTGCGGGTGTTGCAAATCCTCTCGCGCCGGACCAAGAACAATCCGGTGCTGATTGGCGAGGCCGGCGTGGGCAAGACCGCCATTGTGGAGGGGTTGGCCCAGGCCATTGTGAACCGCGATGTACCCGAACCGCTTCTCGACAAGCGGGTCATGTCCCTGGACCTGGGTTCCATGGTGGCCGGCACGCGCTTCCGCGGCGAGTTCGAGGAGCGGCTGAAGGGCTCCCTGGACGAGGTCATGGAAAGCAAGGGTGAAATCATCCTGTTCATCGACGAACTGCACACGGTCGTGGGTGCAGGCAATGCGGCCGGCTCGCTGGACGCCAGCAACATGCTGAAGCCGCCCCTGGCGCGCGGCGAACTCCAGTTCATCGGTGCCACCACCCTGGACGAGTACCGGGAGAACATCGAGAAGGACAGTGCCTTGGAGCGCCGGTTCGCCTCCGTGTTCGTGGACGAACCCAACTACGACGAGGCCGTGGAGATTCTGCACGGTGTACGCGACCGGTATGCCGACCATCACGGCGTGCAGTACACGGACGACTCGCTCGAAGCGGCAGTGAAGCTGAGCCAGCGCTACATCCAGGACCGCCAGCTGCCGGACAAGGCCATCGACCTGATCGACGAGGCGGCAGCCAAGCTGCGGGTGGCTCTGCACCTGCAGCCCAACGAACTCAAGAAGGCCAAGGCGGACATTGACAATCTCCTGAACTTGGAGGAGAAGGCCTGGAGCGAACGCAACTACGAAGCGGCCGCGGATCACAAGATTGCGCGTTCGCGTCTCGAGGCGGACTACAACGAACGCTATGCGGCCTGGCGCAAGGAAGCCGAACTGGACGAGGTGGTGGAAGAAGCCGACATCGCTGAAGTGGTCCAGGCGTGGACCGGCATCCCGGTGCGCAACCTGATGGAGAGTGAGACGGAACGGCTGCTGAACCTGGAAGCCGAGATCCGGAAGCGGATCGTCGGCCAGGAAGAGGCGATCGGGGCCGTGGCCGACTCCCTGCGCCGGGCGCGCAGTGGCCTCAACGACCCGCGCCGGCCCATCGGCGTGTTCCTTTTCCTGGGACCGACCGGCGTCGGCAAGTCCGAACTGGCCCGCGAGCTGGCGGTGCAGATGTTCGACGACGAGGACGCCCTAATCCGCGTGGACATGAGCGAGTACACGGAGCGGCACTCCATCAGTCGCCTGTTCGGCGCCCCGCCCGGATATGTCGGCTACGACCAGGCCGGACAGCTGACGGAGCAGGTTCGCCGTCGTCCCTACCGCACCATCCTCTTCGATGAAATCGAGAAGGCCCATCCGGACGTATGGAACAGCCTGCTGCAAATCATGGACGACGGGCACCTGACGGACGGCCAGGGCCGCCGCGTGGACTTCCGCAGTTCGATCATCATCATGACCAGCAACCTAGGTGCGGATGTGATCAGCAAGGGCAAGGTGGGGTTTGCCACGCCGGTGCTCAACGAGGCAGAGGTCAAGGGCGAGTACAGCAGCCAGTTGAAGCGCATGTTCCAGCCGGAGTTCCTGAACCGGATCGACGAAGTCATCGTCTTTCGCGGCCTGGACATGGACGACATCAAGCAGATCGTGCACATCCTCATGTCCGACTTGGTCCACCGGGCCAACGAGATCGGCCTGTCGGCGGAACTGACGGAGGCTGCCGTGGGGTATCTGGCCGAAATCGGCTTCGACCCCGCCTACGGGGCGCGGCCGCTGCAGCGTGTGCTCCAGAAGTCGGTCGAAAACGAATTGAGCAAGGGCCTGCTGACGGGCCGGTTCAGCGCTGGGGACCATGTCGTAATCGATCATGATCCCGAGGCCGAGGGCAACTACAAGCTGCGCTTCGAGGCGCGGAAGGCGGATGCGGTTGAACTGTTTGCGGCCGCCGCGGGCGCGGAACGGGTGTAGAACTACCCGTAATCGCTTCCACCGGGCAGGCAAGGATCTGTCTGCCCGGCGTCATTGCCTGTTCGGCAAGCAGAAAGTGCAACGGGCCGTGAACAGAGCCCGCCTGCTGGAAGTGCCTGGTGGACCCGGAACCGAAGGACTGCAAGCGGGTCCTTGATCGGACAGACACCACGGTCCCCGGTGCCGATGTACCGCCACCGGGCGGCTCGCGATTGCTGTGCATGTCGCTGGCCGGCAGGAAAACAGGCATCTGCCAACTTCGCTTTTCGTCGGGTGGCGTGCTGTCCTTCAAACTGATGCACCACCGGGCTTGAGTGCGTTCAGGACTGTTGGAACAGCTGCCGCCACAGCGGGAGGTTCGCATTGTCCCCACCCCAATCGACAGGGAATCCGTTTTCCCACGACCGGACACTGAAGTCTCTTTTCGCCGAAAGGGACGTGGTGCGGGATCTACTCGACTTCCATGCCGCCGATCTGTTCCCCGACCTGCAGGGCTTCGAACCCCTGGAACTGGTCAGTGCCTCCACCGTCACTACCGACGCGACCAGCCCGCCGCACCACGAGGAGGCGCACCGGGACATCGTCTGGACCCTGGCGCATCAAGGTGAAGACGGGAACCGCGTCCTCCTGCACCTGGAGTTCCAGTCGCGCCGCGACTCCCGCATGACCCGGCGCATGTTCGGGTACGCCGAAGGGCTGCTGCAACGCCAACCGGAACTGGAGGTGTTCGGCCTGGTGATCAGCACCGGCCTGCGGCACTTCGGCTCCTGGCGGCAGCCCGTGCAATCCAGGCCCGGTTCCCACGGCTACGGCTTGCGGGCAGGTCCCCTCCTGGACATCCACGACTACGCGGTGCCTGTGTTCCCAGTCGGCGACTATCCGCTCCCCCCACGGAGCCTGGTGTCCGGCATCGTCGCCCTGGCGCGCATCCAGGCTGCCATCCGGCGGGGCTCGAATGAGGCCGCGGAGCAGATTCTGCCGTTGCTGCGGGAATGGATCATCCCCAGGGTTCTGCGGTTGTCCGCGTCCCTGCGCGAGGCCTATGGGGCCTGGTTCAAGGCGGCGTTCGACAACCTGCTCCGGGACCAACCCGAACTACGCCACGAGTTGCGTAAAATCATCTACATTGAAGAGGCGGAGACAGTCATGAACACATTCGGCAACATCATTGCGGCCAAGGAAAAGGAAGGCGAGGCACGGGGCCTGGAACTCGGCGAAGCACGGGGCGAAAAGAAGATCCTCGTGCAGTTCGTTGCCCAATACTGGAGCGAAGACGAGGCGGCCCGGTTCGCGCAACAACTGGACAGCGCGGACCCCAGCCAATTCCCCACAATCGCCGACCTGATGCGGAACCAGGCCGGAGGACAGCTTCCCCGCCTGCGGGAGAACGGTCGCACCGATCCCGGCAAGTAGGGGATCCGATCTGGGTTGAAATCCCTGCACATCTCCCGGCCAGGTCCTGTCCAGTCGGCCATGTGGCGGATGCGGCGCTCCATTTGGTGACTGTCGGCAACTGTTTGGTGTGTTGCGCAGCACCTCCCGCGTTGGATTGGGAGCGGCGGTCATGAACACATTCGGCAACATCATTGCGGCCAAGGAAAAGGAAGGCGAGGCACGGGGTGAAGCACGGGGCGAAAAGAGGATCCTCGTGCAGTTCGTTGCTGAATTCTGGGACGACGCCGAGGCGGCCCGGTTCGCGCAGCAATTGGATAGCGCGGTCCCCGACCGCTTCCCCGCGATCGCCGACTTGATGCGGGACCAGGCCGCGGGACGGCTCCCCCGCCTGCGGCAAAACAGTCGCACGGAGCCTGGCAAGTAGGCGGAACAACCTCTGTCGCGACACCGTCGCCCCTCCACGGTATGCGGGCAGACCCGACCCGGTTTCCCACGGCCGGTCCGGGGTTGCGGTGCTAGAATCCTGTTCTTGCCTTTCCGACTGCCTCATCTCCCGTGGACCTTTTCCTGGCGATTGCCGGCGTCATCGCGCTGATTGTGATCGCTGTCAATCTCTTCATTACCTTCGGTCTGATGCTGGCGGCCCTGCACTACACCAAGCAGTTGGTGAAACTGACCGGCACATGGAGCGAACAGGGGCTGGCGGCCGGTGGACGCCATGTCAATACCGCGGCCGAATTTGTGGACAAGGCCGGTAGGCGGATTGTGGAACCGGTTGTTCAAGCTGAGGCCAAGGCGACGCAGGCCCGCCGCGTGATGGCTTCCCTATTCCCCAAGCGTTGAATGAGCGACTCCGATTCCACCGAACTGGCACCGGAACGGGTCAGGGACTCCCAGGGCCGCCTGCGCCTGTTGGCCGGCATCGGCGCGGGTGCCCTGCTCGGTGCCCTGCTGGCCTGGTATGCAGGCGAGGTCAAGGCCGAAGCGGAGCAGGAAGACGGCCAAGGCACACCGCTCAAGGCGGGTGATCTGATAACTCTGGGCGTCGAAGTGCTCGGATTTGTCAAGATCGTGTACCGCACCCTGAGACGGATTTGACCCGGAACCGGACGGCTGGCCTCGCGGCTGCCGACAGGGAAACGGATACGACTGCAACCTGCAAGTACAAAGGAGCCCACCGGCAATGACTGTTGAACCCGTCCTGATTGCCGGCGAATGGCGTGCCCCGCGCGATCCGCAGGGCACCCTGCAGAACGAAAATCCCTCCACCAGGCAGCTTCTGCCCCAGGTGTTTCCGGTTACCGGCCGGCTGGACGTGGAGGATGCCATCGCGGCCGGCAAGGCTGCGGCCCGGGAACTGCGCAACATCCCGGTCGGCCGGATTGCCGACTTCCTCGATGCCCTGGCGGCCGGTATGGAGGAACAGTCCGGATCGCTGGTGGAGATGGCCCATGCCGAAACCGGCCTGCCGGCGGAACCGCGGCTCAATTCGATTGAGCTGCCCCGCACCACGGATCAGTTGAGGCAGGCCGCGGCCGCGGCGCGGGACGGTTCGTGGCGGCGCGCGACGATTGATACGGGGTCGAATATCCGGTCGATCCTGGGTCCGTTGGATGCGCCGGTGGTGGTATTTGGCCCCAACAACTTCCCGTTTGCCTTCAATTCCGCCTCCGGCGGCGACTTCGCGGCGGCGATCGCGGCCGGCAATCCGGTGATTGCCAAGGCCAACACCGGACATCCTGGTACCACCCGGCTGATCGCGGACATCGCCCTGAAGGTTCTGCAGGCCCTGAATTTGCCATCTGCCATGGTGCAGCTCCTGTACCGGACCCCGCGCGATGTCGGGGCCCTGTTGGTCTCGCATCCGGACATCGGTGCCACGGGCTTTACCGGCAGCAAGGTCGCGGGCCTGCAACTCAAGGCGGCCGCGGACCAGGCCGGCAAGCCCATCTACCTGGAAATGTCCAGTGTCAATCCGGTCTTCCTCCTGCCGGGGGCCCTGCGCGAGCGGGGTGCCGACCTCGCCGCGGAGTTCTATACCTCGTGCGCCATGGGAGCCGGCCAGTTCTGCACCAATCCCGGTCTGGTCGTTCTCCAGGACGACGAGACGGGCCGTGAGTTCATCAAGGAAGCTTCCAGGTTGTTTGACGAGGGCGCGCCCCAGGTACTGCTGGGTGCCGGGGGGCCGGGCGACATTGCCGCGTCCGTGGCCACCCTGACCGACGCCGGGGCCGAACTGGTAACCGGCGGCAGTCAGGCCGAAGTGCCGGGATACGCCTTTGAGAACACGCTCTTGACCGTCTCGGGCGAGGAATTCCTGCAGGATCCGGACGTGATGCAGACGGAGGCCTTTGGCACCGTAAGCCTGCTGGTCCTGGCCGATGATCAGGACCAGATGACCGCCATCGCCGGATCCATGGAAGGCAACCTGACCGGTTGCATCTACAGCCACGGCGACGGCGAGGACGACGGAGCCTACGATACGGTGGCCGCCGAGCTGCGACCGCGCGTGGGCCGTCTGCTGAACGACAAGATGCCGACCGGCGTGGCGGTCGTGTCCGCCATGAACCATGGCGGGCCCTTCCCGGCCACGGGCCATCCGGGCTTCACGGCGGTTGGCATTCCGGCCTCCCTGTCCCGGTTCGCCGCGCTCCACTGCTACGACGAAGTGAGGGCCCATCGGCTGCCGCCGGAACTCCGGGACGGGAATCCAACCGGCATGTGGCGGTTGGTCGACGGTGAGTGGACCAGGGACTGAAACAATTCCGCGCTCATCTGACCAGGCAGTTTGGAGCGGGAGACCGAAGGAAGCCGGCCGGTGTGCCGGTCGACGACAATTCACCTACCAACACATTGACGGGGGAACCCTGTGCACGTAGATACATCGGCCAGCGAGTTCACGGAATACCGCACGCTGGCGTTGACGGACGCCAAGGTGGTCGGCGGGTTCTGGTCGCAGAGACAGTCCGTCAATCGCAAGTCGAGCCTGAACCACGCCTTCGAGAAGCTTGAGGCCTCGGGCAACTTCAACAACCTGAAGCTGGCAATTGGCGAGGGCGAGGGCTCCTACTGCGAGCCCCTGTTCTTGGACTCGGACATCTACAAGTGGCTTGAGGCCGTGGGTTATGCCCTGGCCAACGAACCCGATGCGGGTTTGCAGGCCAAGGCCGAATATGCCATCGGGTTGCTGGCCCGGACCCAGGAGTCCGACGGGTACCTGAATTCCTACTACCAGGTGTTGAAGCCCGACCTGAAGTGGCTCGAACTGGCGCACGGGCACGAGCTCTACTGTGCCGGCCACCTGTTCGAGGCGGCGATTGCCTACCACCGGGGTATCGGAGATCGGAGCCTGCTCGACATCGCCATCAAGTTTGCGGACCTCATCGATCGGGAGTTCGGACCCGGCCGGCGCGACGGCCCGCCGGGACACCCGGAGATCGAATTGGCCCTGGTCGAACTGGCCCGCGAGACCCGCGAGACCCGCTATGCCCAACTGGCCCTGTTCTTCCTGGGACGCCGCGGCCAAGGTTCGCTGATTGGCCCCAAGATGTTCAGCGACGGGTACTACCAGGACCGGGTGTCGGTGTACGACGCGGAGGAGCTGGAAGGGCATGCCGTCCGGCAACTCTACCTGACCTCGGGCATGACGGACATGTACCTGGAGACCGGGGACGAGGGTCTTTGGGCAGCCCTGGACCGGCTTTGGCGGGACCTGGCAACCCGCAAGCTGCATGTGACCGGCGGTGCCGGCGCACGCCACTTCGGCGAAGCGTTCGGAGAGGCCTATGAACTGCCCAACGACACCACCTACTGCGAGACCTGTGCCGCGATCGCCAATGTCATGTGGAACTGGCGTCTGCTTCTGGCCACCGGCGAGTCGAAGTATGCGGACATGCTGGAGCGTTCGCTGTACAACAGTGTCCTGTCCGGCGTGTCCCTGGACGGGTCCCGCTACTTCTACGAGAACCCGCTGTCCAGTCCCGGTGGCATCGAGCGGCCTTCCTGGTACGGATGCGCCTGCTGTCCCCCCAACCTGATGCGGTTGGTGGAACTGATTGCCCACTATGGCCTAACCACCAACAGCCGAGGGGTACAACTGCATCAGTATGTGGACGGCGAGTTCACATGTGCCGGGGATTTCGGCCGCGGCCGCCTGCGGGTGGAGACCGGCTACCCCCACGACGGGGAGATTGTGGTCACGGTGTTGGAGGCGTCGGGGGACGAGTTCGATATCGGCTTGCGCGAGCCTGGGTGGTCGCGCGGCCGGGCTCGCGTGGACGGGAACTGGGACGAAGCCGGGTCGTCGGAGGGCGGGACGGGATACCGCGTCCTCCGGCGTGCGTGGCGGGCCGGCGATCGGATCACCCTGCAGCTCGACATGTCGCCCCGCCTGACCGTGGCCAATCCCCGCGTCGATGCCGCCCGCGGTGCAGTGGTTATTGAACGGGGGCCGCTGGTGTATTGCCTTGAGGCGGTGGACAACGAAGGCATGGAACGAGCGGGGGACCTGTGCATCGATCCCCAAGCCCCGCTGGATGACATGTTTGAGGCCAGTCTGCTGGATGGTGTCCACAAGGTCACGGCCCGCGGCTGGGCTGCCGAGCCGGAGACATGGTCCGATTCCCTGTATCAGTCTTGGCCCCTGCCCGAATCGAACCGGGATCGCACCCTGGTGGCGGTTCCGTACTATGCCTGGGCCAATCGGGGGCCCGGAGCCATGGAAGTCTGGATTCCCCGCGGCGTTGCCTGAGGTCTGTGGAGGACGTACGATGTTTGAGAATACGATCTTCAAGTGCAACCGGGAAGGCCGCAAGGCTTTGTCCGTCCGGTTGGCATCGGCCGAGCCGTTCTGGATTGAGCTGGCCGCCCTGTCCGGCTTCGACTGCGTGAGCCTGGACGGCGAGCACGGTGCGTACAGTCCGGTCGAGGTGGATCGGATCGTGTCGGTCGCCCATGCCCACGGCCTGACGGTCAAGGCCCGGGTGCCCAACCACAGTGCGGACGAGATCAACCGCTGGCTGGACCGGGGGCTTCAGGGCATCATGGCACCCCACATCGAAACCGGGGAACAGGCACAAGCGTTGGTGAACGCCTGCTACTTCGGTCCCCTTGGCCATCGGTCCTGGGGGGGAGGGCGCGGCACCGAGTTCAATGACGATGGGCTGTTGGAGGCAGGCTACGGCAACCGCCGCGGCTTCGCTGAGTTCGCCAACGAGAACATGCTGGTTTTGGTCCAGGTCGAATCCAAGACCGGCTATGAGAATCTGGATGACATCCTGGCGGTCGAAGGGCTGGACGGCATCGCCTACGGGGCCTTTGACCTGGCCTATTCGCTTGGCTTGCCCGGCGAGGGTGCGGACCACCCGGAGGTGGCTCGGGTGCATGCCGACATCGAAGCGCGCACGCGAGCTGCCGGCAAGCGCATGTCCTGGGATTACTTTGTCGAGACGGATCAGGCGGAGTTGCTGCTGTCGGCCGGAAGGGAGTTCGTCAAGGTCAACAGGGACTCTGCATTCCCGGACTGAGAACCCGGGAAGCTCTTCTGGCAGGCATTCGCTTGGTGTGTTGGGTTCAGCACGTTGGCCTTGTGCCAATTGGGTAAAACAGAATTTCGATACTCCCTAGGAAGGTGCCCAACCTGGGATGACCTTCCTCTCCATGATGTGGATCCCTTTCGCGATCTACTGTGGATCCGACCGTCGAGGCCGTCCACTCCCAGTGGACGGCATTTTTCTTTGAGAGGGGAGCACCGCAAAAGGTGCGACCTTGACGGCGTTCCAAAACCATTTGGCGGTGCAGAATCAAAGTGGTACTTGGAAACCGCACCCTGTTGTCCATGCATCGCCCGTGGATGGACAACCGACGATCCAAAGTTGAACGATCGGTGATGACCTTTTGGCACGAGACCCTGGGCTTGCTGGAGACGCAGATCAACCAAAGCGAACCGCGCCTGCGGCTCCTGTCCGCGCACGGTCTGTTGTTCTCGGCCGTCGTCTGGCTGCAGTCGCAGATGGTGCGCCTGCTGGCATTGAAACGATGCCGGGACCAATGTCCTTCGCTTGCCGTGTCCGAACTCTGGAAAGACGACGATTGCAGGGAACTTCGGGACACGATGTTGTTCCCTGAACTTAGAAAGCAGCATGCATGCGATTTTTTTGGGGTGGCGGCAAAGTTTCGGACTGCCTTCTGCCTATCCCGGGACGAAGTTCAGGCGCTTGCGTGTGTGCAGTGCCTGCACAACATGCTGGCGTACGGAGGTTGGTCAATCTTCCAATTTGCGGAAGCCGGCGAAGGGCCTTCGCTGGTCCATCTCCCGCATGATGCCAAGGGGCATTGTTTCAAGTGTCGGCCCCACCTGAACGACGAAAAGGGGAATAAGGGGCTCCGTGTCGATTTCGATCCCGGTCAGCTACCAATCTACTTCGGGGATTTGAGAACGGTCTGCGACGCCGTGGAACGGACCGCGTCCCGTATGGGCCTACACCACGAGGACCTTCTGTGACAGCCAACCATCAGTCCCAAACTCCGGTCTCCTTCGTGGACGACACTGCGTCGTCCACGGTCGACAGCTTCATGCACCATGAAGCTGCAGGTGCTGTCGAGTTGTGGTCTGCGTCGGTTACGTCTCCGAGTCGGGGTTGAAACGGTTGGCCGAATGGCTGGATCTCATGGATCCCAATGGCGAACTGCTGCTCCTGGTCGGCAGGCCACCCCGCACATGGATATCCCTGGTGAAGACCGACAACGCCCATGCCGCGTACCTCCTGCGTTCCATGCAAACCAAGGCTGCTAAGCTGGACCGCCTGCTGTTGGAGCGGCTGGCCGCCCATCAACGTGCGGGCCGGTTGCAGGTATGTCTTCGGGAACCCCGTCACCAGATTCACGCCAAGCTATACCTAATCCAAACCGCATCGAGTCCATGGAAGGGCCTCGCGGGAAGTTCCAACCTCTCGGAGTCCGGATTGCCTCAACCCGGGGAGTTCAACCAGGTGCTTGATGCGGCTGCGGCTACGCAGGCCAGTCACTGGCTGAGCCGGCAATGGGGCGCGCTGCCCTCGCAACGGGCAACCGGCGTCTGGCAAGCCCTTCTGGCCAAGACCCCGCCGGCCCAAATCCCCGAAGCGCCGTTCAGTTAGGCCAATGGCAACGCGGAGGGGATGGCATGTGGTGACGGGTCCGTTCCATCCCTCCGCGCACAGAAGGTTTAAGACCGTCTGATTTTAAACCTCAAGATCGTGGTGGTCGTGGTGTTACTGTTCTCAGTGGCGGGCGCAGCAGTCAGGTTGGGCGCAACAACTAATGGCGAACCGTCACGGTTTGGTTGGGTGGGCGGGGCCATTTTGGGTCTGGGCATCGGTATTGCTTGTGTGTGGTTGTTGGAAGTAGCCCTAAAGGTGTTAAAGAAAGTGTCTGTGGTCTTTCATAAACGCCTGCGGTGGTTGGCCATTGGACTGTGCCTGTACCTGCTCCTGGCATCGCCCAGTGCAGCCCGGGAGTCCGTGTCGATACCCCTGCCCGAGGGAGCCATCGCCCGTCTGGGCCGGGGCACGATCCAAGCCGTGCAGTATTCGCCGGACGGTTCCCACCTGGTTGTTGGTGGCAGTGTGGGCATTTGGCTGCATGACGCCCACACCGGCGAGGTCGTGTCCCTGCTCACCATTCACGGGCATGATGTCTCCAGCGTGGCGTTCAGTCCCGACGGGCGCACCCTGGCCAGTGGTGGTTGGGACGGCACCGTGCGGCTGGGGGATGTGGAGACGGGCGCTCTGCGCCAGAACCTCCAGGGTCACTGGGGCCGGGTCCTCAGCATGGCGTTCAGTCCCAACGGGCGCACCTTGGCCAGTAGTGGTGGGGACTACACTGTGCGGCTGTGGGATGCGGAAACGGGTGCCCTGCACCTGACCCTCCAGGGCCACACGGACTTGGTCACCAGCGTGGCGTTCAGTCCCGACGGGCGCACCCTGGCCAGTGGTGGTTGGGACGGCACCGTGCGGCTGGGGGATGTGGAGACGGGCGCTCTGCGCCAGAACCTCCAGGGTCACTGGGGCCGGGTCCTCAGCATGGCGTTCAGTCCCAACGGGCGCACCTTGGCCAGTAGTGGTGGGGACTACACTGTGCGGCTGTGGGATGCGGAAACGGGTGCCCTGCACCTGACCCTCCAGGGCCACACGGACTTGGTCACCAGCGTGGCGTTCAGTCCCGACGGGCGCACCCTGGCCAGTGGTGGTTGGGACGGCACCGCGCAGCTGTGGGATGCGGAAACGGGTGCGCTGCGCCAAACCCTCCAGGGCCACACAGATCCGGTTGCCAGCGTGGCCTTCAGTCCCGACGGGCACACCCTGGCCAGTGGCAGCGCCGACGGGACCGTGAGCCTGTGGGATGTGGAGACGGGTGCTCTGCGCCAAATCCTCAAGGGCCACGCGGGCTACGTCCGCAGCGTGGCCTTCAGTCCCGATGGGCACACCTTGGCCAGTAGTGGTTGGTACGACGAGACCGTGCGCCTGTGGGATGTGGACACGGGCACCCTGCGCCAAACCCTCAAGGGCCACATGGGCTACATCCACAGCGCGACCTTCAGTCCCGACGGGCGCACCACCCTGACCAATGGTCGTTGGGACGGGACCGTGCGCCTGTGGGATGTGGACACGGGCACCCTGCGCCAAACCCTTGAGGGCTCGGGCCACGTCCTCAGCGCGACTTTCAGTCCCGACGGGCACACCCTGGCCAGCGGCAGCACCGACGGGACCGTGCGCCTGTGGGATGCCAAAACAGGCACCCTGCGCCAAACCCTCGAGGGCCACAGGTTCCGAGTGTACAGCGTGGTCTTCAGTCCCGACGGGCGCATCCTGGCCAGCGGCAGCGCCGACGGGACCGTGCGCCTGTGGGATGCGGACACGGGCACCCTGCGCCAAACCCTCGAGGGCTATGCGGGCGGAGTCGGCAGCGTGGTCTTCAGTCCCGACGGGCACACCCTGGTCAGCGGCAGCACCGACGGCACCGTGCACCTGTGGGATGCGGACACGGGCACCCTGCGCCAGACCCTCAAGGGCCACACGGACGAGGTCCGCGGTGTGGTCTTCAGTCCCGACGGGCGCATCCTGGCCAGCGGCAGCGCCGACGGCATCGTGCGCCTGTGGGATGCGGACACGGGCACCCTGCGCCAGACCCTCAGGAGCCACACGGGCTACGTCCGCAACGTGGCCTTCAGTCCCGACGGGCGCATCCTGGCCAGCGGCAGCGCCGACGGCATCGTGCGCCTGTGGGATGCGGACACGGGCACCCTGCGCCAGACCCTCGAGGGCCACACGGACGGAGTTACCAGCGTGGCCTTCAGTCCCGACGGGCGCACCCTGGCCAGCAGCAGCGACGACGGCACCGTGTTGCTGTGGGCTGTGACCGGGGACGAATCCGATCCGAAGGCCCAGATGCACGAACAGGCTTCAACCAAGGACCGCGAACAGGCACAATCACCTCTGCCGCCCGCCACGGAGACCGTGGCGGACACGTTCGGTCAGTGGCCGGACTGCCTCTCCGGCACCTATCGGCTGACGTGGGTCGGCGACCGCATCACCCTGACGGTAACCGCAACCCGCCGGCCGGACCCGGTGCGGCATCCCTGCTCCCGTGCACAAACCCTATTCGTGCTGCCGCCGGCCCTGCGCCCTCCCTTCGCCCTGGTGAGGGAGGTCGCAGTGGAAGCACTGCCGACCGGCCCGCCCCTCCGGGAAGGGGCGGATCCGGACATCCCGCCGGCCTGGAGCCGCCTGCAGATCGCACTGGACGGCTCCGTACTGCACAGAGACCTGCCACCTTCCCAGTTTAGGCGGATTACACCTGAGGCGGCCGAGCTCCCGGCTGCCTTTCGTCTGCATGCGCAATGGGGTACAACGCCGGCGGCCAACGACCGTGCGGTGCTGCATGTGCTTGCTAATACCTGGTTCGAGGTCGATGGTCCCGCGTTTCCGCCCGGCATGGTCACACTCAACCCTGAGGGCCGTGTTGCGGCCTTGCGATGGGATGACCAGGATGGGGCACCATGGGAATTGGCTCATCTGGTACCGGAGTTGGCGGAACTCACGGCCTTGACACAACTGGACCTAAGCGCGCCCATCGCCTTCGGAACGTTCACCCCGGAATGGGGACGGCTCACACAACTCACCCACCTGAACTTGAGTGGCCACCATCTCTCTGAGCCGGTCCCGCCGGAGCTGGGACGGCTCACACAACTCACGCACCTGGACCTGAGTGCGTACTGGCATCATAGGGGGTGGCTCCCTCCTGAATTAAAACGGTTGCACCAATTCCATCTTCGGGACGCGAGTCATAACCGGTTGGCGTCACTGCCTCCCGAATTGGGCCAACTGCAACACCTCACCTACCTGGACCTGAGTCGAAACGGGTTGCGGGAACTCCCTCCCGAGCTGGGTCAACTGCAACACCTCACCTACTTGGACCTGAGTGATAACCGGTTGGAGACCCTGCCTCCCGCACTGGGCCAACTGCAGAACCTCCACACCCTCGACCTGAGTGGTAACCGCTGGGAATCCCTGCCCCCTCTTCTTTTCCAACTGACCCAACTGCACTCCCTGGATCTGAGCGGCAACCAGTTGGAGACCCTGCCCCCCGCACTGGGCCAACTGCAGAACCTCCACACCCTCGACCTGAGTCGGAACAATTTGAAAGTCCTGCCCCCCGAACTGGGTCGGTTGAACCATCTCCACACGCTGTGGGCATGCTACAACCAGTTGGAGGCTCTGCCCCTCGAACTGGGTCGCTTGTCCTGGTTGGAAACCCTGGATCTGCGTTACAACCGATTGGCATCCCTGCCCCCGGAACTGGGTCGCTTGTCCCGATTGAAAGCCCTGGCCCTGCATGGAAATCGCTTGACCATCCTTCCGCCCGTGATCAATGAGCTTACAGGTCTGGAATATTTGAGTGCAGATTTCGACCATTCAATAGAACACGGTCATATTAAAAATTCTCGTAATTGTTACGATGTCCCGTGACAGTAGCGATGAACAGTTTTTGAGATAGGCAAGGGGCAGGGGTGCTCGTCCTGGCGGGGTTGGACCGGGGGCAACGGTCGCTGCTGCAAACGCTACATCCGGAAAACAGCTGCACCACGCGGCCGGTCGGGCTCTGTCCCCTTGGCAACGGAGGCACCCCCATGCACGGTCGTCCCCATCGCCAACGCAGCCGGCCGGCCGTCGTGGACCCGGACAACCCGTGCCCCGGGACCATCCGGTGTGGCGGATTGGGGCGCTCGCCGATCTGCGACCACAGGTACACCCAGGCAGGACGGATCTCCATAACCTCCCGGCTGGGTCCCGCAAACAAACGTTTACGCAACAGTCGCGCAACCCGGGCCACCCGCACCGCGGCCCCTCGGCCGCACCTGTCGCAAAAAAACCCGTCCCGCAATCTACGTTCCAATCGCCGTGCCGCGGGCGGGTTCGGTCCCGTAAGAGCGTAGTACAACCACCATCCAAGCGTCTAACCACCAGCTACTGCTCGAAATTCGCAGGCTGTTGGCCGAAACCAGGCCTGAACAATCCGGAAACCATTGAGCCGGGTGGGGGCCGCATCAGTCTACGACGGAGGATCCAAGGCCCTCCACCCGCTATAGGGTGTACTTTCGACTGTCGTGTTGAAGAGTTCGTCAGATGGGCAGCGAGCCGTTCGGGAACCTGCCCGTGGTACGGCCGGCGCAACGTCAACTGACTGCAGAAGAGATGGGGCCGTTTTCCCAAGGCCTGCAAAGCCGAAACCAACCCGGTTTCGGTGTCGCGACAGAACGCCCAAGTCTTGCGGGGTGCGATCAGCTTGGT
>JAPPAJ010000143.1 GCA_026705565.1 Caldilineaceae bacterium | reverse complement strand
CTGGCCCGCCCCGCTCCCGACGACGACGCAGATCGGCGCGCAACCGACCTCGCGCGCGTCAGGGACTTCGGTGCCTTTGTCGACATTGGCGGCGTCGAAGGCTTGCTGCACATCAGCGAGATCGACTGGGACCTGGTGCGACATCCCAGCGACTACCTCCAGGAAGGTCAGGTCCTGGAGGTCAAGGTCCTGCACATCGACCGGGAGAAGGGCCGCGTCAAACTGAGCCGCAAGGCCCTCGCGCCGACCCCGTGGAAGACTGTACCCGAGCGGTACAACGTGGGCCAGGTGGTGTGGGTGGACATCACCAAGAAGAAGGACTTCGGAGCCTTTGCCAAGCTCGAACCCGGTGTCGAGGGATTGATCCATGTGTCCGAAGTGGCGCCCAAGGCGGAGCGCAACCCGATGGTGACCATCAACGAGGGCGACCGGCTTGAAGTGGAAATCATCCGTATCGACGCCGCCAACCAGCGCATCGGCCTCAGCCGCGCCCGTGTTCTCAACGCGTCGTCGGGCTGGTCCGCCTCCGGGGAATTTGACGACGACTACGATGATTACAACGACTACTAGGCTGGGGCGGATCGGAATCGGCTGGACCGGGCGTTGCCCGCACTGATCAGGAACCGACCGCCTGGGCGGTCGGTTTGATTCCGATGGCACACCGTGGCCTGCGAGTGGTCATCGCTTCGCATCCGTGAAGCGACTCCGGTACGTAACCGGCGGCGGCGTGGTCCTGTGCATGGATCAGGTGGTCCTGCTGGACAGGCCCTCGCGGCAGGAAATTCGGTTGCCCAAAGGCCATGTCGAACCCGGGGAGGAGCCGGAGGCAGCGGCTCGGCGGGAGACTGCGGAGGAAACCGGCTTCGCGGATCTGCACTTGTTGGCCGGTTTGGGTGTGCAGACGGTGAAGTTCGAGTACCAGAAAAAACGAATCCGCCGAACCGAGCACTGGTTTCTTTACCAGTTCGGTTCGGCCGCCAGGCAGGGCCGCCCCCCGGAGGATGAACGGCAGTTCAGGACCATGTGGCGTCCCTGGAGCCTGGCGCACGACCTGTTGACGTTTGAGGCCGAGCGGCAGGTGTTGGCGGAAGCGGTTTTGGTTTGGCGGAAGCTACAGGCGCAGGCTTGATGCCCCAGTGGTCCGCCCGGAATTGCGGGTTTGGACCTATCGGCGGTAGGTGCCGGTAGCTTGGGAGCGGTGACGGTAGGTGATGCGCCCTTTGGTCAGGTCGTACGGACTGACCTCAATGGTCACGCGGTCTCCGAGCAGGACCTTGATGTAGTTCTTGCGCATGTGCCCTGAGAGATAGGCAAGGATGCGGTGGCCATTTTCCATTTCAACCCGGAAGTTGGCGTTCGGCAACGTTTCCACCACCGATCCCTCCATCTCAATCTTTTCCTTGCTCATCCATTTCTCCGTGGCTGGTCCGGTTTCGATCCCAAAGGTTAGTACCTGCGTCTGCTGCGCGCCCGCGCCATCGTTCGTTGGGCCTTGCGGATGGCTTTCTGCTTCTTGATGCGGTTGACTTCGCTTCTGGAGGTGAACCAGCGCTTCTGCCTCACTTGGGGAAGGATGCGGGCTTCGGAAACTGCTTTGCGGAATCGTCGCAACAGCGACTCCTGGGATTCGCCAGGCCGGAGATCTACGGTAATGGGAGCACCTCTGCCGATGTTTTTCGGAACGCCGATGTGTTTCGGAATCAATACGAGCCTACGCAACACACGATTATACTCGTTCCCCCAATGACCAACACAAAACCGGATTCCTCATTCCCACAGGCCGTGCGCAGTCTCCTGGCGGACCGAGCTCGCGCCGTGGGCTTGTCGCTGGATGATCGCCAACTGGATCGGTTTGCCCTTTTCGCCGACTGTCTGCGGGACGGCAACACGCGGGTCAACCTGACCGCCATCACGGACGTGGAAGGCATTGTGTTGAAACACTTCCTGGACTCCATGGCGGTGTGGCCGGCGCTGTCCCGCGAACTTGAGGACTTGAAGGGTGGCGACCGGCTGGCTGTGCTGGATGTCGGCACAGGCGCCGGATTGCCAGGTCTCGCGCTGGCCATCCTGGATCCGGACATCCAGGTGACCTTGATGGACGGTACTCTCAAGAAGGTGGACTTCCTGACCGCGGCCTGCAAGACGCTGGGCATGACGAGGGTCGCGGTGGTGCACGGCCGGGCGGAGGAACTGGGACGGCAGCCGGCCTTCCGGGAACGGTTTCCCGTGGTCGTAGCCAGAGGCCTTGCACCCTTGCCAACGCTACTGGAATACCTGGTTCCACTGACCGGCGTCGGCGGTCTGTGTCTGGCCTACAAGGGACCGAGCCTGCCCGTTGAACTGCAGGCGGCCCGGCCGGCCCTGCAGGCATTGTGGGCGGACGTGGAAAGGGTGGTCCCGGTCCACGTGCCCGGACTGGATGCAACCCGGCGGGTGGCGGTGTTCAGGAAGACCCGGTCTACGGCGGCCAGGTACCCGCGCGGCCAGGGACTGCCGCGGCGGCGCCCGTTGCAGGCCTGATGCGACGGGCGGGGGCCAATCAGCCGAAGACGCCGTTGCCGATTCCAAAGACGTTGTCCGGGTCGGCGCTGTGCTTGATTTCCCTGAGCATGGAGCGGCTGGTCGGGGTCATGACCCGATCCAGGTAGTGCTGTCGCAGCTTGCCGACGCCGTGGTGGTGGGAGATGGAACCGCCGGCGGCCAGAATCGCGTCCCTGATGCCGTGTTCGATGTCGATGAAAACCTCGAGGGGGTTTTCGAGATCGCGGTTGGAGAAGCCGTGGGTGAAGTAGATGCAGACCCCCGAGTGGTACACCTGCGTGATGCGGGCGGAAATGAACGGGTTGCCGTACAGGTTGTGCTTGGCATGCAGGTCCAGGGCCGCCTGCTTGACCGAGTCCACCACGTTGTGGATGTTGTCCCAGGTGGTGGAGGTTTCGTAGGTCTCGCCGGAAATGTAATAGGGTGCCAGGAAGTCCCGGATGTAGGCGATGGCATAGGTCAGCATGTAGCCCCGCTTGCCGTTTTCGGAACCTCCGGCCACGCCCCGAAACGACTTGGCCAGTGACTTGATGTGGCGGGCCTGATGGGAGACCTCCGACCTGGAACCTTCCATCACCACGGTCGCGGCCGAGATGTTGTGCAGGTCGAACCGGTACAGTTTCTCCAGGGCCGCGCGCTGGATTGTTTGCTCCACCGCCTTGAGGCCGGTGGCCTCGGGCTTGAGTGCCTGGCTGAACCGAAACTGGAGGTTGTCGACGAGACGCACGCTGGCCGGCACCACCCCGGAACGCTGCAGGTGGAGCATGAAATCCACACCCCGGGCGAAGTCCGGGAACACATACGAGGCGTACCGGGTTTCCTCGGGCATCCGGTGGATGTTGACCACGGCTTCGGTGATCAGGCCCAGGTTGCCTTCGCTGCCGAACACGAGGTCCCGCGGTTGAATGCCCGCCGAACGGCGGGGGGCGGAATCATGGTGGGTGACCTCGCCCCGAGGACTGATGAGGGTGACCTTCTCGACAATCTGCTCGATGTTGCCGTACCGGTTTTTCTTCATGCCGCTGGCGTTGGTCGAAATCCAGCCTCCCAGCGTGGACAGCTCCATGCTGTCGGGTTCGTGGCCCACGACCCAGCCCTCGGCGCGCAACGCACTCTCCAGATCGCTGCCCGTGATGCCGGCCTGCACCTGGGCCGTCTGATTCGCCTCGTCGATCGACAGCACCCGGTTCATGCGGCTCATGTCCACCGACACGATGGGACGGATCTCCGTCGGCAACAACATCAGGGCATTGCTGACATTGGTGCCCCCGCCATAAGGCACCAGGCACACGCCGTGTTGTCCTGCCAGTTGGATTAGCTGTTTGGCTTCCTCGGTGGATTCGGGCCAGACCACGAGATCGGCCACCCGTTCCAGGTTCTCGTAGATGACTTGGTACAGCTCCCAATTGGATGTTTGCCCGTGACTGTGATTGAGGCGCACCTTGGGGTTGTCCGAGACGCGGTCCTTGGTCAAGACCGTCTCGACAGCCCGGCGAAACTCGGGACACGGCCGCGGTTCCGGCACAACGGGTGCGGCGTTGGGCAACTTTAAGTCGGTGGGGTCGATTGCGTGGCCCAGGATGTCCTGTACGAAAGGCCAGAACAGCGGCATCTCGGTCCCGGACATGTCATAGCGGTGGCCGGTCAATTCAACGACGCCGCGCTCGTTGAGCCGGAAGCGCGTGTCGCGGTATCCCCACAGATGGTCGTGCAGGGATTGGTCCAGGGACTGACCGGAACGGTTCAGGGCCTTGTCCGCCATGGCCAGAATCCTTTGGCAATGATGAGGAGTACGGAGCGGGTCTCCATTCTACTACCTGAGGGGATGGCCGGCCGGGCTGCTCCGTTGCCGATGTTCGATCGCCGCCTGCGGCCATGCCTCGCCTGTGGCAGACTCATGGCATGGTCCCTTCGCTCTTGCCCCGCCACCTCTGGCAGGCCCTGGCCGCGGTTGCCGCCTTGATGTTGATGCTTGCGGCCTGCCGGACCGATGCTCCGGACGAGCCGGTCCCCCTTGTGGCCGACGAGGAACTGGTCCAGCCGGCCGAAATTGCGCCGGGTGAACTGCCCGTGGGCCATACCCGGGAGGGGTTCCTCTACCTTGGATCCCCGGAAGCCCCCCTGATTCTGTACGAGATCTTCAACGCCAACTGCCCGGGCTGCGGCAACCATCACCGGTCCCGGTTGCCGTCCTTGGTTCGGGAACATGTCCAAAGCGGCGTGATCCAGATGGTTATGGTGGACTTGGCCATCAGTCCGGAGTGGGGTGAGCAGGCGCATTTCACGGCCTGGTGTCTGGGTCGGCAGGTCGGTGCCCAAAGCCAATGGCAGTTTTGGACGGATCTGTTCGAAGGACAAGCCTCCTGGATCGCCGAAGGCGAGGCATTCTCGCTGCGGTTGGCCGACGAGGCGGGAGCCGAAGTGTCGGTGTTGCGGACCTGCATCGAATCGCAGGCACCCGCCGCGGTGGCCGAACTTCAGGCCATAGCCGAGGATCGGTTGCTGCCGGAGCGATGGTCCACACCCGTCTTCCGCATTGAGGACAGGACCGGCCGTTTCCTGGCATCGCAGGTTGGCTCGCCGTCGCTGGAGGCCTGGAACCGGCTCGTGGAGCAGGCTCTGGCCGCGGCTTCCTGGTAGCGCGTTCCCAAGCCGGCGGTTCTCTTCGGTTGCCGGTTAGACGGGAACGCGCTCGGGTCTGCCGGCCAGCCAGTCCTCCCGGGTTGCGACCCGTTCCGGAAACAGTCGGCTGCGCGCCAGGAAGCCGGCGCCGTGCTCCGGCATGGGATCCTGATCCGTCGGCTGGTAGCGGACATCGAGACTCCAGCGCACCTCGTCGGAGTTGTTGGGCGTGGACATGTGCACGCACCGGTCGTTGAACAGGATCAGATCACCCTTGTCGGCAATCAACGGTATTGGTTGGCGGTTGGCCGGCAGGTGCTCGGCGTCGATTTCCAGGAATCCGGTTCCGGAATAGCTCTCCTTGTGCCACGACTTCACCCGCTGTCGGTGTGTGCGCGGCATCACGTGCAGGCACCCGTTCTCCAGGGTCGAGTCCACGAAGGGGATCCAGACTGAAATGACCGGATTGGCGTTGGCATCGGGCCAGTAGGACTTGTCCTGGTGCCAGGGCACCACGCCCGCGGCCACGCGCGGTACTTTGGGGCGCGTGTTGTACACGGGGTTGGAAAAGATTTCGGGACCAATCAGTGATTCAACCGCGTCCAGAATGACCGGATTGGCCATGAGCTCGTAGTAGCCCGGATCGCGGTCCCGCCAACCGCGTCCAAAGACCAGAAAGTCCGCGTCGGTCAGGTCGGCGAACAGATCCGCCAGGCGCCGCTCGAAGGGACGGTCAGCCATCGGATCCGGCACCAGGCCGTCGGCCACCAGTCTTCGGGCGATAATGTCCACCTTGCGCTTCATCGCGGCGCGCGCCGGTTCAAGATCCGCGTCGTCAAGGACACCGGGCACGATGAGGTAGCCCTCTGCGTCGTAAAAGAGCACCTGCTCGTCCGAGAGGCTGCCGCCGTGGTCGCTGCGGAATGTATCCAACATGGGTCGCTCATGGGGTTGGCCGGATTGCAATGCCAATTGTAGGACTTCCATTGCAGGGCCGTGGAAACAATCGAGCACGACCGGTTCCAAACTGTGCATGACCGGATCGTTGGCATCCAGGGCCCCCCGTCCCGCCGGGGGCCCTGGATGCGCATTGGGGTTTGGGTCTGCACGTCCTCCGACGACAAACCCGACTTCAGTCTCCGTCTATTGGTCCGGCCAGCCGTCCGCGGCCTCGCCGGCATCCAGGGCCGCCTGGATCTTTTCTGCCGCCTCGGGGGTTACCCATTGGCTCCAGGCATCCCGTTTGGCCTGCAGGAACCACAGCGCGGCATCCCGCTCGGTGGCGCCTTCGTTGGCCCGGGACCAGCGTGCGATGTCCTTGAACAGGGCGATGTTGATGTTGAAGTTGCGCAGCATGTCCACAACTTCGGGTGCCCGCTCGAGCATCGAGGGATGCACGGCAATGCGGATGTCGGAGTCCACGTAGGCGCAGGCCTTGGTGGTGGCCCAGCATTCCTCAGTGTAGGGTGGTTCCTCAAGCCGGACGAGATCCAGCACGAGGGCGGGTTCGTTGGTGCCCCACTGGTATCCCAGCCAAGGTTCGCCCCGCTCGTACGCCCCGTAGAGATCGGCGTTGGCCGCAGCTCCGTCGCCCGGGTTCACGATGTATACGTGCTCTTCAAGGCCATAGGACGCGATCTGCTGGGCGTTGACCTCCTCGCAGGCCCAGCCGATCACGCAGGAAACCAAGCGGGCCTTGTCGCCGCTTTCGGCACTGGTGAACAACGCCTTGAATTTCTCGTCCTTGAGATCCTCGATGCTGTCCAGGTCGGGATACTGCTCCTGCAGGTAGGCCGGTATGACAAAGGCCGACTGCCAGTCGCCAACCAGGGTCTTGCCGATGTCGACGACTTCCTCGGCCGCGATGGCGTCATCCCATGTTTCCTGCTGGTTGGGAAGCCAAATCTCAAGGGTCACGTCGGTGTCCCCGTTGCGCAGCCCCTGGAACAGGGGCAGCGTGGCGCCGAAAGTGGCACCCGTGGGATAGTCGTAACCCTTTTCCACCAGGTATTGCGCAATGCGGTTTTGGATTAAGGCGCTCTGCCAGTTCAGGTCGGAAAAGACGATGGGGTCGTGGGAAACCGGTTCTGCGGCTTCCGCCATGTCCGCCTCCGCAGAGTCGGTCGGCATGGCACAGGCGGCCACCACCAGGGCGGCCAGGGCCACCAGGATCAGGACATGGAAACGGTAAACAAAACGAATGGATTGATGCACGAATGGCACCTCCCTGGGAGTTTGGTGCCGTGCAACCAGAGGTGTCAAGCCCTTGGGCGCACAACATAGACAACGACGGACGACCTGAATTGTCCAGTGGGGGGCAATGATGCCCGGGACGTCCGGACAATGTTGGCAAATGGGGGAACCGAGCGCGTGGCACCGGGTGATGCCCGTAGGTGCTGGTTGCCCGCCTCCGGCCGAAGCCGTCAAGGATTTGAGGCACTGGGTCTGGCCGCAGCCTGCATCATGCAGGCCGACAAGATTACCACAAAGAATCGCCAACTTGACGATTGTACCATAGTCTCAGGATTGGATCGCATTTTGAGTGGAGAAGGTAAGGCCGATCCGGAGATAAAAAACAGATTTGAAAACAGAAAAAATATATTTTATGGATAAAATATTCGTATTGTAAACCATTGAACGGAGGTGGCCGTCTCCGCCCCTGCTTCTTCCGACGGAATTCCAACCCCCTGTGGAATGCATTGCCAAGCGCCTGTCCCACCTGCAGCCTGACCAGGTTGGGTGGTGGGCCCTGTGGCCGGGCACCACGGTGACGGTTCGTAGCGGATGCCGGAACGCGGTCCCGGGAGGCTGGCAGACTCCAGGTCCTGGTTGGCCCGCGGCCCGTCCGCAACCACGGGAGTGGCGCCATGACCGGTCCGCGCTCTGTCGGGCACAGCTGGACGCGAAAGCCTGTTGCCCGCCTATTCTGTGCCGGCTCGCAGCTTGGTGGGAGCGCTCATCAACCCGACAGCCAAGGGGAAGGCACTGATGGCCCTGGCGGCCCACGGCGGCGACCAGGCTGTGCCGTCAGGCGATTGACAGCCGAAGGCTGGAAGCCGGCCCGGCCTCCGATTGCGCTTTGGACACCGGACCCGGCCTACCCTCGGGCATGCTTGCGTACAAGCCTCCGACCGCGTCGATCTCGGAGGCTGCGGAGTGCGGATCTGGATCGAACAGGGCTTTCGCACATCAGGCGCTGCCCTTGGCCGTGGCACCGGGCGCACCGCACGGTCCCGAGCCGGATCCTGGCCCACAGCACGCGCGGGGAGGAGGCGTGCCTGTACGGACAAGGGCTGGACAAGGGCTCGACCCGCAGCCGGGATGTGCCAGGCGGCCTGAATACTCCCGTTGGCACGCCCGTCCCACGCGATCACGGTCTTCCCCGTACTGCTCAAGGCCCGGGTGCCGGACGGCGGCCTCGCGATCCTCAATGCCATGGACTTCCGGAAGTGGAATGTGCAGACCCATGTTCCCGTGCTGAAGGGCCACTTGTCGCCGCGACACGAGAGCACGATCGAGACTTTGCCGTTGAACCGGCCGAAGGTTTCGGGGGCTGTGCCCATGACGGCCACCGGAGTACGTTCGGTCCGTGGGGCCCGACGGGGTTTGGCCCGACCTGCACAGCGCGGTTGCGAGCGGGGCCCAACGGCAACATGGGGACTCGGTGGGTCACGTCGCAAACCCGCTACGACATCCTGGCCTGCCGCCGGAGGCGCGGGTCCTGCTGGAGCCCGTGCGCAGCCACTGGTAGATCGAAAACGCCCTGCGCTGGGTCCGGGCCATGGCTTTTCGGGGAGAACACGAACCACATTCGGACCGGCCACGCCGCCCACAACATATGGATCCTGCATCGGCGGGCCGTCAACCGGCTGTGCCGGGAGACCACAGACAAAGCCGGAATCGCCTTGCAGGCCGGCTGGCACGCCGGATATCCGCTCAGGGCCCTGTCAAATTGGGATGCAATGGCCCTGGCGCGGGCGGCGTCATTTGACTACGGCTTGCGTCATGCGGTCCAGTAGGATGGCCAGGAAGACAATGGCTAGACCGGCGATCATGCCATTGCCCGGTTCGTTTTTCTGGAGGGCCCGCAGCACCGTGTCGCCCAGTCCGCCCGCGGCCACCATGCTGGCGATGGTGACCATGGCCAGCGCCATCATCGTGGTTTGGTTGACCCCGGCCATGATGGTCGGGAGCGCCATGGGAATCTGGACCTTGGTCAGGGTCTGCATGGGTGACGAACCAAAGGCTTGTGTAGCCTCGATGGCGGCGGGCGACACCTGCTGTATGCCGAGGCTGGTCAGGCGAATCACCGGTGGTACGGAGTAGATGATGGTCGCGAAGATGCCCGCCGGCTTGCCCAGGCCAAAGAACAGGATGCCTGGCAGCAGGTACACGAAGCTGGGCATCGTCTGCATGGCGTCGAGTACGGGGCGCAGGATATTGTCCACCCAGGGATTCCGGGCGCTGACTACCCCGGTCGGGAAGCCAATCAACACTGATATGGCCACGGCCACGACCATGAGGGCGATCGTGTCGATCATCTGGTTCCACAGGCCCATGAAGCCGATGAACAGCAGCGCACCAAGGGTGAAGGCCAGCAACTGCCACTGGCCGACACCGTAGGCGAACAGGGCCAACAACAGAACCAAGGCTGGCCACGGTACCCACAACAGGGACCTGGAAATGAAGACCAGGACGCGCGTAACGAAATTGCTGAGGCCGTCGAACAGCCAGCTGCCCTCGACGGTCAGCCAGTCCACGAAATCGTCGATGGCCCCGGCCGTTACCTGCCGCACCGACTTGTCCAGAGTGAGAACCACGTCCCCTCCACCGGATGACTCGACCCGCGAAACGGTGGTCGGATACTCCATGGCCGGCCCCCACAGGACCAGTGAAATCGCCAACACCGCAATGACTGCGGCAGCCTTGGCGGCGAGGTTTACGATTGGGGACATGGAATTCAGGCAAGCCGCCTGGATGTGCGGACATCCCGCGCCGCTGGTGTCGGACGCGGGGCGAAAATGGACCCAGGCCGCTTCAGGTGCGAATTGCAGCCAATCCTTGGGTGAATCAACGGTGGCGAAAACCCGGCGCAGTCGTCAAGCTGCCACATGGTTGTGCTCTTCCCGTTTGTCGGGTGCGTGCTGTGCCAGGACTTTGGCCAGGTTCGCCCGGTGGATTTCACCTACCAGCGCGCCTTCGGCATCGGTGACCGGAACCGGGTGTTCGCTGGCCATGGCCACCGGAATCAGGGCGTCGAGCAACATGTCGGGTGTAATCGGAGGACAGCGCACGATAATGTCGTTGCCGTCCCGCAGCGACCCGCGGCCCTCTGCGTACATGCGTTCCAGGTGGCCGCTTCCCAACAGACCCTCAAGATTGTTGTCGGGCCCGGTGACCCAGACAAACCCAAACGGGTCGTATCCCAGGTAGTCCAGAACGGATGCGGTGGCTTCGTTGTAGTCGAAGGCCCGGGATGGCCTTTTCATCACGTGACTTGCAGTCAGGACGCCTGTCATATTCACGCCGCGCGTGAACTCCGTCACGTGGCTGTTGCGCGGGTTCAGCACAATGTCCGTGCCGCTGCCAATCTGGGCCACGCGCCCGTGGTGCAGAATGGCGATTCGGTCCCCAAGGCGCAGGGCCTCGTCCAAATCGTGGGTGATGAAAATGATGGTTTTGCGGAACTCCTCCTGCAATCGGATGAGCTCGTCCTGCATTTGCCTGCGAATCAACGGATCAAGTCCGCTGAAGGGTTCGTCCATCAGCAGAATGTTGGTGTCCGAGACCAGTGCGCGAGCCAATCCCACCCTCTGTTGCATGCCGCCCGACAGTTGACTCGGGTAGGCCGACTCCCAGCCGGCCAGGCCCACAAGTTCCAGAATGGACATGGTTTTGGCACGGCGTTCGGCACGGGGAACGCCGCGCATTTCCAACCCCCAGGCCGCATTGTCCAAGACGTTGCGGTGGGGCAGCAAGCCGTAGTGCTGAAACACCATGGCTGCCTTGGTACGGCGGAACTGGAGCAACTCCGCGGGGTCCATGGAGGTGACATCGTCGCCGTCAATGACGATATGTCCGGAGGTCGGTTCGATGAGGCGGATGAGCGTACGCACCAGGGTTGACTTGCCGCTTCCCGACAGACCCATGATGACGAACGTTTCGCCGGGGGCGGCCTCGAACGAAACGTCCTGCAAACCGACCACCAACTGCAGCTCATCCTGAAAGAAACGCTTGGACCGCCCCCGGTGAGTCGGTTCCAAGGCTCGTTCGGGGTGGTTCCCGAACACTTTCCACAACGAGGCGACGCTGAGTATTGGATCAGTGGCGGTCCTAGTGGATTTCACGGGAAGCTCGGCAAAGTTTGGTACACGGCAGGCAGGCACCGCCAAACTCCCCAAGTTGCAGCGGGGTACCGCTTCTACCGGTGGTTCTCCACCATGCAGGGAGGCGGCACCGAAGGCTGCAACTCATGGTCGGGAGCGGTTTCGGATAGTCAAGTCGCCGACCCCATGATACATGAACCGCCGGCACGTCTGCCGCCGGGTGTGGCCGCCCCATGACGGTCCCGGTCAAACCAGGCGGGACCGCATCCCTGCCAGCAAATCGGGCATCGGCGGACCTTCCAAACTCTCCGGCCGACCCGACAATCCGCTCATGTACATCGCGAGCATGAGCCGGAAGTCCTGCAATGCGGAATCAAGGTTCAGGGCATGCATGGCGGTGTCGTCCTCCAGCCAGTCGAACATGGCTTCGCACATGTTGGCTTGGCCCACGATATCCTCTTCGTGGTAGTCGTGCGTGCCGTGCCGGTGCTGGTTGCCCTGCCGGGTTTCCCACCGGGTCATGGTCCACGTCACGGATCCGGTTTCCCCGGTCACCGCGACCTGCTTGTGGTGGCTGATGCGCGTGTCCTCCGGGTTGTCCGCAGGCGCATTGGTTCCGCACCTGAACCGGGCCGTGGAGCCGTCCGCGAACCGGATTTCCGCTTCGCATTCGTCCGGTGCCAAGTGCATCCGAGGGTTGGGTTCCAGTCCTGTGGCGCCCCGCAACAGGGACGTGGACACCGCAACGGGGGGTGAGGGCTGGAAGGCCTGGATTGCCTGCAGCACGTGGGTACCCTGATACGCCATGTTCATGCGCGCACTAGCGTCGAGATGTTGGATGGGCCCGATTCCGCCCTCGCGCACCAATGCCTGCAGGGCCAGGCGGCGCGGCTGGTAGTGGAGTTGATGGTTGATGGCCACTTTCAGGCTGCTCTGCTCGGCAAACTCCTTCAATGCCTGCCAGTCCTCGCCCTGCAGGGCGAGCGGCTTCTCGACGATCACGGATCCGACTCCGTTGAGGTCGGCGGCTTCAAGTACCTCCCGACGCACGTCGGGAGGGGTGTTGACAAGGACCAGGTCGAGATCCTGCTCACGGAACATCTTGGCGTAGTCGGTGTAGGCGTGCGGCGCGTTCCACCGGTCGGCGAACAGCCGCAGGTTTTCGGCCGTGCGGGTTGAAACCGCCGTCAATTCCCCACGCGGCATGTGGGCGAAGGCTTCCGCATGCCCGCGGGCGCGCCCGCCGCTGACTCCCACGATGGCGCATCGGTATTGGTCGCTCACGTATCCTCCCAGGGCTTGAGCAGGACTTTTCCGCAGTTGCCGGTCATTTGCAGTTCCCAGGCATCCTGTGCCTTGCGCAACGGAAAGCGGTGGGTTACGAACTTGCCCAAATCCGAGTCGCAGTCCCTGATTACCTGCATGATCTTTTCCATGTCGCCGCGGTTGTAGTTCCAAGAGCCGATCAGGGTCAGGCCCTTGCGGATCATGTCCGGGGAAATCCGAATGACAGTATCGTCGGAACACTCGCCCACAAAAGCCACTTGGCCGCGGATTGCGGCGGCATCGATGCACAGCCGGTGCGCCGTCGGATTGCCGGAGCAGTCCACGGCCTTGGGCACACCTTCACCTCCGGTCAGGTCGCGGATGTGCTCCAGCGTGCCGTCGTCCGTGGGATCCAGAACGTGGTCCGCACCAAGATCGGCCGCTAATTGCTTGCGGAATGGCTGCGCCTCCACGGCGATGACCGTCGCTCCCCGGTGTTTGGCGTTGATGACACCGCCCAGGCCTACAGGGCCCAGGCCGGTGATCAGCACCGTGTCGTATGCGTCCACTGCCATGCGTTGCAGCGCACCGAACGATGGTCCCAGGCCGCAGACGGCGAGAGCCCCTTTCTCCGTTTCGATGTCGTCCGGAAACCGGTAGCACATCCATTCCGGCTTGACATGGTACTGGGCATAGGTGCTGAGCGGTCCCGGACTTTGGCGCCAGTTCTTGCAGAAGATGTATTCGCCGGCATTGCAGTGCCGACAACTGCCGCAGGCCATCAAGGGAAGTGCCAGGACCCGGTCCCCCACCTGCAGGCGGCCGGCTCCGGTGGCTGTTTCAAACACGGTGCCTGCGGCCTCGTGCCCCAGCCAATGCGTGCTGTAGCCGGCTTGGTAGGCCTTGTACTCCGTGCACATGGGAGTAGTCTCGACCTTGATCACCACCCAGTCGTCAACAGCCTTGGGTGTGGGTTCGCTGACAATCCGGCAACCGCGCTCGCCATCGATTGTGACAAGGTCCATGAGCCATGCCCTAGATCTTGAGGAGAAGAGGGACGCTTCGATCGTATCATGCAGGCCGACAGCCTGATTCCCAACGTTTCGAAACGCAGGTGGGGCCACGGGGATATGCCTGCCGGATCCGGGGTCTTCAGCGGGAACTCCAACCAACTTCCTGGGGGGCTTGTCGTGGCTTCGGAGATCGGTGCCGGAAGGGCCCATCACCATTCCAGGATGGCTTTCGGAATCGCGGTTCCCCTCCCATGAAAGAGGGTGCTCCATCCCGGACGCGAATGGTCGCGTCCATGCCATGTGGGATGAGGATTCCTGTCGTCAATGCGAAACCGTCTCGGAATCGGCACCGACGAAGGCCGTTGTGGTCGAGCGGCGGTCTGGACATCCGCGTTCGGGATGACAGGGTTGATGTCCAAATTGGGTCCGGACGATGTCGATGTCGGACAGAGGTGCCCCTGGAGCAACAGCGCCCGGGGTGACCGGCGCGGGGCGGAGTCGCGACATTTGATGGAGTTGATCGTCTTAATGATCAGAGGCATTGCGCCCAATGCGCATCCTGAACTCGCCTGACAGGCCGGATGGACCGTTCCTCGGGGCTTCGCCGAAGGTCGGATGCGATGCCGCCGGACAGACATCGAAGGAAAACGTTGCATGGCTACCTCTGTCGCAAACCGTTGGGGGCTCGTGTGCCTCTTGCTGCTGGTCCTCGGGCTGGCGGTAGCGCTTTTACCGTCCCAGTCCTTGTTGGCTCAGGGCCAGAACCAGCACGTAGTCCGCACGGGCGACACACTGTATTCGATCGCGGCCCGTTACGGCACCACAGTCGACGCGATCGTTGCCCTGAACGGACTGTCCAGCGGAACCTACATCTATGTTGGTCAGGTCCTTCGCATTCCCGGAGGATCCACCGGACCCGCTTCGGGTGGGGCAGGTTGCTCTGCCACACATGTGGTACAGGCCGGTGAAAACCTGCTGGCTATCGCGCTGTGGTACGAAGTGTCCATGGACGCCATCGTTGCCGCCAATGGCATTGCCAACGCCAATCAAATCGGCATTGGCCAGGAGCTTTGCATTCCGTCCGGCACGTCCGGCGTGGTGCAGGCACCGGTGCCCACACCTGCTCCGTCCGGTCCTTCGCAGGCAACTACGCACACCGTGGCCGGAGGCGAAAACCTGTATCGCATCGCGCTCAGGTACGGTGTCCCCACAGGCCTCCTGATGGCTGTCAACGGCATCACGGATCCGACAACCCTCAGCATCGGGCAGGTGCTGGTGATACCCGGTACCGACACCCCTGTCACCCAACCCGCGCCCGTCCAGCCCGCGCCTGTCCAGCCCGTACCTGCCCAGGTTGCACAGCCTCCCGCGGTCACTGGCGTAGGCACCAATGAGTACCGAGCCTCGTACTGGAACAACACGGACCTGAGCGGCACTCCGGTGCTGTCCCAGACGGTCGCCGCCCCGCTGGACCTGCATTGGGGATCGGGTTCGCCCGGAACCGGGGTGGCCGTCGATGGCTTCAGCGCAAAGTTTGAAGGGGACTTCACGTTTGCCGACGGCACCTATCGCTTCACTGTTGTGGTGGATGATGGGATGCGGCTGTACATTGACGATGTCCTTTTCAAGGATGCGTGGTTGGACCAGGCGGCTTCCACCTATTTTGCCGACGTTATCTTGGCACAGGGTACGCACCGGGTGCGCCTCGAGTACTACGACCGGAGCCAAAACGCGCAGATAAGTCTGCGCTGGGAACAACGCGGTCAGGTCCAGGCTCCGGCAACGGCACCCGTGCCGACACCGGTGCCGACACCGGTGCCCGCGTCGGCACCGGCACCGCGGACGGTGGCCCCAGGGGACTTTGCCTACGGCATCCAGGCCCATGCCCTTGAGGTGCACAACTCTCGACCAGTCTTGCGCGCGATCAACGACCTGGGATTCACCTGGCTCAAGCAGCAGGTGCGCTGGAAGGATATGGAACCATCGCGGGGCAACCGCCAATGGGTTGAGCTGGACGACTTGGTGGACCGGGCCAACCGGGCCAACGTCCATGTGCTATTCAGCGTTGTCACGGCCCCGGCGTGGGCTCGGGAACCCGGTGCGGACCTGTCCGTGGCTGGACCGCCGTTGGATGACCAGGACTTCGCCAACTACATGGGTGCCTTGGCCTCCCGTTACTGCAATTCATCGGTGAAGGCCTTGGAGGTCTGGAACGAACAGAACCTAAACTATGAATGGGGCAACAAGCCGATCAATGCAGCGGAATACGTCCAGTTGCTCAAGGAGACTTCGGCCACCATCCGCGCCGCCTGCCCATCCATGTTGGTGGTCAGCGGTGCGCCGACACCGACCGGTGTCAGAGATCCCGCAGTGGCGATTGACGATCTCGAATACCTGAAGCAAATGATTCAGCTGGGCATGCTCAACTACGTGGATGCTGTGGGCGCTCATCCCAGTGGTTACAACGTACCGCCCCACGCCACCGGGCAGGACTATTGTTCGATCATTGCGGGCACGGGCATGACGAACTTCGATGCAGGATGCAACAACAACAACCCCCATCGGTCGTTCAGTTTCCGAAGCACAATGGAAGAGTACCGGGCGGCGGTGGCGGCCGTGAATCCAAACATCCCGATTTGGCCCACAGAGTTCGGCTGGGCGGTTGCTACCCCGCCTGGATATCCGCATTACGGGTATGCCCTTGACAATTCCTACCAGGAACAAGCCGACTGGACGGTCCAGGCCTATCAAATGATGAAGAACTGGGGCTGGGTCGGTCCCTCCTTCCTCTGGAATCTGAACTTCCGCGTGGTGGCGCACGGAACCGAACGGGAACAATGGGGCATCGTGAATACCGATTGGTCGCCCCTGCCCGCCTACCAGGCACTCAAGGCCTTGCCCAAGTAGATTGCGTTCGAATTTGGATACCCCGATCCTCACGACAGCCGGGCACAAGCCCGGCTGTCGTGCCTCTTGACTGCCCACTTGACAACGGATAGATCCGGTATGGAATATCAGCAGTACCTGGATGCGCATCAGGACCGGTTTGTGGAGGAGTACCTCGAATTCCTCCGTTTCCCAAGCATCTCGGCCCTTCCCGAACACGCTCCGGACGTGCGACGCGCCGCCGAGTGGGTGGCCAACCGCGTCACGCAGGCCGGGTTGGAGAACGCGGAGGTCATGCAGACAGGGGGCCATCCGGTCGTGTACGGCGACTGGCTGCACGCCCCCGGCCAGCCCACGGTGCTGATTTACGGACACCTCGATGTCCAACCTGTCGACCCCTTGGACCTATGGGATCATCCGCCCTTTGAACCCAGGTTGGCCGACGGCCGGGTGTCGGCCCGCGGCGCTTCGGACAGCAAGGGCAACATGTTTCCCACCCTTGTGGCGCTGGAAGGCCTCCTGCAATCCGAAGGCCGGCTTCCGGTCAACGTAAAACTGTGCTACGAAGGCCAGGAGGAGATTGGAAGCCCTCAAATCAGTGATTTCCTGGCACGCCATAAGGAGAAGTTTGCCTGCGACATCGCAGTCAGTTCCGACGGTGGTCAGTTTGACGCGGATCAGCCGTCGTTGACGGTGGCCCTGCGCGGTATATGTGCGGTGCAGGTGGACGTCACCGGCCCCTCCCGCGATCTGCACTCCGGCAGCTATGGCGGTGCCGTCTGCAACCCCATCCACGAGTTGGCTGCCATGCTGGCGGGACTCCACGACAGGGACGGCTCCGTGGCGGTGCCGGGGTTCTACGATCGGGTTCGCGAAGCCACGGCGGAGGAACGGGCGCAAACGGCCGCGGTGCCGTTCAGCGAAGAGGAGTTTCTGACCGAAACCGGAGCTCCCGCCGTCTTCGGTGCACCGGGCTACACCACGCGCGAGCGCATCTGGCACCGCCCCACTCTGGAGATCAACGGTGTCTGGGGCGGCTACCAGGAGGCTGGCATCAAGACTGTCCTGCCCAGTCGGGCCGGAGCGAAAATCACCTGTCGCCTTGTCGCGGATCAGGATCCCGAGGAGATCCGGACGCTGCTAGTCGACCATTTGACCAACGCAGCCCCGGAAGGGGTGGTGGTGGAGGTTCAACGCTTGTCCATGGATGGCAAGCCGTACGCAATCCCTTCCGGCAACCGTTTCAACCAAATTGCCGCCGAAGTGCTCACCGAGGAATACGGTAAGGCCCCGGTGTACCTGCGCGCCGGCGGTAGCATTCCCATTACCGGATGTTTCCGGGATCATCTGGGCGTGCACACCGTCAACTTCGGATTTGGCCTGAAGGATGAACTGGCCCATTCGCCCAATGAATTTTTCCGCCTGTCCAGCTTCCGCCGCAGCCAGCGTCTGTACGCACGGTTGCTGCGGCGCATGGCCGTGCAGTAGACCGCGTTTCAGGTGCCGTCACGGCACTTGGTTTGCATAGGCGGCCTGTCAGGGGGCGGGTCAGCGGAAGCGGCTTTCGCTGAACCACATGTCCGGGTTGGAACCAAGGTGGGACCGGACCGGATCGGTTATCCGCGCTAGACGGTCCTGGGTTTGCCGGGAGAGGGTTACTTCGAGCACCGGCAGGTTCCGAGTCAGCTCGGACGGATTGCGCGCACCCACCAGGACCGACGCGACGCCTGCCTGCTGTCGCACCCAGGCCAGGGACAACAAGGCCATGGAAAGACCTTCATTGGATGCCACATCCCTGATTTGGTCGAGCACGGTGAAAACCAGGTCTTCGCACCCGGGTTCGCGGTGTTGGGCAAGGGGACGGGAGCAGGAATACAGGCGGGTGCGGGACAATCCGTCCGGAACCTCGTCCGCACCGGCATAGCGGCCGGTCAGCAATCCCTGCATTAACGGGCTGTAGCAAATCAAACCGGCACCTCTCTGCCGACACAACGGAAGGATTTCGGCTTCCACCACACGCCAGAGCAGGCTGTAGGGCAATTGATTGGACGGAATTGAGGCGAAGCCCGATATCTCGCCGAAATCCTGCACTCCGTAGTTGCAGACTGAAAAATGGCGGATCCAGCCCAGCGACTTGAGTTCCTGAAGCGCGGCCACCGTATCGGCGGCCGGAACGTCATGGCCGGGCCAGTGAATCTGGTACAGGTCAATGTAGTCGGTCCACAGATTGCACAAAGACTCCCGGCAGACGGCCCGGATTCGATCCGGCCGGGTTTGCGAGCCACCCAGCTTGGTTGCCACCACCGCCTCGTGTCGGCGGCCCAGGAGGGCTTCGCCCAACACGCGTTCCGATTCGCCGGCCTCGTAGGCCGGAGCCGTATCGAAGAAGTTGATGCCCGCGTCCAGTGCGGCATGGACCGTGTTGATCGAGTCGCCCCTGTCCTGGAATCCCCATACCTCGCCTCCGGCAAACGGCCAGCAGCCGAGGGCGATTGAGGACACCGACAAGTCCGTGCTGCCCAGTTGTACGTAGTCCATGGCGGGTCGGTCCTGTTTCCAGTGAAGGGCGTCGCCGATGCGGACAACCGGGACCGGCACCCGGTCCGTCCGTCGCCGGCACCATGGAATCCGAGTGAACCGCGGCCCTGTGCCGTTTTGCCGACAGCTAGGTGTCCAAGGATAGGGTTTCCACGGACTTGACGTTTTTCAGTGATGAAATCGCTCTGTCGGCGATGTTCCTGATGCGGGTCGTGTTGTAGCTCATGGGCGACAGCGGGTGCCGGAAGCCGGGGTCTCGGTTGAGTATGTCGGCAACTTCGCTTGGTGCGCGGGGCGCCAAGCCTTCGGTTCCCTCCAGCAGACTCATGATCTTGGTTGTCAGCTCGGTGGATTGTTCCGATACAGGAGAGTCCCCCGATGCCTTGCGCGAAGCCGCGTCCTTCCGAATCGACTCCACGTAGGAACCAGTGAACTGCCTGGACGGCAGCAGCGCCAGCATGGCCGGATCGCGGTTGAACATCGTGGCGATTTCGCTGGTCTTTCGGGGTTCCTCGCCGTCGAGGCCGTACAGCAGCCGCATCACCGTCCGGTCCGGTTCCGGCAGCTTGTCCACCTGTTCGTCAATGTTGCCGATGACTTCCTGTTTCAGGGCCTCGCCTTCGGGGGACTCCGTCCGGTCGTCCGACAGGAGTTCGTGCTGATCCCTTTCCTCGTCGTCGACGAATGCGTCCAGGCTGGACGGGGACTGTCGTCCGTACGTTTGAAGTTCCTTGACGTTTTCTTCGATCCTTCTCAGGTGTTCCCGGTCCGTGGCCGAGGCCTGTTCCCCGTTGCCCCGGAGTCTGGCCACAACATCCTCCATGCCGGAGGCCGCCGCCAGCAACCGGAGGGCAACTTCGCGCACGGTGGGTTCCCGCCCCAGCTGATTCTGCAGTTCCTCGGCCGCGATGCGGAAGTGACGGATCTCGGCGCGCTTGTGCACGGGCAGGCGAATGGTTCGGTCTTGATTGGCGATAGCCTGCTGGACAGCCTGCCGGATCCAGTAGACCGCATAGGTGGACAGGACTGTCGTGCGGTTCAGGTCGAACTTTGAAATGGCCTTGAGGAAGCCCAGATTGCCTTCCTGTTCCAAGTCGCTGAGTGTCATGGAGTTCAACGAGGACCGGTATTGCTGACACACCCTGAGCACGAGACCGCGATTGCGCGTCAGAAGGGTTGATTCGGCTTCCGACTTCTTGGCGACCAGCAGCTCCTTGGCGGTCTTGTCGGGCGCGTCCGGATGGGCTTCCAGCCATGCCTGGGCTTCCATGCCTTCCTGAACGGCACGCAGGAGCTGGGTTGTCTCCTCCCGGCTGAGCAGCCGGTCCTCGGCGTTTTCCTGAAGACTGACGATATCTTCGATGTCCTCTGCGATGGCCTGGACTTCCAAGCCTTCTTCCGACTGGACATCCTCGGTGGCCGCGTCGGCGTCGGAGAGCGTGATGCCGCGGTGGTGCAACTCGTCCATCAGCCAGATGAACAGGTGGTCCTCAAGGTACAGATCCAGGCCCAGATCCGTACACTGCTCCTCCAGCCACGCCAGACTGAGCGATGTCACCCTCACGCCGTCGAGCAGACGGACCAGCGGGGCGAAGCGTTCGGGAGTCGCGGTCATGGCATTCGAAACGAACAGACGTTCGCGGACGGGCCGGGCTCGACCGGCAATACAGCCCCGGAACGGAACGGGGAGCGGGAATGTGGGTAAGGAGGGACTCGAACCCCCGACCTCACGGATGTGAACCGTGCGCTCTAACCAGCTGAGCTACTCACCCGGAATATGTATTTTAGCAAACTTGCAACAGCCGTTCAGTGTTGCCGCGGCATAATACGGGCATGCGAACCCAATCCCCTACGCACCGCCCGATCTTGGCCCACCTTCCTGTCAAGCCGCCCCGCGCCCGCGATCTGTCCGCCGGCCGCCATCCGCTGCGGATTCTGCTTGCGTTCCCCTTGCTGCTGGCGGTTTGCGGTGCCTTGGCCGGGCTGGCAGTGCCACCGGTCGTTCCCGAGGACCTGACGGTCACCGCCGACAGTTTCTTCCGCAACTATGTGTTTGTCTGGCTTGCCGAGGTGCTGGAGACTGCGATCTGGGTATTCTTCAACCTGGCGACGCCCGCCTCCTGAAACGGGCAGGGCCGGCCGCTGCCACCGAAGCACCAACAGCTACTTCTGGGACTTATAGGCCGGACTGGACAGCCGGCCCATCTCGTTCACGGGTCGTCGGGGACCCCCACGGGATCGCCCCTCGCCGTGCAGAAGCCCCTGTCCCGCGGGCCGCAACGGGCACGCACGGAAGTCCCGCACGCGAACACCGCCTGTGACGGCCGGTTGTCCCTGTGCACAGGGCCGCACCGGCTGCACCTCTGCGACGTGTAGGCCGGATTCACCTTCCGCAGTGCGCCGGCCTTGTAGGCCAGCTTACGCTCCAACAAGCCCCAGCCGCTCGCCAGAATACTGCGGTTGAGCCCCGACTTCTGCTTGACCTGCTGGCCGGGTGCCTCCATCGTGTCCTTGGCGGACTGGGTCATGCCCTTCGTGGGCAGATCCTCCACCACCACGGTGTGTGCCGTGTCCGCCAGCTTGCGACTGGCCTGGTGCGTGGCATCGTCCCGCTTGCGCTGCTTGCGGGTGATCTGCGCGTCCAACCTGTCCGTGTCGGGCATCCCGCACACGGTGCCCTCGCTGTCCGTGGCCTGCCCCACATTGCGGTCCAGACCGAGCGCGCCGTCCGGTACGGGCTGCCTTGCCTGCTCCGCAGGCACCTCGTAGCAGACGTACGCATACCACTTGGGGTGCTGTTCCGTGCCTTCCATGCGCACCCGCACGGTCAGGGGCCGGCAGCCCGCGTACGGATTGCTGCCGGCCAGCCGCAGTCAGCCGACCTTGGGCACGTACAGGCGATCCTCGTCCATCCGGACAGCTTCGGGCATGGTGAACCCCGGCACAGTGCGGTGCCGGGCCTTGAACCGGGGCTTGCCTTCGTTCGCCGGGTCCGCCTTGTACCGCGCGTAGGCGTCGGCCAGGTACTTCAGGCTGTAGCGCACCACCTTGTACGGGTACGCCTTCAGCCAGGCGTGGTCCGGGTCGTTGCGCAGTTCCGTGAACCGCTGGCCCAGGGTGAAGAAGCTCGTGGACGGACCGGGTCCCATCTTCCTGCGGACGGCCTTGGCCCACGCCGTCTTGCCCTCCCTGACCTCCGGCCAGTTGAGCGCGGGCACGTGCATTTCCTTCCAGCGCGCGTACCGCCATTCGCAGTCGGCCAGCA
>JAPPAJ010000395.1 GCA_026705565.1 Caldilineaceae bacterium | reverse complement strand
CGCAGAAGCATGCGTGCCGCGGAACATACTCACATCCATGTTCCACAACCTCCGACATCGACTCCGGTTCAACCTACCGGTTGGGATCGGCGCCGGATGCTGTGGGTTCTTCCGTCCCGGGAATGGCAGACGTTTCCAGGGTTTCGTTGGTCTGCCACGTCAGGCGCGTTGCGCGATAGTCAACATAGCCCAGGTCGTCCACCTTCGCGTTGTCCACATAGCGCATCTCGCCGTTCGTGCCGATGGTCAGGTCAAAGGTCACCTGCCCCCTGTCCGACTCCGGTGTCCGGTCCGCGTGGACCCGCGTTCCCCTCACGGTACGGGTCACCTGTCTTACAGGCCGGAATCCCGTCGGCAGCACAAACTGAGGCTGCGGGTCCTGTCGCGCGTAGTACTGCACGGGTGCCCGCGGACTCCTGAAGTTGGCCGTGACCGTGGTTCCGTTCCTCCACACCTCCCAGTGTCCGTCCGGGTTGGTTTCCAGGTTCAGGAAGTTCCCGGCGACCCAAGGCAAACCTGTTCCTGCGACCACATCCCACAACAGGACGGTACTGTCCGTACTGCCGCTGGCGAGGGTCCGACCGTCGGGACTGAAGGCCACACTGCTGATCCATTCCGTATGACCTGCCATTACGGACCGAAGGGCACCTGTGGACACGTCCCACAATCGAACGATGTTGTCGTGGCCGCCACTGGCGAGGGTCTGGCTGTCGGGACTGAAGGCCACGCTGTTGACATACAACCCGTAGCCTTGCATGAAATGCCGAAGGGTACCCGTGGCCGCGTCCCACAGGCGAACGGTGCCGTCCCAACTGCCGCTGGCGAGGTTCCGGCCGTCGGGACTGAAGACCACGCTGTGGACAGTATCCCCATGGCCCTCCAGTGTGTGTTGGAGGGCACCCGTGGTCACATTCCAGAGGCGCACCTTGCGATCGCGGCCGCCACTGGCGAGGGTTTGCCCATCCGGGTGGAAGGCCACGCTGCGGACAGTATCCCCATGGCCCTTCAGCTGGTGCAGGAGAGTGCCCGTGACCACGTCCCACAGGCGAACGGTATCCTCGGCACTGGCGAGGGTCTGGCCGTCCGGGCTGAACGCCACACTGCCAACACTAAAACTAAATCTATGCTCCAGCTCGTGCAGGAGGGTTTTCGTGGCCACGTCCCACAGGCGGACAGTGCTGCCACCGCCGGCCAGGGTTCGGCCGTCGGGACTGAACACCAGAGGACTGCCGGAGCTTGGCAGGAAGCGTTGCATGGTGCCCGTGGCCGCGTCCCACAGGCGAACGGTGCCGTCCCAACTGCCGCTGGCCAGGGTTTGCCCATCGGGACTGAACGCCACACTGTCAACTACCCCTAGCCAAGGTGGGTCCTCCAGCGAGTGCCGGAAGGTACCCGTGGCCGCGTCCCACAGGCAAACGGTGCCGTCCCAATGCGTACTGGCCAGGGTTTGCCCATCGGGACTGAACGCCACACTTTCGACCCCGATCCCGTAGCCCCTCAGCGGACCTGCCGCCACCTTCACCGTCTCCAACGAGTACCGGAAAGTGCCCGTGTCCACGTCCCAAAGGCCGCCGGAAATGGCCAGGGTTTGGCCGTCGGGACTGAACGCCAAGGGTCCATAACTTGGCAGGATGTGTTGCAAGGTGCCTGTGGCCACGTCCCATAGGCGAACGGCATCGTCAACGGCATCATCCCCGTGGCCGCTGGCCAGGATTCGGCCGTCGGGACTGAACGCTACGTCGTTAACCCGTCTGTCCTCCTGGCTCTCCAGGGCTTGTTGAAGGGTGCCTGTGGCCACGTCCCACAAACGGACGGCGCCATCGCTACTGCCGCTGGCCAGGGTCCGGCCGTCGGGACTGAACGCCACGCTGCGAACCCCGTGCCTAGGGTTCCGCGGGTCCTCCAGGACTTGTTGAAGGGTGCCTGTGGCCACATCCCAAAGGTGGACATTGCCATCGCGGCCGCCACTGGCCAGGGTCCGGCCATCGGGACTGAACGCAATGCTGTCAACGCGCCCTGGCCAATAGCCGTACAGGGTGTGCCGGAGAGTCCCCGTCGAGATGTCCCAAAGGAGAATGGTACCGTCCGGACCACAACCGGCCAGGGTCCGGCCATCGGGACTGAAGGCCACGCTGTAGATGGGCTGCGTATAGTCGGTGAGCAGGGACTCTATTTCATAGGTTCGGGTGTCATACAACCAGATGCCTGCGCTGCCCCCAACCGCCAGGCGTGTGCCATCCGGGGAATACTGCGTGTCATAAACACTCCCTTGCCCCAGACGGGCCTTGGCCCCGACCGGCAGGGACTCCGACAGGGACTCCTGTGCCATACCGGGTGATGCCAAGGCCAGCAGCAGGCACAGGCTTGTGACCAGGATTCGAGTTGGGATCTTCACGGACCACATCGCACAGTCTCCTCAACGGCAAACCGGTTCCCTACCTTGCATCAGAGGGGTGAGATATCCAAACGCCATGATCAGGTCCGGCTTGGTATCGAAAGGTGGCTTTCGATCCTGTTCCCGAGCACCCGATGGATCCTTTCCGGCCGGATACCAGCCGGACTGCCTTGCACAATAATTGGGATGCCTCTTCGTAACATAACTCTTCACGGCCTGGGCATGCGCCCGCGGCCCTCTTGCAACTTTACATCCAGCACACAGTGCCGTCCGATCCGCCCCTCGCCAATCGCGTTGTTCTCCTGACCACCGACTCTGTACAGCCGCATGTCCGAGAAGAGACAACTACGGCCTGGGAAGCCATCGCGTTGTCAGCTCTTGGCATCGCCGATTGGGGTTACGAACTGCTCCTGTCGGTGACAGCACTCTGGTCTTCCGTGACAATACCTTCGCCGACGACACGGCCAGGACCAACCTCGCAGTCATTCTGGAGCATCACGGTCTCGCAGACGTTCAGAGTTTGTGAGAAGATCCTGCCGGAGGCATGACTGTGCGCGGCGAGCGACTACTTCACACAATTCTCAGTGGTCGTTCGGACGCGAATATCCGCTTCGATGACTTGAGGAACCTGCTCCTGCGGCTTGGATTCATCGAGCGGACCCGCGGCAGTCATCACATCTTTAGGAAGGCCGATGTCTTGAAACGAGTCAATCTGCAGCGCGATGGAAGTCATGCGAAACCTTATCAGGTACGACAAGTACGTCGCGTCATCTTGAAATACAAACTGGAGGTGTAGGACTGATGTACAAATACGAGGTTATTATCTACTGGAGCAACGAAGATGAAGCCTACGTGGCCGAGGTGCCCGAACTGCCCGGGTGCATGGCGCATGGCCCCACTCAGGAAGCTGCCCTCAGGCAAGCCCAGGAAGCCATCGCACTGTGGATCGATACAGCCCGCGAGCACGGTGACGCGATACCCGAACCCAAGGGTGAGCGACTGATGTTTGCATAAGCGACCGTCCCCAAACGATGTTCTGCAGGATTCCGGCTCTTTCTGGTTCCCGTACCACTTCTGCAAGACGACCGGCCAAGCAAACGAAGAAACTGCATCCAACCCGGCAACCAGCTTGACCGCGCTCTGCTCTGAACCAACGTTTCCCAATTGTGTGGACGTGTCGGATTTCCGTCCAGTGCGCACGCCAGCCAGATCACCTCTATCTGATGAGAAGGTGCGAGTAGTGAACGGCTTGTGTGTACCTCTTTGGAACCGAGCCGCTTGAAGACGGCATGCAGCGTCCGCCCGAAGAGGTCGTTCGGTAGGCGTTCCTGGCTGAGAAGGAAGCCCATGTCCTTGAATGGCTGCGGGAACTGGTCCTTGACACCGCCCATCCAAGCCTGGCTGCATGGGTTCTTCGTTGTTCGGGCCGTCTTGCGCACCACTTGGAAGATTCTCCAGACACTGTCTGGAGAATCGGAACCTCTGACATCCCGGACGTGACCCAAGCTCCGTGAAGACTGTATTTGTCAGGCTGGAATAATTCAGTCTTGGTGATGTCGATGCCGCCGTTGGATTCTTGTCAACCTGTTCCCGTGGTCATGGCTTCATGCCGGTACGCCTGCCGATGTCCACCATCGGCAGGCACTCTAACTTCACTGCATTGTCATGCGACCGCTTCGTGTGTCCTCATGTCCTCCTACCGTTCGCGTGCCTTGCGTACCTGCGCGAGCTCATAGCTCGCCTGCATGCGCATCCAGTGATCGGCCGTACCCAAGCCAATCGCCTCCAAGGCGAGAGCCATGTTCGCGGACACGCCAGTCTTGCCGTTGAGCAGACGCGACAACGTTCCCCGGTCACACCCCAGTTGCATTGCCGTCTCGGTCACGTTCCAGCCGACCTCGTCCATGCTTTCCCGAACCAGTTCCCCCAAGTGCGGGGGATTCAGCATTGGACCTACGCGCTCGCCGCCGGTGCTGTCCATAATCGCCCTCTTTGCCATCAGTAATGGTCGACCCAGTCCACATCCACGGCTTCATTGTTCTTGAAGCGGAATACGACGTGCCAATTGCCCGATACACGCACACCCCATTGGCCTGCTCGGTTCCCCTTCAACGGATGTAACCAGAAACCAGGAGTGTCCGCACTTCCGGGATGTGTAGTCGGAACAGGTATATGTTGAAGCCATGGCACCGAATTAGGTGCTATTGTGCGATCGCCTGTAGCAGGTCCTGGCTGAGCGCAACACTCGACTCGATGATGAAATTGGGATCCTCCAAACCTCTGACAGAGTTGACCAAGAGCGTGGTACCTATGCCGGACCGGGAACCGAACAGGCTCCGAAACTTCGACAGTGCCTCCGAGGTCACGCTGCTCGAAATCTTGTGTGACCGGAGGAGTCCGAACTCCTCAGCCAGTTCGGCTGTGTCGATGGCACTCAAGAGCCGATAGATGTCGAAGGCATCCTTGGGGAGCTGTTCCTGACGGTGCCCGACGGGATCCTCCAAGCGTTCCCCTATCTTGTGCACCTTTGCCACCAGCAGTGCCGCCGGTCCGGCCACCTTCAGGATGCATGACCGATCCTCATCTGAAACCAGAGAGGATATCTTCCTACGCGTATGACTCACAAGGGTGCCCTCGAGTCCGTGGACCTTCCTGGCTGCCTTGTTGCCATGGACGCCGAGCCGGGCTCCCCTGCGGCCGGATCCACCCGCGGCCGCTGGCACCATCAGGTCGACCTGTGTTCCGCCGTCCTTCATGAAAGTCCCCGGTGGAAGAGTCAGTCGAAACCCCGCGCGGCACATCGCGTCGACTATCGCGGGACTGTCTTCCAGCCGTTCGGGATCGAGTCCGATATCTGCGTCATAGGTGAACGGAGCGACGGCGAAGCTGTCATCAACACTCTCTGTATGCATGTATACGGCCTGGGCACCCACCAGGATGGCCGCATCGATGTGCGGTCCCAGCGCCTCGACCGCGTCGAGCAGCGTCTCCCGGGCATCTATGTAGTGTTGGTCATAGGAAGTCTCCATATGTCCTCCTTGTCTCGCATCCACGCAAGAAGGGCCTCCGCCTCCGCCGGTCCTCGCCCCGGCCCTGTCATGAGGTCCAGCAGGACCTGGGTAACCCGGGCGAAGGTGATGCCGTCGTCGTATTCGACCCGCTCGAACACCACGGGGTCGAATGGGCGCACGAGGAGGACATTGCCTCCAGTCTCCGCCAGGCGCAGCCCCAGCGACTGGGCGGCGGTGTCAGGATCGTCGACGTAGAGTGCCGCCAGGCGCGGCTCCGCAACGGGCGCAAAGCGATACCCGGCAAACGATCCGGTGACGGCATACCGGATGCCCGTGTTGCGAAGTCGGGAGTACAGCGCCCGGGTTCCTCTCGGTTCAAGCCACGTCGTCAGGGCGTTGGAGGAGGCGAAGTCATAGTCCATGGCCCATCTGCGGGCCAAGGCCTCCCAGTCCACCGAGACAATGCGTCCCCGCGGGCTCTCCTTGGTGACGATCTCGTCGGGCTCCAACAGGCTGGATACCCTCGAAACCATGGCCGCCGAGCTTCCGGTCTTGCCGGCCAGCTCCCGCGTCCCGAAGGGAGGCCGGTAGTCCAGGAGCCCTCTGGCCACACGGGCAGCGCGGCCTCCCTTGAGCGAGTGGAGCGGACGTTCCTCCCTAAAGGGGTTCCTGTCCGCCCCTTGGATCTCGATGTACACCGCGGGACGGTCAACGGCGAACCTGATGTTTCCGGTTGAGTCGGCGTAGCTGATCCCGGCTTCCGTCAAGCGCCCCCTGGTCAAAGGGCTCAGGTAGGTCGAGATCAGCATGCAGACGGGGATTGCGCCAGCCTGCTCATGTCTCGAATTGGACAGTGCCTTCAGTTGGGAGGCTACACGGTCGACCATCCTGGGCTCCACCAGATTTGCCTTGACCTCCACGATGATGTCGGATGAGAGTCCGTCGGAGCCGCGGAGTTCCCAGATGGCGTCGGCTATGTGGGTGGCATCCTGTGGGGACCACCCGGTTGCCTCTCTCTCACGGCTGAGCAGGAGCCACCGTGGGGGCAAGCGCGCGCCTACTGCCTTGATGGCCATGTCTATCAGCTTTGTTTCAGAAATAGGGCTGTTCCGCATCATGTGAAACAGTGTAAATTCTGCAACACTTCCTGTCAAGGATGAGCCAATCGGAAAGCCCCCGCACACATGGGGCCGGAACCCCGGTGAACTGCTGTGGAGCGACCTCTGCCAAGGCAATCGCATTCCAATTGGAGGCACTTGCGGGCAGGTTGGGCGCGGGATTTGCCCCTGCCTGAAACCTCTGTCATGGCTACTCCCACCGCGCGTCCGAGAGGAGACGATGGCTGCCTGGGGTGCCATCCTGGAGCAGCAGGGTCTCGCCAACGTACGGAGCTTGTGAGAGGACCGGATCGAAGCCACGGCCATGCGGGGGAGAGTCGCTCACCGCGTTTACGACACCTCTTATCCATCAGGAGAGGATCGGACGGCCCGGAGAAATCGGGCCCGCGCAGTGGACGGCGGTGCTGGAATTCCTGCACTCCGACACCAAGACCCGATGCCGGACCAGTGGGTCGGACGCTGCAGCGTTAGCGCTGGTGCGACCTCAGGGAAGTCCAATCGTTGTCGATACCGTGCACGGAGCGCACTGCACCCTCGATCGAAATCCCGCCTTCCCGTGTCTTCGCAATATGGAGGGCTATACAGGTCGCATCCTCCCTATTGTCCAGTTCCACGAGCAGGCCCCGGCCGTATTGCTTGAGTGCAGTCTGGTCTTGTGCTTCCTGCAGGCTGCGGTTGTATTTCAGTTCCATAACGGCGATCCGGCCCCCGCATATGGCTGCCAAGTCGTAGCGTCCTGCCAGTTCGGCTTGTTCCGAACGCGGCATGATACCCATGCCCATGAACAGTCCATGCAGTGCTGCATGGTAGGAGAACTCGTCGTCCATGATGTGGTAGGGAAAGGCATACAGGCAGTCCAACAGAGCTGTTGGAAGATCCTCGTACTTTCCTGACACCAGGCACTTGCGCACACGCTCGACGCCCGGCAGCTGCTCACCCACATGGCCAAGGGCCAGATCCCTGAGCATGGTCCGCGAGACCTCGCGGTTGGGCCAACCCAGGCGTGCCGGGTGTCCATTCTGGGCAGGATGGTGTGTCAGGTAGCCGCTTTGCAGCATGAGCGACTTGAGGCCCGTTGCCTTGTTGCTGTAGAAGTCGGCATCCAACTCGTCGGGATGTGCGAACGGAATCGAGTTCACCGAGTTGGGTTGTTGCCTCAGGGCATCCACCAGTGTCTTGGATACCCCCGAGTCCGACCAGTGCGACGGCAATCCATGCTTCCTGATGCCTTCCCGCACAGCCGGGGTCAACAGGTCGGAAAGAGTGTTGCACAGCGACCACGGGTTGTAGACCGCCGGCCCCTGTCCGTCGCGATCGAATCGATACCCGTTGTAATAGGTTTGAAGCGATGCACGCAACTCGTCGGCGGATTGCCTCAGACCCTGTGCCGCCGCCTGGACGATGTTTGACAGAGGGGGTTGGTCCAGCTGGTCCTCGGTGAATCCGCACACACTGCCGAGATCCGCACGCCAAGTGCAGTCCTGCAGGTTGTTGAGTGCCGAGAACAGTTCTCCGTAGGCGCGGCGTGTGATGCCGGTGATCAGGACCTTGTGGAGAATCCCGTCACATTGCTTGAGGACCCGAAAAAAGTCGCGAAACAATCGGAAGTACGGGTCAACCTCCGATGGCCTCCGGCCAAGGAGTGACAGCAACGGCGTATCGTACTCGTCCACCAGCACCACCGGGTCGTTGCATTCCACCTGCAGCGACTGGATCAGTTCGTCAAGCATGTCCTGGGCTGCAAACCGATAGCCCGTTGGATCACGCAAGTGCTTCATGGCAATGCCGGGGTCGTACCCCCGGCAGTACCAGAGCAGGGCTTGTTGGGCAACATGCCTTTTGAGGGACAGCTCCATTTGACCGACGCTGGAACCGGAAATCCTGCTCAGGTCAAGCCGAATGACTGGATGGCGCACAGAGGTCGTGAACGGCTGCTCCCATGCCGTTCCGGCGAAAAGCTGTTCGTCCTCAACCTTGGGCATTGCCCGAATCGTTGATCGGTCGGGGTGTCTTACTCTCGGCAAGTCGCCTTGGAACATGCACTCGATGGTCGAGAGCATCAGGGTCTTGCCGAAGCGGCGTGGCCGGGACAGGAACAGGAACTCGCCGGTATCCAGCAGTTGTGCCAGTTCGCTGGTCTTGTCGACGTAGGCGTGACGCTCGCGCCGCAGACGCGTGTAGTCGGAGATCCCGGGGCGCAGTCTCGGAACGGCCGGGGATTGCCCTTGCGTCTCGTCTGGATTGGTATGGATGTCCGGTTCGTCCGTCATCGTGCACTGCGTCCGGTTAGAGGGACCCGGTTGGCGTCAGGCCCAGTGGATTGTAGTGCGCCGTTCAGGCCGTCACAGATCCAAGCCGGATACCTGCAGTGTTTGGCGCATCTCGCGCCAACTGTCGTGTTTTCCGAACTCCGCCTCGGATACGAGACCAAGCTTGCAAAGTGTTGCCGCAGTCTCCGAACTTGAGGATCTGGTGCATGGGGCGTCGCAGCATTCCTCGGAAGCCCGACTGGTTTCGGGGATAGGAGCCGGTCTGCGTTCTCCGAAGACGCGCCCGAAGGTGTCGTGCGAGAGGATGTCGTACGGCAGGTCGAGGAACGTCTCCAGCCAGGTCTGCTTCTGGTGACCGAAGTACTCGACCTCGGTCCAGTTGTTGGCACCGCAGATGACGGCCAGCGTCGCGAAAAGGAGAATGGCCTCCAGGAAATGGTGCTGTCTCTGGAGCCGATGGGGAACATCGACCCCGACCGGCAGGGAAACCAGGGGAACGGGGACGGCGGACATGGCAGGCGTTCCAGGCAAGGTCAAGATGCCCATCCTGCCCGCAGATGTCACTGGTCCAATTGGCGTGTGATTGTCCTGATGGAGTGCCAATTGCAAGGACAGAGCCGATTAATGACGGTGTATACTCCACGCCAAGCTTGGCGTGGAGTCACGGAGCAGACGTTGCAATGGTGAATGTAAGGAGTGTGCGGATTCTGAACCGCGCCCACATCAAACCGAGGGGTGTGACGCCACAGTTGAAATTCGGTGTGCGTCGGTCTGGACCACAAGCTGGAACCTCCACGCACCCTCAGCCTCTACGCGGCACGGATGTTTCGGGCTCGGCGGTGAGAGCCGCTCATGCGGCGATCAGCAAGCAGATAAACGAGCTGAAACAGTTGGGGCCGGAGTGGGACGGTCCAGACAGCACCACGCCGGAACCTGCTCTTCTTGACCTGACTGCTGATTGGCTCGGAAAGCATTGGCGCACCAGCCTTGGCATCCCCGACATTTGCCCTGCCTCTGACGGCGGGGTCAGCATCAGCTGGAAATGGGGTGCCATTGAACACAGTCTTGACGTGCGTTCCGACGGCTCCGGTATGGAGTGGTGTCGGTACGATCCGCTTACCTTGCAAACTGTTGAGACCAAACTGTCAATGAACAGGCGGGGATGGGACACCCTACAGGCTGGTCTCGAGCAATCGGTGGCATGACGACTGGAGGAGAGGCAACTTTCACAGACACATCCGAACCGGGTTTTGCCGCGGTAGGCCAATCCGTTGATAGGTCAGCAAAGCCCAAAAGGGTCTGTTCCGCATCAACATGGAACGGGGAACGCGCCATTTCAATGGAACTGTCCGGTCCCGAATACTTGGCCCGGGACGCTTGCGAGCGACACCGCGGCGGTCGGCTGCCTACCATGGGTACAGTCGGTATCTTGATGAACGAGATAGCTCAACTGAACCTCTGAGTCGCGTCGGACCCACCTCCGACAACCCACACCATTGGCTGTCGCCAAGTCCAGTGAGCCGGACCCTGTGCTAGGGTTTCTACATCACTGTAGAGCGGTGCCCCAGTACCGCCCCGAAGCAAGGAAGCAAGAAATGACCACCGCCGAGGAGCCGTCTGTGGCTCCCAAGGGAGCACCGCCTCCGTCCGGTTCTAACCAGCGGAGGACAGCAGACACGGTGGCGGTTGGCACGGGCCTGCCTTCACAGGAGAGGCAACAAGAAGGCCAATCATCCTTCGATCGGGGGAGGCTGGCTATGGTGGCTTCCCTTGAACCTCCTCACATGATCCTGGTGGCCTTGGCTGCTGGCGGCGCAGAGGCCACGCTCGATCCCGTGCAGGTTCAGCATTTGCTCTTTCTTATCGACGCCACAATCCCCGAAGCAGTGGACGGTCCCCATTTCAAGTTCGCGTCCAGTGCCGCGGGTCCCGTCGATGCATCGATTAAGTTTGTGCTTCTGCAAATGTGCCGTGAAGGCAGCTTGTCCACCAGGGCCGAACCACAGGGAACCGTGATATTCCTGACCGCGCAGGGCTTGGCAACTGGCGAGGCTGTTTTGACCCGATGCGGGGAGGATGTTCGATCGTATCTGAGCGAACTGTATGCCTGGGTGGGCGCGCATGACTTCCGACGGCGCTTGTCCGGCATCCGTGCCCGATTCCCGGACATGTTCTTCGGCTACGCCCCGACGCCAGCGGCACAGGTTCAAGGCGACGATCCGCGGCGCAGCCTGATCAGGGAGTACACCCAAACATCCCGGTGGGACAATTTTGTGGTTGGACTGGGTCGCGCTTTCGACATGTATGGAACCTTGATCGACCACGACCGCTGGCACAGCGCTCTGCAGGCAGTCCGCGCAGTGCCGACACCCGCACCGGACCCCTGGGTTGAAGTTGGGGACTGTCTAAGGGAAGCCATGGCCCAACTGGCGACCGAACTTCCATCTTCGATCGAAGGCGAAGACAGCCATGTCACTCGACCCGGAATCGTCCGCGGAACTGACCGGCCCTGACAACCAGTCCCGGCCTGAGGAGATCGAGACACAGGAACCGGGCGGGCGTTTAACCGCGGTGCGAACCGAGTTCCACCGGGGCCCCCTGCCGACTCCGGACGACTTCGCGGCATACGAGAATGTCGTGTCCGGAGGAGCCGAGCGCATTCTCACCCTGGCGGAGCGGAGCGTGGATTTGAAGGAGCAGCATCTGCAGGCCGAGATGCGTGAGAGTGACCAGATTCACGAAGAATCCATGGCCTATTTGGATGCCGGCACCATGCTCCAAAGCCGAGGACAGTGGATGGCGTTCATCTGTGTTGTCTTGATCTTGGTCGGAAGCGGCTTCCTTGTTGCTACCGGCACCACTGGTTTCACGATTGCCGGACTTGTCAACTTTACTTTGGCTTTGGGCGCGTTGGTCTATCGATTTATCAGAACCGATTTTGGGGATCGCAGACACCGTTCACCGGCGGAACATCCGGAAGCCGATCCACTGCCTCGGCTTCCGGAAACACTCAAGCGGTCTCGACAAGGTTCGGAGAGCAACGATGCTTGACAATGACGTCGGACCAGGCTCGGAACGGGTTGTGACCGGTGTGTTGGTCAACCTGCAACATCCCGTGTTGTTCCACCCGATCCAGACAGTGTTCCGGCCCTACCGGGCAGCATGAATTAACCCTGGCTGCGGTATAGGGCGCACACGCCTGGTCGCCAGCGCCATCTACCGGGGCGTGGCTTGGCACCTGAAGGCCAGAGACCGGTCCGATCTTCGGGTGCCGGATTCGGGCAACCTGCCGGAGCCGGCTGGGTTCCGCGGTGCTCCCCCCTGTGGGTAGCCCTCGGCTGAGTGACCCAATCCCACATAGACAGTGTTGGGGCGGTGTCTACTCCTGACAGGGACGAGCGTCAGGGCGCTCGTCCAGTTCGTCATCGACCGACCTGCGGTTTGTGAATAGCACCTCCGGATAATTCCATGCCCTACCCGGACAGTGTGCCGGGTCGATGCCTTGTGGCCCGGCACAGAACATGGGCACTGTTTCAATCTCGTTGATGTTGGTGGCGGTCGCGCAAACGGCGAGGGTTCCTACAATGGTGTTGTCACACCAACCAAAGAGGACCCCTCGCCGTGGACTTCAGTCCCAGCCCCTGCCGACCCCGAAGGCCAACGGGCGTTGCCCGACGATCCGGGTGCCTGCCCCCATTGCGGGGCCTGCGCCTGGCGGCGCAACGGCACCTACCCCCGCCACCGGGTTGTCCTCGGCCGTCTGTGCGTCCAGCGCTGGCAGTGCAAGGCCTGTTTGGGCAGCGCCTCGCCCCTGCCGCCGGGTGTGACCGCCCGCCAGCGGCCGCAGACCTTCCGGGAGCTGGTGACCAACCTGTACGTGCCCTGTGTCAGTTTGCGGGGCCTGTCCCGGCTCCTGGCCCTGCTGGGCTGCGGGGTGGGTGCGGCCACGCTGTGGCGGGCCGTGCAGGCGGTGGCCCCCAGTCTGGCGCCCGACCCGCAGGCGAAGCTGCCGCTGTGGGTCGAGGTGGACGAGACCTGGCTGTCGATCGGGGGCGTCAAGCGCCCCGTGGCCGTGGTCCTGGGCCCCAAGGGCGCCCGGCTGGACCTGCGCCTGAGCGATCCCGGCTTCGACTGGGGCGGCTGGTTCACGGACTGGGCCGCACGCGGGGTGCAGGGGCTGACGACCGACGACGACCCGGTCTACGGCCCGGCCCTCGAGACGGCGGGTCTGGACCGGCAACAGTGCGCCGTGCACATGCAACGCACCGTGGGGCGGCACATCCGGGGCATCGACGACGACGATCTGACCCACTTGGACCGGGTCCTGCTGCCGATCCGGCAACGCCTGGCCCGGGAGCGACCGCCGGAGGCGGGGCCCGTCCTGTTGGGGCTCTGGGAGGCGGTGATGCAGGGCCGCGTGCGCCTGCGGCCGGAGGTGCGCAAGCTGCTCTGGCACCTCGTGGAACGCGGGCACGAGCTGGTGCGCAGCCAGGAGAACCCCAAGGTGCCCGCCACCACCAACCGACTGGAGGGCTGGTTTGGGCGCTTCAAGCCCCGGGCCCGCCTGACACGGGGGCTGAAGACCGAGGCTGGCGCCCTCAACTTCGTGCGCCTGATGGCCCGCAGCATGGCCTGAAGCGACGCACGGAGTCCACTTGTACGGAGGACAGGCCCCTGACAGTCCGCCACCAATATCAACGAGATTGAAACAGTGCCCAGAACATGAGCTTCTGTGTAGTGTGTGTGGATTTTCCTTATACTTGACAGACCATATCCACCTTGTCCCAAGGACCTTTCACGGACGAACAGCATGTCTACCGAAACTCCCCGCTACAACCCGGCGGCCATCGAGGCCAAGTGGCAGCAGGAATGGGAACGGTTGGGCTTGTATCGAACCGTGGAGGATCCCGACAGACCCAAGTGGTATGCGCTGACCATGCTTCCCTACCCTTCCGGGGACCTGCACGTGGGGCATTGGTACGCCATGACCCCCAGCGACACGGCGGCCCGCTACCGGCGCATGCAGGGGGCCAACGTCTTCTTTCCGATCGGATTCGATGCCTTCGGCCTGCCGGCGGAGAACGCAGCCATCGCCCATGGCATCAACCCGCGGATCTGGACCTACGACAACATCGACAACATGCGCCGCCAGCTGCGGCAGATGGGCGCGATGTGGGCCTGGGACCGCGAGGCGGTCACCTGCGAGCCCGGATACTACAAGTGGTCGCAATGGTTCTTCCTGCGCCTGCTGGAGGCCGACCTCGCCTACCGTGAGAAAGCCCCTGTGGACTGGTGTCCGCGCTGCAACACGACCCTGGCTCGCGAGCAGGTGTGGGGAGAGGACAAGCATTGCGAACGGTGCGGCACCCCGGTCATTCAGAAGGACCTGGAACAGTGGAAGTTCCGCATCACCAACTATGCCGACGAGCTGCTGGCCGATCTCGAGAACATCGAGTGGCCCGATCCGGTCAAGATCATGCAGACCAACTGGATCGGCCGCAGCACGGGTGCCCAGGTGGCCTTCCATACGGAGGACGGCAAACCCATTGAGGTCTTCACGACCCGGCCCGACACGCTGTGGGGCGCCACATTCATGGTGCTGGCGCCTGAGCATCCACTGGTCTCCCAGATCACGACCGACGATCGTCGGGCCGCGATCGAGGCTTATGTGGAGAACGCTGCGCGCCTGAACGAAGCCGTTCGCACGGACATTGGGCGGGAGAAGACCGGCGAGTTCACAGGAGCCTATGCCATCAATCCCGTCAATGGGGCCCGCATTCCGATTTGGATCGCGGACTACGTGATGCTGGGCTATGGCACCGGTGCCATCATGGCCGTGCCCGGCCACGACGAGCGCGACTTCGCCTTCGCCGAGCAGTTTGGCCTGGATATCGTGCGGGTGATTTCGGGCCCGGACGGGGCCACGGGACCCCTGACCGAGGCCTGGCCCTCCAAGGAAGACGGCGCCATGATGAACAGCGGCGAGTTCGACGGCACGCCGGTGGCGGGGGCCGCGGACAAGGTCATCGCCTGGCTGGAGGAAACCGGCAAGGGCCGCGCCCAAGTCAACTACCGGCTGCACGACTGGCTCATCTCCCGCCAGCGCATGTGGGGCACGCCCATCCCGATTGTCTACTGCGATCATTGCGGTACGGTGCCGGTGCCCTACGATCAACTGCCCGTGTGCCTGCCCGAGGAAACCGAGTTCCAGCCTTCCGGCGAGAACGCCCTGCTGCATACGCCGGCGTTCCTGAACACGGAATGTCCCAAGTGCGGCCAGGCGGCTCGACGCGAGACGGACACGATGGACACCTTCATGTGCTCGTCGTGGTACCAGTATGCCTATGTGGCCCCCTATTGGGGCGACGGTAAGCCCCTGGCCCGCGACGCGCGTCCCTGGAGCCGCGAGGCCGGAAACTACTGGCTGCCCGTGGATCAGTACACCGGCGGCATCGAGCATGCCACCATGCACCTGCTCTACACGCGGTTCTTCACCAAGGCCCTGCGCGATCTGGGCGTGGTGGACTTCGATGAACCGATGGACCGGCTCTTCAACCAGGGCATGATTCTGGGTGCCGATTCCGAAAAGATGTCCAAGAGCCGCGGCAACGTGGTGGATCCGGACGATGTCGTGCAGCGGTACGGCGCGGACACGGTGCGCGGCTACCTGATGTTCATCGGTCCCTGGGATCAGGGCGGACCCTGGGATCCGCAGCGCATCGAGGGCGTGCGTCGTTTCCTCAACCGCGTTTGGACCGTGGTCACGGAACCGGCCGAGACGAGTACACAGGATGCGTCCGCTGCGCGTCAGCTGGAACAGAAGCTGCACGCGACCATCGCCAAGGTGACCTCCGATCTGGACCACTTCCGCTTCAACACGGCCATCTCGGCCCTGATGGAGCTCAACAACCAGATGATGAAGGCAAGGACGACCGCGGTCGCCGGAACCTCGCTCTGGACTCAGGCCGTGGAATCGATGTGCCTGATGATGGCGCCGTTCTTCCCCCACATCGCCGAGGAGCTCTGGCATCTCGCAGGCCACGAGGACAGTGTCCACCTGCAGAACTGGCCCGCCCACGACGAGGAACTGGCCCGGGCCAACGAGATCACCATTGTGGTGCAGGTCAACGGCAAGGTTCGCGCAACCGTGGAGGTTGAACAGGGTATGACCGAGGAAGGCCTGGAGGCACTGGCCCTCGAACAACCCAACGTGCGTCCCTACCTGGATGGCAATGAACTGCGCAAAACCATCGTGGTCCCGGACAAGCTTGTCAACCTGGTGGTTTGAGCCGCCCCGCATCCCGCTTAGCCGCTGCCGCAACGGAACTCTCCCATATGGACGACTGCCTGTTCTGCCGCATCATCAAGGGCGAATTGCCGGCGAAGATCGCCTACCAGGACGACTTGGTGACCGCCTTCCACGACATCGATCCCCAGGCCCCCGTCCACATCCTCGTGGTACCCAACCGGCATTCCGAGAGCTTGGCGGAGATGGGCGATGCGGACTCCGAAAGCCTCGGGCGCGTGGTAGCCGTGCTGAACAAGGTGGCGGAGCAGGAAGGCGTGGCCGCAAGCGGCTACCGGACGCTGGTCAACACCGGTCCGGACGCCAACCAGATCGTGATGCACACCCACTTCCATCTGCTGGCCGGCAAGCCGCTCGGTCCCATGCTGAGCGCGTTCATTAACTGATTTTCAACCGGAAGCGGCGGTGGCCGGAGTCCGGACCGAAAGGAAACCACACGGGCATGACTGGCAGCGACAAGAAGGTTCGGAAGACCGCCCTGGCCTATTCGGGCGGGCTGGATACGAGCGTAGCCGTGCCCTGGCTGCGCAACAACTACGGTTGCGAGGTGGTGTGCTTCTGTGCCAATCTCGGTCAGGAGGACGAACTGGACGGCCTGGAGGAGAAGGCCAGGGCATCCGGAGCCAGCAAGTGCATTGTGCGCGACGTCAGGGAGGAGTTCCTGACCGACTTCGCCTTTCCGACCCTGCGGGCCGGTGCCATCTACGAACGGGACTACCTGTTGGGAACCTCGATGGCCCGTCCCCTGATAGCCAAACACCTGGTGGACGTGGCGCGCGCGGAAGGCTGCGATGCCATCGCCCACGGTGCCACCGGCAAGGGCAACGACCAGGTTCGCTTCGAGCTGACGGTCATGGCCCTGGAGCCGTCCCTGCGCATCATTGCACCGTGGCGCGAGTGGGACATCAAGGGCCGAGTCGATGCCCTGGAATACGCGGAGGAATGGAACGTGCCGGTCAAGGCCACCGCCGACCGCATCTACAGCCAGGACACGAACCTGTGGCACCTCAGCAACGAGGGCGGTCCGCTGGAGGATCCCTGGAACGAGCCGCCCAAGGACATGTTTGAGTGGACGGCGGCCCCCGAGGATGCCCCGGACGAGCCGGCCGAACTGACGTTGGGCTATGTCAAGGGCATGCCCCGGTTCCTGAACGGACAGGACATGGATCCCGTGTCCCTGCTCAAGGAGCTCAACGCCTTGGGCGCGATTCACGGGGTGGGTCGGGTGGATCTGGTCGAGAACCGACTGGTCGGCATGAAGAGCCGGGGCGTATACGAAACCCCCGGTGGCACCATTCTCTATCGCGGACACCAGGCCCTGGAGCAATTGTGCCTGGACCGCGAGACTCTGCACCACAAGGAGCAGATGGGCCTGAAGTTTGCGGAACTGGTCTACAACGGCCAGTGGTACACCCCCCTTCGGGAGGCCATCACCGCCTATGTGGAGAGCACGCAGGCCACGGTCACGGGCGAGGTGCGCCTGAAGCTGTACAAGGGGAATATCATTCTGACCGGCCGGCGCAGCCCGCACAGCCTGTATCGCGAGGACTACGTGACCTTCGAGGAGGATGACGTCTACGATCAGGAGGACGCGGAGGGCTTCATTCGCCTGTTCGGCCTGCCGCTTAAGGTGCAGGCTCTGGTGCGGTCCGACGGGGCCGCTTCCGACTGAACCACTGAATTCAGGGAGCCGGCAATCCGGCACCCCTGCCAAGACAAGGAGCAACCCGATGGCCGTAGGCGGAGAAATCGGATACACAGGGGCACAGGCCGCCGTTCCCGGATTCGATGCGGCCGGGGTGGCGGCCGGCATCAAGCCGACCGGGGATCTGGACATGTCTGTGATTGCCAGCCCGACTCCCTGCACGGCCGCGGCTACTTTCACGCAATGCAAGTTCCCGGCCGCCCCGGTTCTGTATGACCGGCAGGTGGTGAACTTCAATCCCTCTGGTATTCACGGGGTGGTGGTCAACAGCGGCTGTGCCAACGCCTGCACCGGCCCGGAGGGCATGGCCAACGCCCGCATGATGGCCGAATCCCTGGAGAAGGCCATCGGCAGCGGTGACTCGACCACGCTGGTCATGAGCACCGGCGTGATTGGCGTGCAACTGCCCATGGATCGCATTCGGGCCGGAGTGCCCGCCGCCGTGGACAAACTGAAGCCCGAAGGCTGGCATGATGCCGCCCGCGGCATCATGACCACGGACACCTTTCCCAAGCTCTACACGGGTGGCGTGGCGCTGGACGGCGAGGAGGTTCGGATCTCCGGCATCTCCAAGGGCGCCGGCATGATTCATCCCGACATGGCGACCATGCTGAGTGTGATGACAACCAACGCCGCGGTCACCGCGCCGGTACTCCAGGCCGCCCTGTCGGCCGCAGTGCGCAAGAGCTTCAACTGTATAAGCATCGATGGCGACACGAGTACCAACGACACCGTTCTGCTGCTGGCCAGCGGCCAGGGTTCGGCCCCGGTCATCGACAAGGCCGAAGGTCCCCTGTGGGACGCATTCCTGGCCGGGTTGACGGAAACTTCCATTGAGCTTTCGCGGGCCATCGTGCGCGATGGGGAAGGGGCCACCAAGGTGGTTTCAATCGAAGTGGTGGGCGCCAAATCCGACGACGATGCCCACAATGCGGCCCGTCGGGTTTCGATCAGCCCGTTGGTCAAGACCGCCTTCTACGGCAGCGATGCCAACTGGGGACGCATTCTGTGCGCGGCCGGAAACTCGGAGGCCGAAATCGCCCCGGAGGAGACCAGTCTGTTCATATCCGCCGATGGCGGTCCCGAGTTGCAACTGGTAGCCCGGGGCACCCCGCTGGACTACGCCGAAGAGGATGCCGCCGCCATCTTTGCCGAGACTGAGGTGGGGGTACGGATCGACCTGGGATTGGGACAGGGAGAGGCCACCGTCTGGACCTGCGACTTCAGCCACGAGTACGTGACCATCAACGGTGACTACAGAACCTGAGCCACCTTGGAGGTTCCGGGGCGATTCCGTCGTCTGGCCGGTAGCTCGGCAGTCAGGGGCCAATTGAAGGACTGTCGGAGGTGCCTGAAGTCCTTGCGCCTGGTTTACGCGCGTCACAACCCGCCGCCATTGGCGTGTGGATAATTGGGGCTAATTCCGAGGGTTTGACACTCGGTACGGGGCCGGGCCGGAGGGCCCCGCCTGCTTGGTGCACGGGGCGTCGGAGTCCCTAACAGGAACGCCCCTCGCTGTGCAGAGGCCCCTGCTCCGCGGGCCGGTCTCAGGGACAGCCTCCCGGACCAGAATGTTGACCGCGGCATTGCGGTCGGCGTTGGCCGTGTGTCTACAGGCCGTATACTTGAACACTGCCTGAGTCTTGCGATTCTCCTTGTCCACGTGTTGGCACACCGCACAGGTTTGCAATGTGTAGGCGGGATCGACCTGCACCAGTTTCCCCACCTTGCAGGAAGTTCGGATCGCAGCGGCTTGAGGTCGAGGTTTGCGGTGGCCGGCCAGCACGGTGGCAGCTTGACGTCGAAACCCGCCGCCTGCAGGGCTTCGAAGGTGTCGGTATTCATGCTGCGGGTTCCGAGGTTGGAGACTGCCGGGAGTCTCGAAGGCCTGGAAAACCCTACTAAAGCTCATCCTCCAGTGTGGCAATCCGCTCCTCAATGGAGGCCAGGTGGATTTCCAGAGTATGGACCCCTTCAAGGATCTGGTCCCGTGTCTCCCGGAACAGCGCCTCGGTATCCGCGATCCGCTGACGGAGCGCGCCCATCTCCACCGCCAAGCCGTCCACTGCCTCGGCCATGTTACCTAGTACCCCCAGGGCTGTGCGGGTGGACTGCACCACGTCCGGCACCAGGGCCGCGACTCGTTCCAGGCGGGCCAGCCGCGTATTCACATCAGACGGAGGCAGGTTGGGGTGGGGTTGGGACATGGCTCTCTCGCGGGCGGGCGGTCCGGCGCATGGTGGAACGAGCAGTCAGTCAAGGCGGATCGTCACCTGGCGGCAGCCGCATCACCGGAGATTCCGTATTCTAGGCGATTCTGCCACGCGTCCGGAGAGTCTTGACTGGGGTATTGCCTGGGTGGACGTACCCGCCCACCGGGCAGTTTCCATATGGACCCAAAGATGCAGATTGGGACTTGGTCTACTCCTGTAAGGGGGCCAGGGTCGACCTTTCCCTCCACAGGCTGGCGACGCTCATCCCCCGGTAGTTGAGACACACCGCAGGCACGGTCGAGCTGCCAACTGCCGGAAGGCCGGCAGTGCCACCGCCTGCCGGCCCAAGTCCAGGGCTGAACGACATCGAACGAACCTTCCTCTCGCTCAATCAAGGGGCCATGCAACACACCTCCACAACCACCGCGATGCTGACGGCGGCTGTGGAGACTGCCTTTCGGCAGGTCAATACACAATGCTGTCTTCAAATTAAGTCATGCGAAATGTTTGGCGGACCAAGTCCGCCTGCAACATTTGCTTGTTGGCAAAAACCCTTCGAGCCGGTACTGGACGTTGTGGGACGCGGAACCAGTGCCAGTCGGGTTCAGCCAAGAGAAGTGGGCATGAGAGAAGCAAGGGTTTTGCCGGTGTGGCCAACCTGGGACCATCCTCGACCGCTACGTGCGGGACCGTAACCGCCAGGCCGGGCCCCGCGGTGGAACGCGACCGCCGTGCCACCCTGGCCCGGATCGCACATGTCCGAAGAACCGGCGAGGTGGTGTACTGGGATGAAGCCCACAGCGAGAGTCCTCCTTGATGGGTGGTACAACACCATTGCAGGGACCCTCGCCATGCGCGCCCGGGCCCAATACCAACGAAACTGAAACAGTGCCGTATAAGCCCCTTCCGTTTCAGGTCCAATACAACCGGTCGCATCCTGAAGCTGGCGGCCGAAGGACGGGACGGGCTAGTGGGCGCAGGCTGTGCCGGTGCTGGCCGCAATGATGATGTTCAGGTTGGCGAAGTTGGTGGAACTGGTGGTTATCCCCGTCAGCGTGATCGTGCCCGTTGTTGAGCCGTTGAACGTGACGGTAATGACATGGTTGGAACCGCTGTCCGCACCGGAGTGGGTGGGGGGATTCGCTTGGGTTCCCATGCACAGGTGAATCTCTTCGCTGGCCGCTTGGGTGGCACCCAGGGTGTAGTCGGCGATCGTGTCGGTCGAGAAGTTCGCGTGGAAGTAGAACTCATCGGTGCCGGCACCACCGGTGAGCGCGTCGGTCCCGGTCCCGCCGTTCAACATGTCGCCACCGGCGCCACCGCTCAGGGTGTCGTTGCCAGCTTCGCCCTTGAGGCTGTTGGCGTTGGCATCGCCGGTGAGGGTGTCGTTATGGTCGGAGCCGATCAGGTTCTCGATGTTGGAGATGAGATCGCCGTGGGCGTGGCCGCCGATTTGAGCCACGGTGCTGCTCAAGTTCACCGTCACGGCGGCGTTGGAGCCGGCGTAGGAGGCGGTGTCGCCGGTGCCGTCCCCGCCGTTGAGTGTGTCGTTGCCGGCGAGGCCGACGAGTGTGTCGTTGCCGGCTTCGCCCTTAAGGACGTTGTCATTGGCATCGCCGGTGAGGCTGTCGTCGTTGCTGGAGCCGGTGAGGTTCTCAATGAGGGTGAGGGTGTCACCCTGGGCGTGGCCACCGCTGCCGGTTCTAGTGACCAGGCTGATGGTTACTGCGGCGGACCCGGGGTATTGCGCGGTGTCCGTCCCCTCGCCACCATTCAGCATGTCGCTGCCGGATCCGCCGTTCAGTATGTCGTTGCCGGCGCCGCCGTTCAGTCTGTCGTTGCCGGCGTGACCGCCCAGCGCGTCGCTGCCGGCATTGCCGTTCAGCGTGTCGTTGCCCTGGTGGCCGATGAGGGTGTCGTTGCCGTCGCCGCCGCTGAGGCTGTTGTCATTGGCATCGCCGGTGAGGCGGTCGTCATGGTCGGAGCCGCTGATGATTTCAATGCCGATGAAGGTGTCGCCCTGGGCGTCGCCGGTGTGCGTGCCGGTGTTCAGGTTGACGGTGACGGCGGCGGCCGCGCCGGCGTAGGTGGCGGTGTCGGTGCCGGCTCCGCCGTTCAGAGTGTCCGCACCGGCTCCGCCGTTCAGGGTGTCCGCACCGGCTCCGCCGTTCAGGGTGTCCGCACCGTTGCCGGCGATTAGCATGTCGTTGCCAGCGGCACCTTGGAGATGGTTGGCTAAGGCGGTGCCCGTGAGGGTGTCGTCATGGCTGGACCCGATCAGGTTCTCGATGGTGGTCAGGGTGTCGCCCTGGGCATGGCCGCCTCTACCGGTGCGGGAGGTTAGGTTCACGTTCACTCCCGCATTGGAATCGGCATAGTCCGCGGTGTCTGTGCCGTCTCCGCCGGTGAGGGCGTCGGTGCCGGCCCCGCCGGTTCGGATGTCGTTGCCGGCCCCGCCAATGATGGTGTCGGTGCCGTCCCCGCCGGTGAGGGTGTCGTT
>JAPPAJ010000319.1 GCA_026705565.1 Caldilineaceae bacterium | reverse complement strand
AGATTGATAAATCTGCCAGAACTTTATTTATTACATGCTTTCTGTAAAGAACGGATAAGTACATGCCGCGCACCGGTGAATGGGGCACGGCGGACTGCGAGTACGCGGTCCTGACTCCCGCCGCGACGCCCAACAGCAAGGTAAAGGCCATGTGGAAGGGCAATGGGCGCCTGGAGTTCCGGCGCCCCCGGTGGGAAGACATGCCCACCCAGTACCAGGTGGTCAACGGTCTGGCGGACTTGGAACCGCTGGAGTTTCTGGGAGCCACCACCACGCATACGGTGGGTTCGAAGGACCTGTCCGACCAGCGCATCCTGGAGTAGGGCGGTTGATTGTTGCGCCCCCGGTTTGCCGGCGGCACAGAGGCCGGATTCTCCATCGGATGCCTGTTCCGGGCCCGGTGGACCGCCCGCGTTGAGGTATTGGGCGCGGTCCCATGGGCTACCTCTTCGGCGTTGCCGGTGCCGTTCCCGGAGAGCAACTGCGACGGCAGCTGACTGCCGTGTGCGAGGCTGCGAATCCGATTGGGGAGCTGTCGAGCCAGGAGTTGGATGTCCCGGGCTTTGCCTGTGCCAGCCTGAATCACCAGCGGGAATTGCCGCTGGCGGGAACCCGGGTGCAGCGGTACGGATCGTCGTCGTTGCTGGCTGTTGCGGCCTGTTTGGACAACAGAAAGGAGCTGGTTGGCGACCTGGAGTTGTCGGCGGCCGAGGCACTCCGGTTATCCGACCCGGAACTCGCGTCGCTGGCCTGGCGCCGTTGGGGAGACGCTTGCCATGATCGCCTGATTGGAGACTGGGTCTGCATCGAGTGGGACAGTGAACGCCGCCGCTTGACACTGCTGCGGGATCACAACGGCAACAGCATCCTCTACTTCGCCTGCAAGGCCGGCATGATGGCGTTTGGCACTTCGGGCCGCGCCCTGTTGGCGTTGCCCTGGATTTCGCATCGGTTGGATGAACTGTCCCTGGCCTGCATCGTCGCCAACATGGAGCCGGTTGGCCGCAGGACCGTCTATGCGGACCTATGTCGGATTCCGCCGGGATGGATGGCAACGCTGGACGGTCGCGACAGTCGGCTGCAACGGTACTGGTTCCCCGAAGACACACCGCTGTGGGAGGGGCAGGGCAGTTCGACCTACCAGGAAGCCCTGCGCATCGGCATTGCCGATTCAGTGGGGCGCATGGCCGTCCGGGCCGAATCCCCGGCCCTACAGCTGAGCGGCGGTCTCGACTCGGGCGCGGTGGCCTGGGGCACCAGCCAAGCGCATCTTCCGTCAAGGTCCGTGGCCGGATACTGTTCGGTGCCTGTACATGACACACAAGCAGCGTGGCCCGCCGAGGCGGTTGCCAACGAACTCCCGCTGGCCGAGGAAATTGGCCGGATGACCGGTGTGGACCCGGTGCGGGCGGTTCCCGCCACCGGGGTGTCGGTGCTGGACGGCATTCGCTGGATGCTTGACGCGCGCCTGGAACCCAGCATCGGTGCCGGGAACATGTACTGGATTTCCGCACTGCTCCGGGAGGCCAAGGAACAGGGTCACGACCTGATCCTGACCGGTCAGCAAGGGAACGGGACCATTTCCTGGTATGGCAGGCCCTGGTCGCGTGCCTTCGGCGAGTTGTGGCGGCATCGTTCGCCGGCCGGCGCCGTGCAGCACAAGTTGCTAAGGCCGCTGCTGTCGCGGATGGGGCGCGACGGAGTCAACCGGTGGCGGATCGGCTCCGAACCCTGGCTCGCGGGTACCTTGATCCGCCCCGACTTTGCCAGGAAGGTCCACCTCCGGGAATACATCGCCGAAGAGGCCTACGGATTTTGGTTTCACTCGTTCGAAATGGACCCGCGGATCGATCGGTGGCGGGTCATTGAAGCTGGACAGTCCCGCGTGGGCGGACGTTGGGCCGAAGGCGCGGATGCCCTCGGCCTGCGCGTCCGGGATCCGACTGCCACCAAGGCCCTGGTGGAATTGTCGCTGTCCATTCCCGATCGGGAATGGTCCGGGCCGGCGGGATCGCAGCGTTGGCTTGTTCGTCAGGCCATGCAGGGTCTGTTGCCGAACTCCGTGACCGGGTCGCTGTCAAGGGGAAGACAGGCGGCCGATATCGTGCAGCGGCTGCTGGCCGACACCCTCGCCGTCGAGGATCTGTTGGACAGATGCACTCCCCACTCCCAGGTGGCCCAATACCTGGACATTGAACGGAGCCGGACGACCTGGCAGGCCCTCTCCAGTGAACCGTTCACCTACCGGCTTCAGCAACGGTGCCTGCAGGAACTGATCCCGGCCATCACATTGGCCATGTTCCTTGAGCAGCGACAGCCTTGAAGATCCGGGGCGGCCGACTTCAGGCAAAGAGGGATGGGAAATACCGGTACGGGTCTCCCGGCTCGCCGAACAGGATTTCCTGTCGATCCGTCAGTTTGACGTTGTCCGGTATCTGGACGCGGGACGACTTCCAGGCCATGTGCGATACACAGTACTTGTACAGGAGCGAGCGTCGTCCCGTTTTGCTGCGCCAGACCGCGGTGCCGTGGGTCAGCGACTCCGTGAACAGCGTGACGGAGCCGGCCGGTGCGTGGGGCATGACCACCGCCGGCGATGTTTCGGGCGAGTCGAAGATGGCGCGGGGCACCTTGTAGTTGCTCTTGTGACTGCCGGGGATGCAGGAGAAGCCTCCCATGCCCGGCCCGGAATCGGTCAGGTTCCAGGTCACCACCACGAAGCCGTTGTAGATCTGATTGGATTTGAAGGCGAAGTACTCCCCTTCCTCCACGCCCGAGAACGGCGCGGTGGCGCCGTAGTCGGCATGGAGCGCACTGGTGAGCACGCGTCCCGTGTCTTCCTCCATGCAGATGCCGTAAACCCGATCCAGCCGGAAGCAGTCGCCGAGCTGCTGCCGGAGAATGGGCATGATTGTTTCGTGGTCGAGGAGGTTGCAGAAGGGTTGGCCCCAGTCCAGGAATCCCGGCCCGTCCGGCGCGCTGCCGAATCGTTCCCGGGAGCCCTCTTCCGGCAGCTGGTGCTCGTCCAGGATGGCGTTGATGGTCGCCACTTCGTCGGTGCTGAGAGCGTTCTCGATGACCAGGTACCCCTGAAGATCGAACAGGTATTGCTGAACGGTGTCAAGGCTCATGTTGGTGGCCTCCGTAAGGGTGGGCTGGCAGTGGCTGCAAGATCAAGTGACGATGGTGCACATGGCAAGGCCGGTCTGGCCGGGAAACCGCCGCACAGAGGCTTGCTGCCGACTGTGGCCTGATCGTACATCGTTCGGATTTAAGATGGCAGTTCGGACTTGGGAATGTGTCTGTTAACCAACGGGGCCGGAAAAGGTGGAGCGGCCGCCACAAGGGTTGGCGTATCGACCCGGCATGGCATCACACCATGTCGATGCGGAACCTCGAATTCGGGACAGGACGGCCGGCTACTTGGGGTCGTACCGCGTCGCCTTCTCCAGAGTCGGGATGAAGTTGGCCAGGTTCGTGAACTGAAAGGGACTCGTCTTGGCGATGTTCCGGACTTGGCTGTCCGAGGCCGCCGAGGCTACCAGGATCGTCCGTTCGGGAACCACGTTCAACCTGCGCCGGATCTGGTGCATCTTCTTGCGTCGGTCCAACGTGTTTTTGGCGGTTGTGCATTCGATCCACAGCGGCTCGTCTTCCTCCAGCACGAACAGGTCCAGCTCATGCTTGTTGCCTTCATTCGCGATCTTGGCATTCATCAGAATCGAGTAACGGGCATTGCTGTCGTGCAGGAACTCGTCCAACCGGCTGCCGACGAACTGTTCGAGCCAATAGCCTTTCAGGAACCGGACTCCGTCCTTGGTGAGCGTGACCCGCAGACGCTGCGTGTCATCGCGTTGTTCGAACTTGTCCAAATACTTGGTGCGTTTCAGCATCTGGCAGAGATTGACGGAGTGGCTGTACTCCTTGGCTGTCCTGTCGCCGAGGTCCACCACCAGCGGCTCTTCCGCCTTGCTCCGGCTCAACTGATTGAACAGGGGTGCCAGCGACGTCGCGTGCCGCCGACCCAGGAAGCGGCAGGTTTCGGTGACCTGCTCGTCGATCGTGTCCTGGTAGGCCTCGATGACATAACCACGGTCAGTCAGATAGTCGGCGGCAGGCTTGGACACACCGGTGACGGCAACAGGTACCGGTGCCTTGCGCGACCGACGTTGGCCGGTGCGGGCGCGTGTTCGTGTGGTGCCAGCTTGGGCCTTGGAGGCACCCTTGGCCGCTCTCTTCGTTGGCTGTCTGGCCTGGGTTCTTGGACGCGCTTGGCTTGCCCGCGGCTGCTCGGTCCGAGCCTGAGCTGGTTGAGCGGCGTTTGTACGCTCTTGCTGCAGCCTGCGGATGTCACCACGCAGACTCCGCACCTCGGCCGTGAGTGCCTCCAGGGCCAAGGTCAGATTCTGCAGGATTTCATGTGTCTCCTTTCCGGAGCGGAACAGGTTCACTTCGACACCTTGTTACTGGTTGTTTGCTTGGATGATAGGTTGTGGTCCCTGCCCAACGGGTGAATTCGGTGCTTTTCCGAGGTCGTGTCGTTGGCAGGGAGTGAATTTCCAGGGTTGTTCGAGGCCTACGGCGCTGTCTGGGCCAGAACTTCCGGATTGAGCGGGTTGTGGGGTTCCTTGCCGGCAAAGAACCGCAGGATTTCCTCCACAGCCATGGCTTCGATGCGTTCGCGCGCCTCCACCGTGGTGGTGGCGGAATGGGGCGTGGCCACCAGCTTCGGATGGTTTCTCAGCCGCGAATCTGCAGGGGGCGGCTCGGGATCGAACACGTCGAGGCCCGCTCCCGCCAGCTTGCCGGAGTCCAAGGCGTCCAACAGGGCGTCGCCGTCGACCAGGGGACCGCGGGCCAGGTTGAACAGAAACGCGCCGTCCTTCATTTGCGCGATGGTCTCCCGGTTGATCATGTGGCGCGTGGACGGGATGGACGGCGCATGCAGGGACAGGAAGTCGGCCCGGGTCAGGACCTCATCCATGGAGGCCAGTTCCACTTCCAGGCCAGTCGCGGCCATGGATTCCTCGGTCATGATGGGATCGTGGGCCACGACCCGCATGCCGAATCCACGTTGGCAGATGTGGGCCACGCGCTGGCCGATGCGCCCAAAGCCCATCAATCCCAGGGTCTTGCCCATCAGTTCGCGGCCCATCGGCACCGCCCTGGGCGCGAACCGGCCCTCGGCCAGCTGGGCGGCACCCTCCGGAACCCGCTTGGCGCAGGCCAGCATCAGGGCAACCGTGTGTTCCGCGGTTGATTCGGTCGGACCGGCCGGAGTGTTGCAGAACAGGACTCCGGCCGCGGTGGCATCCTCTGTCACCACGTTGTCCGTGCCGATGCCGGTGCGAACAAGAATCTCGAGGTTGGGGAGGCGTCGGAACACTTCCGTGTCGTAGCGGAGGCCCGAACTGGCCAGGATGGCCTGGGCTTCGACAGCCGTGGCAACGGGGTCCGTGTGATTCTTGTCGGGAACCAGAATCTCCACGTCCGGGCCAAACGCCTGCAGGGCGTCGGACAACTGTTGGATTTCGCACCAGACGGCGGTCAACCGGGATTTGGGCATTGGGGCTGGCATCCCCCTTCAAGATGGTTGGCTGATGGTCGAACAGAGTGGCGGCGCCTACGGTTCCAAACCGGAGTGGATGGGGCGTCCTCCGTAGTGAGCGAGATTGTCGGCATGGCCTTCCCGCCCGGTGGTGCGCAGGCGCTCCAGGTACTCGGGCCAGTAGGGATGGTTGGTGTTGGCATGGTGGGGACCACCTTCGGCCATCACGCCCCAGAAGGGATCGCCGCGCTCCGAGGTTCCCATCTGATCCCCCATCCACTGGTCCAGGCGCAGGAGCCCAGCACCCAGAATGTCGGGGCGGGTTGCGGCCAGATTGTGCTGCTCATGGGGATCATCGGCCAGGTTGAATAGCATGTAGGCCGGCAGATCCTTGAGGCCGGTGTGATAGGTCCGGATCAGGAGCCAGTCGTCCCAGCGCACACTGCGCTGGCAACTCCAGGCACCGTTGCTGAGCACAAGGTAGGGACGGCCTCCGCCACCGTCAGAATTCAGTGCTCCGGCGAAGCTTTGGCCCTGCCAGAAGTCGGGGCTCTCGCCGTCCACCAGGTCCATGAGCGTGGCCGGCAGATCCACGTTGTAGTTGAACTGGCCGCGGACCGTTCCCTCCTGCCCGTCGGTAACGCCGGGCCAGCGGACGACGAGAGGCACCCGGTTGGTAATGTGGTCGGCGAGCTGGTGGTCGCCCCACACGTTGAGTTCGCCGTGGTTCTCTCCGTGGTCGGCCGAAATGATAATGGCTGTCTCCTCGTAGACGCCCAGGTCCTTCAGATCCTGGATCAGCTTGCCCACATAGTGGTCCGCGTACCGGATGCCCGTGTCGTAGCCGTCCATGTGGGCCTTGGCATCCGCCAGTGTCCTGATGCTGCCCGCGCCCATGGTTGAAACCGGAGGCAGGCGGTCGTTCAGCCCAGGCACCTCGGTGGCGCTGTGTGGACCGTAGGAGGCGTTCTGTCGGTCGATCAGATCCTGGGTAATCCAGGGATCCATCGGGTCGTCGGCGAACGGGTTGCCGAAGTCTTCGGGGTGGTCGTAGGGAGTGTGGGGATCCCAGAAGTTGACGTGGAGGAACCAGTTGTCGTTGCGGCCGTTGGCTTCGAGCCAGCGCTTGGCCGGGGGATACATCTCGTCCGCGTTCTCCAGGCCATTGCCGCCCGTGTCGTAGGTTTCGCTGAACCCGTACCAGACCTGATACGCCGTGTGCCGGTTCGGGAACGGACTGATGCTGGCAGTGTGGTAGCCGGCCTGCCTCAGGACACTGGCAAGAGTCCCTTGTGCCAGCTGGGAACGAAACGCCCGTCCGGCTCCCTGGGGAGCCATGTCGGCGTACAGGCCGCCGTGGTTGACAACGCCGGTGCGGATGCCGAACTGGCCCGTGAACAGGGCAGTGCGACTGGGCAGGCAGGGGGTGTCGGAAGCGTAGTAGTTGGTGAAACGAATGCCTTGCGATGCGACTTTGTCGATGTTGGGCGATGTGTTTCGATGATAGCCGTAGCAGGACAGGTGATCCGGGCGCAGGGAATCAATGTCGATGTAGAGAATGCGCATAGGGGCTCCGCGCGCGGCAAGTGGAAGGTACGTTGGCAGAAACGGCACCCGGGATGATGGGGACCGCTTGAATTTGAGCAGTGAGGTTTGAGCAGGGCTGGCACAACCCGTCGGACTGGGTTGGGTGCCGGTTGAAGCCGATCAAGGGCGCAATGCGACGTGGGACTATCGGCGGGCGAGGATGGTCAATCGGATGAGTTGGCAACTGAGCAAATTCACGTTACAGCCAGGCAAGCAAACGCTGGCCGGCAGGCAACGGGTTGCAAATCCCGCCACTAGGGGCAGGTGCATGGCTTGCTCTGCAGTCGAAATAATATCACGCTGCAGAGGCTGGTCACTTTCGCACGACATTGTCGTCTCTGGGTCATTGGTCGTGATCCTCTCCATGGCGAGTTTCCGGGTTTGGGATCGATGGGCGTCTGCAACACTCATCCCGCCTTGTAGGAACGGACTGGCAGAGCCTCGGTTTCGAGCGTGTCGAGATCGAGACGCTGGGAGGCGTGGTCGATGTCGAAGCCAACGACCTCACCCTTGTCATCAAGGTCGACATTGAGCCCGTCGGCCACTTCGAGGGTCTCCGCTCCGGGGCCGGCCTTCAATTCGACGTAGAGACTGTCGGTTTCAGGATAGTAGTGCAGTTTCATGGCATTTCCTTGCGAAAGCGGCGGTCGAAGAATGCATTGTGCACGGTTACGCCGTCGGCAAGTGTGACGACGCGCAAGATGCGGGATTCCCCTTCGGGGCGAGTCACCTCGCCCCAGAAGCGAATGCGGCCGTCAGGCTGTACTTCACGCCGCAGTGGAGCGGCGATCACGTCCGCGCACCAACTCCGCTCAATGTAGGGTCGCTTACGCATCACCTGTTCGTCAAAGTAGTGGGTTGTCTTCATCCCGATACCGTTTGGGTCTTGCTGGCTTTTGCTGTGTCGCCACCCACCACTCCGCCACCGGCACACGCCAGTACTGCCTGAATCATGGTCTCGCGTACATGGTCCTGGACCGCCTACCGTGGTCAGTCAGCCTGCGCGAGCCCATAGAGCAGTGGTTCCGAGACAGCCAGTAGCACTTTGGTCTAGACGGCTACATGAGCCGCAACTGGCAGCGCTGGCACCGCCAGGCCACCCTGGTCATGCCGGCCCACATCTTCGTGGTGTAGGAAACCATGCAGCTCCCCCAAAGCCGTCCTGTGCCGGGAGCATGACCGGGAGGTTTCGGCTCGGACTCTGCTTGTGCAGGAAGCCGAAGCGTGCAAGAGCGGTCTCTGAAGGCCCATCGTGGAGAGAATTGGGCTCTGATGGCCAAGACACGTCAGCTACAGCCTCGTTACCCCGGAACCGTGTCGAAGTTTGGTGTGGTCTGGGCTATAACTGTGCCGGATGTCGGTGAACAAACATAGTTCGTCGTCACTTTCACAACGGAGTACTTCCACGGCCATGCGCGACCTCCTCGATCAAGTTACTCAGGGCGTTCATTCGTTGGATGATGCCAGTAGTGGCCCTGCCATGAAAATCACGCGCCTTGAGACGTTTCCGGTCCGGCCGCGCTGGCTGTTTCTGAAGATTCATACGGACTCCGGTCTGGTGGGGCTGGGCGAACCCATTCTGGAGGGTCGGGCACTGACTGTGGCCCAGGCCGTAGCGGAACTGGAACCCTATCTGATTGGACAGGATCCCACGCGCGTGGTCCACCACTGGCAGGCCATGTACAAGCACGCGTTCTATCGCGGCGGTCCCATCCTGACCAGTGCGTTGTCGGGCGTGGAGCACGCCTTGTGGGATCTGGCCGGCAAGGCGGTCGGTTTGCCCGTCTACCGCCTGTTGGGCGGACCGTTGCGCGACCGCATTCGGGTTTATCGGGGTGTGGGCAGTTCCGGGGATCTGGACGAAGTGGTGGCCAATGCCAAGGCCCTGGTCGCCCAGGGCTTCACGGCCATGAAGACCGGTCCCGCCGGGGGCCGTCCGGCACGCATTGTGGAGACGCCGGGGTTCGTGGAAGAGGCGGTCCGTCGCTTCGGGGTCCTGCGCGACGCGGTCGGTCCCCATGTGGACGTGGCGATCGACTTCCATGGCGCGGTCAGTCCGCAGACGGCTGCCCTGTTGATTCGCGAACTCGAACCCATGCAACCTTTCTTTGTCGAGGAGCCGGTGCAGTGCCAAAACGTCCCGGTTTTGGCCGACCTGGCACGCGGCACCCATTTGCCCATCGCCACGGGCGAGCGCATCTTTACCAAGTGGGGCTTCCGCGAAATCCTGGAGCAGCGCGCCGCCTCCATCCTGCAGCCGGACATCAGCCACGCCGGCGGCATCTTCGAAGTGCGCCTGATCGCCGGCATGGCCGAGGCGAACTACGCGGCGATTGCCCCTCACTGCCCTCTGGGGCCAATTGCCTTTGCCGCCTCCGTCCAACTGGATGCCTGCATCCCCAATTTCCTGATACAGGAACACGTGTCCCTGGGCGAAGGCTACCTGAAGAACCCCTTCGAACTGGATGGGGATGGATTTGTGGCTCTGCCCGAAGGGCCGGGCCTGGGCATTGAACTGGACGAGGACGCCCTGGCCGACAAGATTGGCCACGACTGGACCAACCCGCAGTCCTTCCATCCGGACGACGGCGCTGCCATCGACTGGTAGGTCGGAATGCCGAGGGCCGGACCCGGCCCTCGGCGTAAGGGTCAGGTTCGAGGCAGGGGCTGTGCCGCCTTGACTGCGCGCTCCGGAGCTTCCAGGTCGGCCAGGTATTGGTTCAAAAGGTCCTGCATGGCTGCGGCCGCGGCCGGATGATCCGCCGCGACATTGGCCTCCGCCATGGGATCGGCCCGGCGGTCGAAGAGTGCCGCTTCCCCTTCCATGCCGATGGGGGCATAAATCCACTCGTCGCTGTACACCACCGGCGTGGTGGATCTGTCTGCGACCGAGCCGTCCGTCGGTGCCGAGAAGCTGGCGGTCACGGCAAAGGTCCGGGGGGCCGGGTCCGCCGCGCCCCGCAGCGGGCCGGCGAACGACCGTCCGTGGATCGGGTCTTCGTAGTTCAGGTTCAGGTCGACCAGTTCCGCCAAGGTCGGCAGAATGTCGCAGGGCTGGATGTAGGAGGACACCGCGGTGTCCTGCGGCAGTTGCGGCGCGCGGATGATGAATGGGCAGTGGGCCACCTCCGGGAAGATCGGCCAGTACCGGCTGTCCCCGGTCCCGATGTTGCTCTTGCCCGTACGGTTGTGCTCACCGGTGCTCATGCCGTGGTCCGACATGAAGATCACGATGGACTTGTCGAAGAGGTCGAGATCCTCGATTTTCTGCAAAATGCGGCCCACGCTGCGGTCGACCAGGAAAGCCTCGGCCAGGTAGTGGGCGCGCAGGTTGGACAGTTCCGCGTCCGTGTAGACGTCCGCCCGGCCGTAGTTCGGATGGATTAGCGGTGGGCCGTCGTAGCCGCTATCGTCGTACTTGCGGACGAGATACTCCGGCGGGTCCCACGGTTCGTGCGGGTCGAAGAAGTCCACCCACAGGAAGAAGGGATTCTGAAGGTAGTTCTCCTCCAGCCATTCCTCTGCCAGGCTTGCGGTTCGGTAGGCGAACGTCTGTGATTCGCGCTGGTAGTACTGGTTGATCCAGCGGTGCAGGTCGGCCAGGTTGTGGTCCCGGAAGTGGGATCCGGGCCGGGTCTTGTCCGGTGGAATGACTTCCCGGATTTCGTGGTTGAGACGCAGGAAGTGCGTGTCCCCTTCCTGCCCGCGCACCTGATGGAACCCGGTGAAGCCGAGGTCGAACTGGGCCTTGATCAGGTGGGGACAGTCCCCGATCAACTGGGAGGCATATCCGTGCGGTGCCAGCAGGCGCGGCAGGTGATTGCGTCCGCTGCGCAGCAGGCTCTGCCACGGATACCAGGGCCAACCCACGCGGCCGGTTGTGAAGTCCGTGCGTTGGGGGATGGTGGGGAAGCTGCCGGTGTAGAAGTTGCGCAGGCTGACGCCTTGCCGGGCGAAGGCTTCCAGGTGCGGTCCGCCCACGGCACCTTCGCCAAGGGGGTAAATGTTGTCGTAGCGGAAGGTGTCGGCGATTACGACAATGATGTTCATTGGAGGGTTCCTGGAGGATGGTGGGCCTGACAAGCGAACGGCACGCCGTCAGGCGTGCCGCTGTGCGTCGAATTGGGGCGGAACCGGGTTCCCGCCGGGGGTTCGGCCCGGTCCGGGAAGATCCGGGGGAGGGCAGTATCGCTCAGGCGCAGACCGCGGCTTCGCCATCCCACCGATACGTCGTGGTGGCGTCGGAGGGCAGGGCGGCTAGGCGGGCATGGGTATCGTGCCACAGCCGATCCCACTCGGCCGGATCCCTCAACTCGGTCTCGGGATCCCGGCGGCTGCGGACCACGAACCCGGGCAGGAAGCCCCTGCCCGTGGGCTGGTCGGTCGGGTTGTAGCGCACATCGAAGCTCCAGCGGATGCGGTCCGAGACGTTGGACAGGGAGCCGTGGCAGGTGTGCCGGTGCATGAACAGGACGTCGCCGGCTTCCATTGGCACCGGAATGGCGCTGTCCAGTTCCAGGGACTGGTCCGGGACGTGGATGCCCATGTTCCCCATGCAGTGCGTCAGCAGCTCACGCCGATGGCTTCTGGGGATGAGCTGGAGGCATCCGCTTTCCACGGGCGCGTCCAGCAGCGGAAACCAGACCGTCAGCATGTTGGTTTCGTCCGCTTCCGGCATGACCACCCCGTGGTCCTGGTGCCAGGGCGTGGCCTTGATGATCGGGTTGTAGTCGCCGTCAATCGGGATTTGGTCCTCGGGCGGCTTGATGCGCACGTGTTGGACGGGATTGGAGTAGACCTCGGGTCCAATCAGGTTCTCCACGACATCGATCAGCCGCGGTTCGGTCAGGGCCCGGAACACCGCCGGCCCGGTCCAGAACGGCGTGTCCTCTTCGGTGGCCGACCCCGGCAGGTGGAAGTCGAAGTACTGGGCAAACCCCTTGCCGGTGTCCATGTAGATCCGGGTCAGGCGTTCTCCGAACGGCAACTCCTCGTAGGTGGACTCGATCTCACCCTCGGCATGGAGGTCTTCCGCCAAGGTGTCCAGAACCGTCCCGTACTCCGCAATCAGGTCGTCCAATACCCGTTGGGGCATCAGCTTTTCAACCTTTACATAACCGAACTCGTCAAAGTGCCTCAACTGTTCGGCTGTCAAACCGGCCATGTCCGTAAACCCCTTGCATGTGCTCGGTACCCGACAGGCGAAAGCGTCCGTCGGATGCGTATGGAATGGGTGGGATTATGGCACAGGCTCCACATGGAGTTCACGGCAGGATGCGGTGGCGGCTGCCGCAATGCGGTGGGCGACGGAATGTGGGGCGCAACTGGGTCTGCTTCCGCGACTGCTATAGTCATTGGTCGTGGAGCTATTGACCACGGGTGTGCCGCCGGTCTTGGAGTGCCGCGATCATTGATTGCCGGTGCCCGGCATCGGCACGGTCCAGGGGCATGGCTTGAACCGGGAATCCATGCCTGACAACAAGACCTCCAACAAGCCGAGTACCACGGCCGACATGGTCCTGGTAGCCCGCGCCCTGCATGTCCGCGAGTATTCGCCGCCGGTATTCGACGACAGCGTGGCGTTCATGCTGTTGCCGCCGTTCTGGAAGGTCGTCCTCAGCAACCGGATGCTGACCTGGATCATGATGTACGGACTTCTGGGCAAGCAGAGTCGGCTTATGCCCGAAGTGTATGTGCGGGCCCGGTGGGCCGAGGAAATTGTGGAAGCGGCGGTGGAACGGGGTGTCGAGCAAGTGGTGATCCTGGGGGCTGGCTATGACTCACTGGCCCTTCGCCGGCGCGATCTGATGGCGCGCATCCGCCTATGGGAAATCGATCAGGCCGCCACCCAGCGCGAGAAGTTCCGCCGTATGGATAAGCAAGGCCTGGAACGGCCCGCCAACGCCCGTTACGTGGAGGCCAATCTGGAAACGGATCGGCTCGAAACGGTGCTTGAGGCCGCTGGTGTGGACCGGGAACGGCCGGCCGTGTTCGTCTGGCTCGGGGTTACCTTCTACCTGACCGAAGAGGCGACCAGGAAGACGCTTACCTCAATTTCGAGCCACATGGCTGCGGGCACGGATCTGTGTCTGGACTACATGGCGGACGCGGAGCACATCCCGGACGACTGGAAGGAGTTGCGGGACACGTGTGCCGCCTTCGTGGCCAAGTACGGCGAGCCCTGGGTGTCGGCCTACGATCCCGCGGAAGTGCCGGCCTTCCTGCAGGGCTGCGGTTTCTCGTCGGTGGACAACATGCAGCCGCACCAGATCCCACCTCGCTACCTCCATCGCCATCCGTCCATTGTGTTCCCGGAAATCATGGGGTTTGCCCGGGCCGTCGTTTGAATGGCCTCCGGTATTGGAGAGCGCAACAGCCCGGTCAGGGCCGCCGCCAGCCGCACTGTGCCATATACTTAAGCCGCCTCGGCGCTTCAGCCTCCGAGCCTGCCATCAGTGGTGAGGTGGGTTGGGCGCGTTTTCTTCACAGGAGGATATTGAATATGGGTCGTGATCTAACAAGACGCGATTTTCTGCGCCTGTCCGGCACCGCGGCCGGCATTACGGCACTGGCGGCTTGTGCGCCGGGTGCTCCCGGTGACGGCACCGGTGTTGCCCAGGCCGAACAGGCGGTTATCCGCTACGCCGGCTTGGAAGGCATGGGCGCGACGGTGGAACGCTTCATTCTTCCTTGGCTGGAAGAGGTTGGCTACGGATGGGAGCGCGGTTCCTTCGGACAGCAGGAACTGACGGACAAGATCATGCAGTCGGTGGCCACGGACACGTACCTGGCCGACGTCTTCCAGTTCCCGTCCAATGCCCGCTCCGACGTGATCAACGCCGGTGCACTCTACCCCATTCCGGACTTTGTGCTGGACGCCATTGACTTCGACGATGTCCTGCCGAGCATTGTGGGCACACTCTCCTGGGGCGGCCAGGTCTATGCCCTGCCCTACGACGGCGACATCCATTACTCGTCCTTCCGCAAGGATCTCTTTGCGGACTCGGCGATTGCAGCCGATTTCGAGGCGCAGACCGGTTACCAGCTCGATCCCGAATCGGGGGCCAAGACCTGGGACGAGTGGCGCGCCATTGCGGAGCACTTCACGGGCTGGGACTGGAATGGTAACGGTGAAGAGGACGACTACGGAATCGCCACGATGAACAAGCGCGGCGACACCCTGTGGTGGGGCTTCCATTCCCGCGCCACGGCTTATGCCAAGCATCCGGACGATCCCTCCTACTTCATCGACATCGACACGGGCGAGGCCCGGGTCAACAACCCCGGCTTTGTACGCGCCCTGACCGAGTGGGTGGAGGAAAACCAGAACTGGTCGCCGCCCGGCGGCACCGGCTACACCTATGGCGACTCGCTCAACGCCATGAACGGCGGACGCGTGGTGCAGACCTACAACTGGGATGCTGTCACGACCGCCGCTGCCGGCGAGTTTTCCGTCATTCAGGGCAAGCAGGGTTACAACCACCTGCCGGGTTCGTACGAGGTCTACAACCACAAGGAAGGTGGTTGGGAGTCCTTCGAGGAACCGAGCGCAGCGCCTTTCCTGGCCTTTGGTGGCTGGGTAATCGCGGTTTCGGCCCTGACCGATGACAGCGTCATTGAGCAGGTCTGGAACATGGCGATCGAGTTGACCAAGCCCGAGTCGGGCATATGGTTCGTCACCAACCTGACGGGCTGTAGTCCGTATCGCTTCAGCCAGCTCGAGGCCGTGGACGAATTCGCCAACGGTCCGCTGCAGCTGGGCGAGGAGGTCGCGGTGGACTACCTGAACGCGGCCAAGGCAACGCTGGATCATCCCAACGCGGTCACCGACCAAGCCTTTGGCGGCTGGGTTCAGTACCGCGACGCCCTTGAACTGGGTGTCTCCAAGGCCATGGCCAACGAGATCGACCCACAGGGCGCGATGGACGAAGTGGCGGCGGCCTTCGACGAGATCAGCGACCGCATGGGCGGCAAGGAACGCCAGGCGGAGCTGTATCGGCTCACGCTGGGCCTTTAGTCGCTGTTTGGTTTCAATACTGAAGGCGGGGGACGGGCTGTGGTTCGTTTCCCCGTCTCAAGCATGAAATGCATGGAAGGGCGCACTTGCGCCCTTCCTGCAACCTGTCAAGGTGCCTGACTGATGGCCACTGCCCAACGCTCCGTGCCTCCGGCACGCGGTGTGTTGCAGTTTTCCATCCACGATCGGTTGTGGAAGTGGCTGCTGTTGCTGCCGTCCCTTCTGATGACCACGGTGCTGTTCATTGCACCCGTGGTTTGGACTCTGTACGCGGCGTTCACCGACCTGCACCTGTTCCGGGTCGGGGTGGAGACCGAATGGGTCGGCCTGTACAACTTCCAGAAACTGCTGGGCAACTCTTCGTTTTGGCGCACCGCCAGGAACACCGTGGTGTTCATGCTGGGGGTGGTTCCGATGCAGTTCCTGATCGGCATGGTGCTGGCAGTCTGCCTGGACAACGTCACGCGGGGCCTGAAGCTGTTCCGCACCTGGTTCCTGATGCCGCTGATGGTGAGTCCGGTGGTGGTCGCGTTCGTAATTGGACGCATGCTGTTCCAGGAGGACATCGGACCGATCAATTCACTGATTCGGTGGCTGGGATTCGAGGGGATTCCGTGGCTGACCCACCCCAACTGGGCCATGTTCACCATCATGGTGATCGATGTCTGGCAGTGGAGCTCCTTCATGATCCTGATGTTGATGGCGGGATTGCAGGGGGTGCCCTACGACTTGCGCGAGGCGGCCTCCATCGACGGCGCCTCCTTCTGGCAGACCTTCTTCCGCATCACGCTGCCCCTGGTGCTTCCCATCGCGGCCACGGCGCTGCTGATTCGAATCATTGACGCCTTCAAGGTGGTGGACATCATCATGGTCCTGACCGGGGGCGGACCCGGTCAGGCAACCGAGTCCGTGACACTGGCCATTTACCGGGCCGGTGTGAAGGGCGGCGACTTGGCGTTTGGAAGCAGCCAGGCCTATTTCCTGCTGTTGGTGATGGTGGTGTTTGGCGGTGCGTTCCTGGCCCTGACGCGCCGCACCATGTCCCAGACGAAGGACTGAGTCGGGGCCGGTCAAGGAAGCGGGGCGCAGAAGTGAAGGTATCCACACAACGGCGGTTCATCCGCGGCGTGTCCTATGCGATCTTGATTCTGTGGTCGCTGACGCTGGTCTTCCCGATGTACTGGGTGTTGATCACGTCGTTCAAGAATCCGGTGGACATGTCCATCAAGGCGACCTACATGCCTTTTCTGGACTTTGAGCCGGGACTGCACGCTTGGCGCTACCTGTTTGTCGAACGCCTGGGCTGGTTCATGCAGCCCTTTTCCAACAGCATGATCGTGGCGTTCGTCTCGTCGTCCATCGCCCTGGTGGTCGGCTCGATGGCAGGCTATGCCCTGGCCCGCTTCGACTTCAACGGCAAGAACAACTCCATCGTGCTTGGGTTCATGGCGCAACGGATGTTTCCCGGCGCCCTGTTCATACTGGCCTTCCTAGTGATGTTCCGGGAATTGAGACTGCTGGACACCAAGACGGCCCTGGTGATCGTCTATGCCGCCGGCGCCATCCCGTTCATCGTGTGGGTGATGCGAGATTTCTTCGAGGGCCTGCCGGTCGAAATCGAGGAAAGCGCCCTGATTGACGGGGCCAATCGCCTGGTGGTGATCTTTCGCATCGCCATGCCCCTGGCGGCGCCGGGCCTCGTGGCCGTGTTCGTGCTGTCGCTGATTGGGGCCTGGAACGAGTACATCGTGGCCCTGACCCTGACCTTCCGGGACTCGATCACCATCCCGCTGTTCATGGGGATGCAGGTGAGCCAGACTGGCTACACCGAATGGTGGAACATGAGCGCTATTTCGCTGGTGAGCGTGATTCCCGTGGTCACGGCGGGCATGGCCCTGGAAAAGTACATCACCAGCGGTCTGACGTTCGGGGCTCTGAAGGGGTAGGCACAGACGTTCCCTCCAAGGGAACTGCAGGTTCAGGATCCTTTGAGAGTGCCGGTCACGGCACCCGGAAGTCCACACAGCCCCAGCGCTTGTACTTCGGTTTGGGCCTACACGGGGTCCGTCCGACAGACCGCAGGTGCACAACCTGCGATTTGCTCCAATCCGGGGCAGGTTGCATCGTACAAGCGTGCTCCTGCCCGGCGCGATTAGTCAATGCTAAACGGCGGAGTCCAGTCCGGCGCGGGTTTGAGGTCGGCCCGCGGCGTAACGCCCGGGTTGAAGACGTGTGGCGGAAGGAATCCCCGCAGGACGTTCGAAACGGCTTGGCCTACCGTGTGCTGGGCTTCGATGTGGGAGTGCACGGACCCGCCTGACGTATGGGGGGTTAGGGTGACCTGCTCCATGGTGCGGAACGGATGATCCGCCGGCATCGGTTCCTCTTCGAAGACATCCAGCGCGGCGCCTGCGATGCGATCCTCCTGCAGCACCCTTATCAAGTCCGGTTCGTTGATGACCCCGCCGCGACTGGTATTGATGAACAAGGCGGACCGCTTCATCTTCTTGAGCTCATCCCAGCCAATCAGGCCCCGCGTGGCCGGCGACAGCGGCACGTGCACGGAAATGTAGTCACAGACTTGCAGAACCGACGGCAGATCCCAGAGTTCGACATCCAGCGCCGCCGCGTCTTCGGCATTGGCCCAAGGATCGTGGGCCACGATCCGGTGCATGGCAGGCCGCATGCGCCTTGCCACCTCCTTGCCGATGCGGCCGAATCCAATGAGGCCCAGGGTCTGCTGGTTCATCCGGTGCACGGGTTTCATGCGGGGACGGATTTCAGCCCATTGGCCTTGGTGCAGCGCGCGATCGCACAAGGCAATCTGCCGGGCTGCGCCGTAGATGAGGGCAGCTGTCTGGTCCGCCACCTCGTGCACACAGAAAACGGCGAGATTGGAGACGATGATGTTGTGGCGCGTCGCCGCTTCGGGGTCCACGCTGTCCATGCCGATGCCGTAGCGCTGCACCAACAAGCACTTCTCAAGGCCGGCAAACACCGTCTCGTTGAAGGGTGTGTACTGGCCGGCGAACAGGACCACGTCGGCATCGTGCGCCACCGCCAGGATTTCCTGCTCGGTGCGGGCCGGCGGATCCACGATCACCAGGTCCACATCCAGCCCGTCCCAGTACGTACGCTCGATCGCCAACTGCTCGTCGGACTTGCGCCAGGGATCGATATACACAACTTTCCACGTCATGGCATCACCGAAAGGGATGGGTTAATGCAGGAGATGGCCGCCCATCGGGGGAGGCCCGGTCTTTAGGACGAGGGGTATTCCTCGGCAAGCAGACTTTGGATGGCGGCCTCGGTCTCCGCATACCTGCCTTCGCCGATGTGCCGGTAGCGAATATGGCCCTGCTTGTCGATCAGGATCTTGGTGGGCCAGTACCGGTTGCCAAAGGCGCGCCAGGTGGCACCGTCGTTGTCAAGGCAGACCGGGTACTCGATTTCCAGGTCCTTCACCGCCTGCTCCACATTGGTCAGATCCCGCTCGTAATTGAATTCCGGATAGTGGTTGCCGATGATGACCAGACCCTGGTCCGCGTACTTGGAGTTCCATTCCCTCAACGAGGGAATCGTGCGCTTGCAGTTGATTCAGCCGAAGGTCCACATGTCGATCAGGACCACCTTGCCCTCCAATTCAGCCAGGCGCAGCGGTCGGTTGCTGTTGATCCAGACCGTGTTGGCGATTTCCGGTGCCGGTCCCAGGTCCGGAAGGTCGGATCTGACTACGGGTCGGTCCTGTCCATCGGTAGGTCCGGGATCGGCTGCAGGCTGCGGGGTTGGCGCCCCGGGATCGATTTCAGGTTGCATCGGGGGCACCAGGCACGCGGCCAATACTGCCGGCAGGATCAGCACTAGGAAGATCAACGTACGCATGGAAATCCTGTGTCAGTGTTGGGGCTGGTCACGGGCCAAAGGTACCCAGAGCCTATCAGGTTCGCAGTATACAGGAATTGTCGCAGGTTTCTCACGAGCATGCGCGGAGCAATCGCAATTGTAGGCTGCAGAGGTTCCAAGAACGTCGGATTTGGCATTGGCTCAGCCGGGACCGGTGATCAGCAGACATAACCGACTTCAGTGTTTTTGCCTTCACCATAATTTCACTGAGGTTTTTCGTTCCTCGGTTCGGTGTCATCCGCTGGAGAACAGCCACTGGATCGAGATTCTGGCCGAAGTACTCGGTGCAGACAGCCAGGTACAGCGTTGATTGGCGCCCATCGGTCCCAAGTCCGACCGGATCACTCTTGGTAGATCCCAAGGAAGATGGGGACTTGGAGCCGGGGATGGTGTCCACAGTCAGGTGGAACCGGGCTCCAATGTCGACGAGGAACAGGTGGCAGGCACTATGTACGAGCACATGAGGTCTGGAGAGATGTACGTAATCACTCTGGTGAAGGTTAGCAACCTCGCAATGGAAGATCCCTAGGACCTTTTGAAGGGAGATGTGTGAGGACCATGTGTCGTTGGACATGGAGCACCTAGACTAGAGCGTAGCTACTGCCCAGAACAGGCTGCCGGTGGACGATGGGCAGGAAAGTGATTCAGCGGTCCAGCCGCGCGGAAGATGCTGGCATCGTTCCCCGAACTAAGCTCTCACGCTCCGCTGCTTCCACTTTTTGCTGATGTTTGCCTTGGTCAAGTACAGGCACGACTCCAATGAGCTGCATCCCAGCAACAGCAGGCCCAAGCAAGTCGACAATTTTATTGGACATCTACTGGAGACTCGTCTACAGACTGGATACTAAAGCTGCTTTCTAAGGCACGTACCGCCGCGCGCCATCCAGATCATGTCAATATGTTTCGAATTTTGATTTGAGGAGAACTCCAATTTCTATTCATAAACCAATATCCATCAACCACAGATGACGAAGTCTGAATCGAAATCAAGCCAAACCACTTATCGGCGTCACTCTTGTGTCGAAGAGCAAGTTTGAAACAAATTGATCTCACTTGTGCAGAAGTAAAATAAATCGGAAAACTGGTAAGTGTGATCCCCAACTCTCCACCTTCCAATCTAAAAGAACAATCATGCATCTTGCCATCAAGCATAGTTTGCATTTTCGCTGAATCGAATGTACTAACAACGCGATCAGCAAACTCAGATGTAAGCCCATAAAACGAAAAAATTACATCAACTACAAAAGGACCTCCTAGGTGTTTCAATTCTGCATGTAACGACTTGGTGTTCTCAGTCCAGTAGGAACTGATCACCGTACTTGTGTCTACACCTGGCAATGGTTGGCCTTTACTTGCAGGAAATAAGACATCCACAACATTCGCAAGCTGTGGTTCAGGGACTACAACATCAAAATCGCGAGACTTCCCTAGAGGAGACCGCAAATGCAATCCAAGAATCTCCATTTCCGAGTTCATAATATATTGATTTCCAAGGCCAGTACGTTGACTCACATAATAGAGGAGATCAATTTGATCCTTGAGGAGACTGCAAATGATCTCCAAATCAAATACACTCATTATCAACGGAAACGGATCGCCTTCTTTCTTCTCCAATAGGGCTCTTTGTTGGGCTTGCAGTGCTGGATAGCTGTCACCAGTAATGCACAGAATATAAATCTCGTCCACGGATGAAATGTTTACCCGACTGCCTTTGTTATCCACTAGCTTGACTGTGTTGTCATTCAATATAAGGGACCGACAACTCAGCCCCTGAGTATAGGCACCCTGACAAGCTATTTGGAAATCATTTTTCAATTTGGATCTGTCTCCTCTTTTCGCTAATGCTGTAAGCTTTTTTGATTTGACTTGAACTACAAATGCTTTGTTGCTATAGATAAAAAGCACATCAATCTCAGCTTTTATCTGTTTGCCCTTTAAAATGTTCACTCCTTGGTATGTTCGGCCATTCTGATTGGAATCAAACAAAATGTGATATACGATTCTTTCGGTGGCTGGGCCTCGGTTGCGCAACGCTTGTTGGCTGTATTTATTGTCTTCACACATCCAGTAATATGGACTTTCATAGATGGATTGGTTCAAAAAAGTGTGATCTGCCAAAAAGTAACGTTGATCAAGCATGATCAACGGTGTGATCTCTGCATCATTGACGTCGTTAATATGGTCAAACTTTTTATTGGCTTCCCCAGGTTGGCATGAGAACAGGTCAAAAAAGCGATTTACCGTTTCTGCTGGCTCGCTGTGCAGCTGCGTAGGGTCAATACAGAACACATCCAATAAATCAGTATTGGCGCACTCATTCTCCCGTGGATTAGCTCTTGTACCTTTGATCTCAACAGCAATGTTGATCATCGATTGTATACTGATTCCCAATGAGTTCTCGAACCACTCTTCGTCGTAGGCGTACCGATAGGATGCTAGTTCGAGCCATTGGAAGTCGTAAGCTCCCGGATTGTCATAAAAAATCGGCTCAACCAGCGGTTGGAGTTTCAGAATTTCTTCGACAGAATTAAATTTCTCTGATTGTAGGTCAGAAAATGACGGGAACTCGGACAATGAAACAGAATTGTGGAGTTCCTCTAACAAGCGGCCTGCCTTTTTTTGTTGACGCTCAAATGAAAATTTGCATTTGGGGAGTTCTAGGGTTATGGGATTCTTGATCATCAACCCCAGTAGAAATGATAGTTCTTTGTGATTGAGGCGATTGGTCCAGTTGACGTCCAAGATGTCGGATGGTGCAATAGCAATATTTTTCAATACCAATGTGCAATATGCATAAATGAAACCTTGTTTGTTGACCAAGTTGGTAAGTTGGGAAATAATCGGCGTGGGGTCTGCCATGTTTCTTCTCTTTGAATAGATTAGGTTGAACAATTGCTGCAGTAGCATGATATTTGGCGGCCTTTTATAAATGTCGATGGCGTGAACAATTTTCGAGATAAAGATGTTGCCGGCTAGGGCAGGGCGCAGCACTCCCTGCCCTAGCGAGCTGCTGAAGATTTGGTTTGGGAAGCGATCGGCAACGGCGTAAGGTACGCGGAACCGGAGTTCGGGCAGTCCGATGGGCCATGAAGCCCCTGTTGCGGTACCGCATGTCCCCTGGTAGCCGCGCAGAGTTGTTGTTGTCTCATCCGGACGGCTCTGCTGCAGTCACCGGCTCGTCCAAGAGCTTGGCTAGGCGCATCAGATGGTAGTCCGTCGCCACCAAGTAGTCGGCCACACTGGTCTGCTCTGCGTTCCGGTAGTGGGTTCTCAGGAAGCTCTTGAGGCTGGCCACAGCCTCGATCAGTGTCCCGTCCACGCTGAAGTGCTCGCCCGACAGCAGCCCTTCTTCGTCGGCCACCCACACCACCTCGTCGAAAAGGGCCCGGCCCGCGTCGTACGCCAGCAGCCGTTGCCGGTTCTTGGTGAAGACCGTGGCATCGAAGCTGCGCTCCTTCAGATCCATGTCTTG
>JAPPAJ010000003.1 GCA_026705565.1 Caldilineaceae bacterium | reverse complement strand
TGGGCCCGAGCTGGAGGAACTGAGTCGGGAAGGCGAATGCGGCCGGGGGCAAATCAACAAGTTCACCTACTACCTGACCATCCCCCTTGCCATCGTGTATGCCGTGGGCCAGGCGACGCTGCTGAACTCGTCGTTCGGCGGGGGCGTGCCGATATTTACCAACTGGGGCTTCTCCGGTTCCAGCCTGCTGTCGTCCCTGACCATTGTGGTGGGCATGGCCGCCGGCACGATGTTTGCCGTCTGGCTGGGCCAGCTGCTGACGCAGCAGGGCATCGGCAACGGCGTGTCCCTGATCATCTTTGCCGGGATCGTGGCCAGTCTGCCCCAGCAGGTCAGGCAGATTGTGGTGTCCGGACGCTGGGACCTGCTGGTGATTTTCACCATCATTACCATCCTCACCATCGCCCTGATCGTTTGGGTCAACGAGGGGCAGCGACGCATTCCGGTGCAGTACGGAAGGCGGGTGCGCGCCATGCGCGGCAACCGGCAGATGGTGGTGGGTGGACAGTCGTCCTACATCCCCATGAAAATCAACAGCACGGGCATGATTCCCCTGATTTTCGCCCAGAGCCTGCTGATTTTCCCCAGCACGCTGGCCTCTTTCATGACCACCTCGAGCGGGTGGCTGGGCCAGGCCGCGGCGGTGGTGGCCAACATCATGTCCCCATCCAACTGGGCCTACTGGCTGGCCTATTTCCTGTTGGTGGTGGCGTTCACCTATTTCTACGCCGACGTCATGTTTCGACAGCAGGACCTGCCCAACACGCTGCGCCAGCAGGGCGGGTTTATCTCCGGCCTGCGTCCCGGGCCCCGCACCGCCGAGTACCTCCAGGGGGTGCTTTCGCGCATCACCTTCTTTGGCGCGGTGTTCCTGGGTTTCATTGCCATCCTGCCCTATCTGGTGGGCCTGGTGTTCGGCGGCGGCGCGGTGAGCGGTGGCCAGAGTACGCTCTTGATTTCGAGTGCCGGTCTGCTGATTGTGGTCGGCGTGGTGCTCGACATGATGCGGCAGATCGAGTCGCAGCTCATGATGCGCAACTACGAGGGGTTCATTCGCTAGCGGACGGATCCGGGACGGTTTACCGTCCCGGCGGCCCGGCCCGGGCACCGGAGTGATTTCAGTGCTGTACCTGATTTTTCTGGGCGCGCCCGGCGCCGGCAAGGGTACCCAGGTGGAAAAGCTGGCCGCAGCCAGCGGCCTGCCGCATGTGTCGACCGGCAACCTGTTTCGGGAAAACCTCCAGCAGCGCACGGAACTGGGGCTGCTGGCCGAGAGCATCATGAACGCCGGCGACCTGGTGCCGGACACGGTTACGATCGACATGGTCCGGGACCGACTGGCGCGGCCCGACTGTGCGGGCGGCGCCCTGCTCGACGGTTTTCCCCGGAATCTGATTCAGGCGGACGCCATGGCGGAGATCGCAGAAGCGGAAGCAGCAACCCTGCAGGCGGTCTTCCTGAACTTGGACGACACGGAGTGCATGAACCGCATCACGGGCCGGCGCCAGTGCCGGAACTGCGGTCTGATATGCCACATTCGGTTTGCCCCTCCGCAGGTGGACGGGATCTGCGACCAGTGTGGCGGCGAGCTGTACCAGCGCGACGACGACAATCCTGCCACGGTGGAACGACGCATCCTGGCCTACTACCGGGAGACCGCGCCGCTCCTGGGCTACTACCATGCCCTGCGGAGACTCCTGACGGTGGAGGCGGATGGCGCGCCGGACCAGGTCAGCGGCCGCCTGAGGGAGGCACTGGCCGGCCTCGTGGAGTTCGCGCCCGAATGAGATTCCGCAGACGGCGGCGCAGGATGGCGCGGCGTTTGGCAGCCGCGCGCGGCAAGGGCAAGGGATCCTTCAAGCCCGACTGGACGGTCAAGACTTCCGATGAGATTACCCGCATGCGGGAGGCCGGCCGGATCGTGGCCGAGGTTCACCGCATGCTGGCGGATGCAATCCGGCCAGGGATGTCCACCCTCGAACTGGACGACCTGAGTGCCGACTTCATTGCCGCGGCCGGCGGCAGCAGCGCCTTTTTGGGCTACCAGGGGTTTCCCGGCCACACCTGCATCAGCGTCAACGAGGAACTGGTGCACGGGATTCCGGCTGCCGATCGGATCCTGCGCGAGGGCGACATCGTCAGCATCGATGTCGGCGTTGTGCACAACGGGTTCATTGGTGACAGGGCCTGGACCTATCCGGTTGGCGAAATCGGCGAGAAGGCCCGGCACTTGCTGCAGGCCACCGAGGACAGCCTGTACGCTGCCATTCAGGCGGCCCGCGTGGGCGGCACGGGCAACGACATTGCCCGCGCCATCGTGACCCATGTCCATGCGGAGCATCTCCAGGTGGTCCGGGAATACACCAGCCACGGGGTCGGGCGGCAGCTGCACGAACCGCCGCAACTGCTGCACTTCCTGCGGCCCAATTCCGAGGAAGCCAACTGTCCGTTTCCGCCCGGCCTGACCGTGGCCCTGGAGCCCATGGTCCAAATCGGCACCTGGCGCACACGGCTCCTGCGGGACGAGTGGACCGTGATCAGCCAGGATCGAAGTCTCTCGGCCCACTTTGAGCATACCGTGGCGATCACGGATGCAGGACCACAGATTTTGACTTGCCTCTGAGATTTCGGTACCATGCCCGTCTGCGCTTCGGGCCGCCTTGGCCGCGCGCGAGGAAGATGCGATGAAGGTAAGGCCCTCCGTCAAGAGGATTTGCGACAACTGCCGCATGGTGCGACGCAAGCGGACACTGTTCGTAATCTGCTCCAATCCGAGGCACAAGCAGCGCCAGGGCTGAACCCGCGTCCGTCGGGATCGGTTTGCGGCAACGCCACACAGGGGTTTTTATGGCTCGTATTGCGGGAGTTGACATTCCCAGGGACAAGCAGATCCTGTTTTCCCTGACCTATATCTACGGCATCGGGCGAACCACCAGCGCGGACATCTGCCGCCAGACCCAGGTGGATCCAACGGTGCGGGTCAGGGACCTGAGCGAAACCGATGTCAGCCGCCTGCGCGAGTTCATCGATGTCAACCTCGTGGTCGAGGGCGACCTGAGGCGGGAGGTGCAGATGAACCTGTCCCGCCAGATGGAGATTGGCTCCTATCGGGGCCTGCGGCACCGACGCAACCTGCCCTCCCGCGGCCAGCGCACGCGCACCAATGCCCGCACGCGCCGCGGCCGACGGCAGACCGTGGCCGGCCGGCGCCGGGTCGCACACTAGTTTCGGCGGCGGGGTCGTTCCCGAACCCACTGCGCACCAACCCTTTCCCGATTCAGCAGCACACCACGGAGCAGACGGCTTCAGATGGCTCGACCCACACGCGGGGCTCGTCGCGACAAGCGGCAGGTTCCCTTTGGCCAGGTTCACATCCGGGCTACGTTCAACAACACGATTGTGACCGTAACGGACAACGCCGGCGCGGTGCTGGTGTGGAGCAGCAGCGGCTGCAACAACTTCAGCGGCAGCCGCAAGAGCACACCGTATGCCGCCGGCTTGGCCGGCCAGCAGGCTGGTACCAAGGCCTACAACGAATTTGGTGTCCGCGAGGTGCACGTGTTTGTCAAGGGACCGGGGCCCGGCCGCGAGAACGCGCTGTCCGCCCTGGTGGCGGCCAAGTTGCAGATTCTGTCGATAACGGATGTCACCCCGCTGGCCCACAACGGCTGCCGCCCCCCCAAGAAGCGGCGGGTCTAGTCAGGCCCCCGCAGTTCCCGTCCGGTTCCCGGCGGTTTTCCAAGGAAGGATTCATGGCTCGATATACGGACGCAGTGTGCCGCCTGTGTCGCCGCGAAGGTGAAAAGCTGTACCTGAAGGGGACCCGGTGCACGGGCCCAAACTGTTCCTTTGACAAGAAGGGATACGCCCCCGGTGAACACGGCGCGCGGCAGAACATGCGGCGCCGGCGCGAATCGGACTACAACATGCAGTTGCGCGCCAAGCAGAAGGCGCGGCGTATCTACGGCGTCTACGAGAAGCAGTTCCGGCGGTACTTCCGCGAAGCGACGCGGGCCCCGGGCCTGACCGGCGATGTCCTGGTCAGTCTGCTTGAGAGGCGGTTGGACAATGTGGTTTACCGTCTGGGGTACGCGACCAGCCGCGCTCAGGCTCGGCAACTGGTGACCCATGGCCATTTCGACGTCAATGGTCGTCGCAACAACATTCCCTCCTACACGGTGGCGGAAGGCGATGTGATCACCGTGCGTCCCGCTAGTCGGGGCAACCGCTACTTCAGCCAGCAGGAGTTCCGGTCGGGTGACGTTCTGCCCAGTTGGCTGGCCTTTGATCCATCCTCCCTGGAGGGGCGCGTGCTGCAGGCACCGCGGCCCGAGGAGACCCCGATGGATCTCAATGTGCAGTTGATTGTCGAGTACTACAGCGCACGCTGAGCTAGGCCTTGCGCGCGTCCCAGCGAGGAGATCGAACATTGCAACACTCGGTTCTGCCCAAGCTGCACACTGAGCACGAAACTCGCAAGTACGGCAAGTTTCAGCTCAAGCCGCTTGCCCGCGGCTATGGCACGACCCTGGGTGTGTCCCTGCGGCGCGTCCTTCTGTCCAGCCTGGAGGGGGCTGCCGTCACGGCGGTACGCATTCAGGATATCTACCACGAGTTCTCCGCCATCCCCAACCTGCGCGAGGACACGACCCAATTGATCCTGAACCTGCGCGAAATCGAACTCAAATCCCATGCGGCCCGCCCCACGCCCTTGACCTTGCATGTGCAGCGGCCGGGCATCTACACCGCAGCGGATATCATGGCGAGCCACGACGTGGAGGTGTTGAACCCGGAGCACTATCTCCTGACCGCGGACAGTGCCACCGACTTGGAGATTGACCTGATTGTCGAGCAGGGCTACGGGTTTTCCCGCCAAGAGGAACGCAACAACACCCCGCCCGGGTTCCTGCCCATCGATGCCATGTTCAGCCCCATTGTGAACGTCGCGTTCACGGTGGAGGACCACCGGGTTGGGCAGCAGACGGATCTCGACCAGGTGTCACTCGAAATCTGGACGGACGGATCGATCCACCCCTCCGAAGCCATGCAGACCGCTGCCGACATTCTCATTCGGCACCTGCGGGTCGTCTCCACCGATACCCCCGAGGTGCTGGAGCCCGTGGTCGAGGAAGTGGAACCGATGCCCAACGCCGTATTCGAATCTTCGGTCGAGGATTTGGACTTGAACGTGCGGACCTACAATTGCCTCAAACGGGTCGGGATTGCCACGGTTGGGGAATTGGTCCGGATGATGGAGAAGGGCCGTGAGGAGATGCTGGCCATTCGAAACTTCGGTGAGAAGTCCTTGGACGAACTCGTTACGCAGCTCCGCAAGAAGGACATGCTGCGCCTGCCGGGCGTGAACCTGGACGAGTACCTGGAGCCGGAAGACGCCGAGGAAGACGCCGAGGCTACGGGCCTGGAGGCGGAGGCGGAAGCCGGCGACGCCGATGCCGTCCCCGCGCCGGTTCCGTCTGTCAGCGAGCCGGAAGCGGCCTGAATCGAGGAAGTACACGAGCATGAGCACGCGTCACAGAGTTAGGCACACCCGCCTGGGCAAGGCGCCCGGCCACAGCAAGGCCAACCTGCGCAACCTGGTCAACCAGCTCATCGAGCATGAGCGGATTGTCACCACGGAGGCCAGGGGGCGGGTCATGCGCCGCGAAGCCGAGCGCATGGTGACAAAGGCCAAGCGCGGTCTTGCGGCCGGCGGCAACCGCGTCCACGCCTATCGCCTCCTGATGTCCCGTCTGAATCAGAACCGCGCGTCGGTGGAGCGGTTGTTCGAAACGCTGGCTCCGCGCTACGCCGAGCGCAACGGCGGGTATACGCGCATGATCAAGCTCGGGGCCCGCAAGGTCGACTCGGCGCCGATGGTGCTGGTCGAGTTTGTGGATTCCCCGTTGACGACGGCTGCGGGTGACGAATCCTGATTTCGCAACGGAGTCCCGGCAATTGGTGGCGGCGCGCGTGGCGTGGGACGGGAGTTCGTTCCATGGCTATCAACGCCAGCCCAATGCCTTCACCGTTCAGGAAGCGCTTGAGACCGCCCTGCATGCCTGCGTTGGAACCCATGTCTCCGTTGCCGCGGCCGGCCGCACCGATGCCGGCGTGCACGCCATCGGCCAGGTCATCGCAGCGCATGTTGGCTGGAACCATTCGTTGTCGGATCTGGCGCGTGCCTGGAACTCCCGCCTGCCCGGATCGGTCGCCATCCTGGATGTGCACCGGGTGCCCGAGGACTTTCATCCCCGATTCGATGCCCTGACGCGCACGTACGAGTATCATGTCCTGTCCCACCGGCTGCCAACCGCTCCCCGTCGCTGGCCATTGCAGCGGAGTGCCTGTTGGTACGTGCCCGTTCCCCTGGACCTGCGCGGCATGAATCAGGCGGCATCCCTTTTGACAGGCACGCGGGACTTCGGCTTTCTGGGCGCGGCTCCGGACGGCGGGCATACCGTGCGCACCGTGTTGAAGGCCCGCTGGGAACGGAATCCGGCCGTTTGGGGCAACGGGGAACTACAGGCGTTGCGCTTCACGGTGACCGCCAATGCGTTCCTTTTTCGCATGGTGCGTCGGATGGTTGCCTTGACGGTTAAGGTCGGCAGGCGGCAACTGACGCTCGCGGATTTGCGCAGCCTCAGGGACAGTGTTGGCGGTGTGATACCGGGCCCGGCCCCTGCCAACGGATTGGTGCTCAGCCGGGTTACCTATGCGACTCCGATTTCGGACATGTGGAAGGCAGGCAAAGCGTGAAGACTTTCAGTTTGAGTGCCGAAAAGGCCCATGCCCAGCGGCAATGGCTGCTGGTGGATGCCGAAGGCCAGACGTTGGGTCGGCTGGCGACCCGGATCGCCACGCTGTTGCGCGGCAAGCACAAGCCAACCTACACCCCCCACGTTGACAACGGCGACTATGTGGTGGTGATCAACTGTGGAAAGGTACAGGTCACCGGCAACAAGCTCAATGCCAAGGAGTACCATCGACATTCCGGCTATCCTGGCGGCTTGACCTCGGTTGTTCTGCGGGAACAGTTGAAACGGTTCCCGGACCGCGTCCTGCGCGATGCGGTCAAGGGCATGCTGCCCAAGACGCGTCAGGGCCGTGCCCAGTTGTCCAAGCTCAAGGTGTACGCCGAGGGTGTCCATCCCCATCAAGCCCAGAATCCCCGCCAGGTAAAACTGTAGGAACAGAACCACATGGACGTTAGATATGTCGAGGCCAACGGCAGGCGCAAGACGGCGTCCGCCAGGGTGCGCATTGTTCCCGGCACGGGTGAGATCATCGTCAACAACAAGCCGATGGAGGATTTCTTCGGGCGCGAGGCCAGTCGCAAACGGGTGTTGGCTCCATTGCGGGCCACCGACCGGCTGCATGCGGTGGATATAAGCGTCAGGGTCAAGGGGGGAGGCGAGTCGGGACAGGCTGCCGCCACCGGTCACGGCATCGCGCGCGCCCTGGTCAAGAGCGAGGACGAAGGTTCGGAGGCGCAGCAGGCACTGCAGGCCACGCTGAAATCCCTCGGCCTCCTTACCCGGGACCCGCGCAAAAAGGAACGCAAGAAACCCGGACTCAAACGAGCCCGCAAGGCCCCGCAATACACCAAGCGTTAGTCTCCGCCCGGGGTTTGGCCGACAACCCTTGCCGCCGACCGGCACCAGGACCGCCAGGGCAACCTTGCATGGTTGCCCTTTATCCTTAACAAACAAGGTTTGTCGCCGCGAAGGGCAACGGTTGTGCGGTCCGGCCGCGGGCAGGGATACCGGTTCCGAGGTTTTCGGAGTCAGTCCCTGTCTCCATCCGGTGACGCGCTCCACGCCGGATTGGTCCCCGGCACCAGTTGTACGAGTGCGCATGTTGTTGGTCACCACCTCCATCCTCCACTATCCCAAGTTGGACGATGGTTTCAGTTCCTTCCTGCTGGATGTGCTGTGGGGCCTTCCCGGCCTCAGGCTCGTGCTCCACGAGGAGCTGCAGGTTTCAGGCCACCAGTATGTGGTGGAGGAGGCGATGCGCAGACAGTGCGACGAGGAGGAGGTGGACTGGCTTCTCACCGTGGGCGGCACCTGGCCGGCTCCGGGAGCGCTGTCCCGACAGGTGGTTCCGGCAGCGACGCGCAGTGTGCTGGAGCGCTCCCTGCCGGGGTTGCTGCCCTGGATGCGATCGGAGGCGTGGGCACAGGATCCGATGGGTGCCGTACTGGAGGCCGGGGAAGCGGGAATCCGCGGCCGCACCCTGATTCTCAATCTGCCGGGGAACCGGCAGTTGGCAGCTCTCTACCTGAAGACCGCGGCGCGTGTCCTGGTTCCCCTGTTGCAGATGGTGCAGGGACGCGATCCGGACGAGGCATTGACCTTCTCGGACCAGGAGACAGACCAGACGGTCGACACGGTTGACGAGTCTCCGGGAGCCGACAGTCATGGTAGGCCGGCCCACCGGCCTTCGCTGCGCGAAGCAGACTTTGAGGCGTTTCTCAAGCGACGCCGGTCTTGACGCAAGTCGCCTGTACGGCACGTTCGCGTGGACATCGCCCCCGCGGCAGTACAGACAACCGGTTTAGGTGAACAGCAGCGACGCGGCGCGCAATTCCGTGATGGCTTCCAGCGTTGCGATCCATTGCTCCAGGGCCTGGTCGAGTTGGCGGTCCATCGTGTGTTCGATTTCCCTGTGCAGTTCAATGCCCATACGTGTCAGTTCGGCAAACAGGGAGTCGGCTTGAGAGTAGCCCTGGAACAGTGAAACGGACGGCTCCCCATCGATTTGCAACTTCTGCAATGTCTCCATGGGGAGTACCGAGATGGTACCGGGGCCGATCAGGCTGTTGAAATAGGTGCGAGCCGTACAGCGGCCGGTTGCCGTAATGTTTTCCCACACGAGGGTCATCTCGCGGGCGCCATTGCGCAGCAGATTGTTCCACTTCGGGCCCTGCAGACGGCGCGACTTCATGGCGGCACTCAGGCGGGCCGTGGCCACTGCGGCTCGTCCTTTCAGGCCTTCGAGTTCGATTTTTCGTTCGGGGCGCGGATCGTGCTGGAAGGCTTCCTCCAGCAAGTGATCGACCATCGAGTCGATGCCTGCAATGTCCAGACCGGCAAAGCACTGCACGTGATCGATTGGCAACCGGCGGTGCACGCGGGTGCTCAACCCGTCCAGATACTGGTCATGGGTGCGTCCCAAGCGATTGCGGTCCATCAGGCCGGTAACGAACACACTGATACCGTCTTCAATCAAAACCGATACGGCTCCGATGCCGGCGTTCGAAGCCGGAACCCGGACCGCGACGTTGTGCCGATTCAGGCGCCGGGCGATATGCCTGCCGTAGGCACGGATATCCTCCGTGTCGAAGACCTGATCGGGTCTGAGCGGGATGCCCACGATGCCTTCGGATCCGCGCGAGGCGATGTGTTCCGGCATCAGGCTGTCAGCCAGCAGGGCGGCTTCCTTCAGCAGCAGGCCTTCCCAAATCCCGCTGGCGTCGATGCTGTCGCGTGCCTCGAAACAGGCCTGTACCGCATGTTGGCACGACTCGCGGTTGCGGATGTCGTCCGCGCTGGGGGTCAAGCAGCCGGCTACGCCGGCAAGGCCGGATTCTCCGAGGAACACCGCGGGCTCTTCGCCGAGGTCAATCAGCGAGGACGAGTCTTGAAGCCAAAACGACTGACCCAACCGTTTGGTTGACTTGACGAGGTCCATGGAGGCAACGGGAGCCAACGATGTGGAGTACCGGGAGAAAACGTAGTCAAACACCCTCGTCGGTGTGGACAGTCCTACACCGCAGGGGCCAATAATCTTCAAGTCAATTGTAGTACAAGTCGAGGCTGTGCATGACACCTTTTGCGATTGCCCTGGCGCTTGATGCATCCATGCGATGATCGCTTCTTGGCAGTCCCTGTTACATTCGGCAAGAGCCGATTCATGTGGATGCTCGGGGTGACACGCCACCAACCAACTTCAGTCGCCAAGGGTTTGGGATGCACGTGGCAATACTTAACTCGGAAGGACATTCAAGCATCACCCGCGACGATGGTGCCAAGCCATGGACCGGAGCTCAATCCAAATTCCTGAAATGACACATTCGGCTCGGTCCATTCGTGAGGCACTCAGCAGCCAGGACTGACGGCGGCACGCTCCCGTGGCAAGACGTGAGCGCAATGCGGCGCCATCGGCCTTGGGCGATGCATGCCACCTTCACGGGCCCGGCGATTTTGCGGAACCGCCATCGGCTGGGCTCCGGCTCCGCCACGTTTTGCCATCCTGAGTTGCCGGAGTAAGGAACCGGGCGCGGGTGAACCTGGGGTTGGGTGAGGGGTCTGTCAAGAACGTCCAAAGGAATCCTGCGTGAGTTCCAGCACCAACGCAGCCGCGTAAAGGGAGTTGCCCAAGTCTTCCAGTCGCCACCGGACGGAGGGATCGTGTGGAAAACGGAATTCACAGGTCCGCATGCCGTCCAGCATGGCAGTGGGAACGGAGAAGCCGGACAAGTCCAGGGAGAAACCCATGCCCAACGCCTTGGCAATGGCCTCTTTGAGGGTCCAGATGCGATACAGCTGGTGATCCTTCTCGGACTTCGGGAACCTGGACAGCGTCCTGGTCTCGAATGGCGTCATGACTGTGTGAACTGTGCCCAAAAGATCCGGACGAGGCAGACGTACCTCTACGTCCACGCCAATGCGGCCTGCCCGATCAACCGCGATTAGTCCGTGCAGTCCGCTGTGGCTGAGGTTGAAGCTGACAGGCGCCCGGGTCCCTCCCACAAGGGCAAAGGGTTTCCCGTAGCGGGATAGACCAAAGGAAAGGTCGCGATTGAGGCAATCCAGGCGGTGACAAATAATGGCACGCAAGGCCGCGCGGCAAAGGCTGAACTCCCGCTTTCGACGGGCGGAGCGAAGGCGGTGGCGATGCATCTGTTCCATCGGGTCCAACAGCGATGCGGCATGCCGCTCCCGAAGTGCACAGGGGGACAGGTCCACGTGGACCACAGTGACGGAGCCGACCCGATGGCACGCACGCCACCAGCATTCCTCCATTGAGGCGAACCGTGCCGTCGGTTTACAAACTGATGTGTTGGCACTCATTGCCGTTGACCTGATTTCACTGGTGCCGGACGGCACCATCGACAACTGACTGTTCCCCATTCAGGTTGCCGCCTTCATACAGGAGGCTTCGACGACGGTGCCCGTCCCGGTCCCAGCCCAGGTGCAAGGCCTGGTTGATTGGGGTCGAATTGAAACAGTGGGTTGTTGCACAAGGGCAACATCTGCTGGAGACGAATTCCGGCCTCCGTCATGGAGCGGTGCAGCCCAACAGGCGAAGGTCGAACATGGGGACGTCGCCGTTTCCCGGGTGGTCAACGCTCGCTGCACGCGGACCGCCACATGCCCGGCATCGCCGTTTGCACTCCAGTGCACAATGGTACGGCATAGCTCGGTCCTGCGGCCACAACCAGTTGGATTGTGGCTCGAAATCGCCTCTGAAGCCCAAGGCGCCCCCGGAGGCCGACGTTGAATTGCAGATTGCGGCTGGAATTGAAAAAATGAGCTGATGTAATGAAAAGTTACAAACGAATTTCTGTGCTGTAACTGTTTGCACAATAGGAAAGAAATTATCTGTTGGGGCTTGAAGGCATGGCACTGATTACTCCGTCGTTCAAATCCTGTACAATTACCTGCAGGAGGGTTGCCACTCTTGGGCGGCTTCTTCAGAACACCCGCCCACGGTACCCTGTTCCGCTTGCCTGCCAGGCCTGGATTTTGTCCACGCTCGATCCGAAGGATTCTCCCATGCCTCTGAATGTTACCTGGGAATGGGAAGACAGTACTCTGGGCGGCCAACTTGGGGACAAAGCCGCCGGTGGCAATGCTGCCAAACGCCAGGAGGTGCTGAATTCGGCCATCGGAGCAGACGACCGGGCCCTGCTCCCGGACCTTGAGCAACTGACGTAGTCGTGCGGGCCTGCGGATCCTATTGGCTACCGCCAGGCACTTCAACGATCCTGGCATGCATTCCGGCCAGTGCGCTTCATCCGTATCGGTCCGGGATGCGTTGGATGTCAGTTTTTTGGACAAGGTGATCAATGTGTAAGACTCCCGCACAGTAGCGTTGGGCGCGTTCACGGACGCGTAGGGGGCGTGTGGCCACCTGTGAATTCATGACTGGCACATGCGTTTTTACTGGTTGTGGACTGGCCAACAAACCACTTCTCGCTGCCAGCGGTGAACATACAACAATTATTACAAGGAGGAAACTCAATGGGCCAAGGCAACACTGAACAACAGCAGCCGACTGAGGAACCACAGATCCGTCCTTCGGTGGACATGGAGATTGTGGGCGACAACCTTGGTCAGATCGCCCGGTTCACGGTCGAAAAATTCGAATTTGCAAATTCCACCACGTTGGCTCCCGAGGAGCGCGACGACGCCATTCGTCGGATCGAGGATGCCTTGTGGGCGATCGTGGAACAATTGAGACAACGGCGTCAGGAGATTCGAGCCTCCATGTTCCGCGTGGCATCCGAGACGCTGGAGGAGACGCTCCAGTCCAAGGATTGACTTGAGGCAGTGCCGACTGGGCTCCATGGAAGTACTTCGCTGTTGTCGGCAATGGTTGCAATAGTGCTTCACCATGGCCTTGGACGACAGCATCGACCGCCGTGCCAGCCACGTTCCGGGTCCGTTGGGTGGTGAGGAATCCCAGCGCTCCGACAGACCACTGCCGGAACGACAACAGGGGGTGTGCACCCTGCGCGCCAGCCGTGGTCGACCGCGCGCAGTGCTCTACGGTGGTCCATTGAACCCCTGCCGAAGCCACTTCGGCAGGGGTGATGCCAAATCAATTTTCATGGTGCATGGGCAGGCGGTGGTGTTCCGGACGCCTGTGCTTGGCAAGGCCTGTTGGTGCCAAGGAATGGCGGATTGGGCTGCGCAGTTGACCCGCACTGGATCAGGTTCCAACGTGTGGTTTCTCGTTGGGTGGCAGAGCAGACGCCGTTGGCCGCAGCTGTCTTGGGGTTGAGGTCCGCCAGCACGACGGACACAGCGACCTTCAGCCGATGCAACACGGAAAGTCGAAGTCGCCTCCTTGGGTCGGCGGGGCAACTGAGGTGGATATTCCTGCCTTCCGGCTGGATGGCATCAGGTGTCCTGATCCTGCACGTTCGGCCACTGGTACGGATCGGGATGCAGGACCACATGAGGGGCGCGTTTGAACTCGTGGACAGGTGCCTTAGGTCCCGCGCGTGGCGGATTGGCCTTTCACAGGACCCGGCCAATAATGGTGTCCGATGGTGTTGAGGATGGGTTTGTGGGGCAACGGCTACAGGGTTGTCACTGGTCCTCATCCCATTGAGTTCCCACGAACGGCATGCATCCCACCGGACTTGCAGGAATTAGCAAAATGATGCGGATTTTGTCGACTGGCATGTCGAACATGCTTGATCGACAATCGGCGCGCCACCTGTACATACAGAGGAGGACGGCATGAATCCGTCAAGGTTGGAAGACGCTGTTGCCATCGTGGGTTACAGCCATCGCCTGCCCGGTTCCCTGCGGTCCGATGCCGACTTCTGGCATCTCCTCAGCACGCGGGATGTGGTGCGGTCACCCGTCGCGGATCGTTTCGGCAAAGGGGTTCGGCCCATCGGTTCCGGAGCCAATTTTGGCCGCTTCGCCAGTCCCTACGAAGGGCTGATCGATGATGATGTGAGGTTCGCGCTGGATGCCGGGTTGTTTGGTCTGTCCCGAACCGAAATGGAACAGGCCAGTCCAATGGCCAGGATGTTGATGAACTGTTCCTGGGAAGCGATAGAACATTCCGGCTGGAGTATCAACGCACTCCGCAACAGCCCCACCGGGGTGTTTGTCGGAGCCCAGACTCCCCCCGAAGCCAATTACCGTCCCCCGCATGGCAACAACATGTTCAGTGTCATCGGCATAAGCCTGGCGATGATGGCCAACCGGATTTCCTATCAATACAACTTGATGGGGCCTTCCATAACGTGTTGCACTGCCTGTTCCGCCGGATTGAGCGCGTTGCACACCGCGATGAATGCCCTTAAAGCCGGTGACTGCGAACAGGCCCTCGTAGGATCCTGCAATTCCATGGCATCCGCCAGACTGAGCACGGCGTTCAATGCCTTGGGCGTAATCAGTCCGCATGGCAGATGCAACTCATTCGATGCGGATGCGGATGGGTACATGCGCTCCGAAGGCGTGTTCTTCTTTGCAATCAAACCCCTTCCGGTTGCGGAGCGGGACGGCGACCGCGTGTATGCAGTGCTGGAGGCCACGGCCGTAAACACAGCGGGAGCTGCCGATGGCGCCCGCGGCTTGGCCAGCGGACGTTTTATCACAGCACCTACCCAGCACTCGCAGGCGGAGCTCATGCGCATCGCCTATACGCGTGCCGGCAGGGAGCCACAGGATTTCGACTACATCGAAGCACATGCCACGGGTACGGTCGTAGGTGACCGAATCGAAGGCAACGCGATCGCAGACGCGTTCGGTGGGTGCGGCCGGGAAGTTCCCCTGCGACTGTCAAGTGTCAAGAGCAATCTGGGGCACATGGAAGCGGCTGCCTTTCACTGTGCCCTGCTCAAGACGATTTTGATGATGCAGGAACGGACGTTCGCACCGATTTCGAAGAATTTCAACGTACCGAATCTCGAGATCGATTTCGAACGGGGCAACATGCAAGTGCTGACGGCCTGCGAACCGTTTTCGGAGCGGCCCGCCGTAGTCGGAATCAACTCCTTTGGCTTCGGAGGGGCCAATGGACATTGCGTGGTAAGCGAGTACCGGCCGCAGGAACCGCGTGTCTGGTCGGTGGCTCTGGCTGCCAACGCCGGAACCATGGTCCCCCTGTCCGCCCGCACGCCCCGCATGCTGGTCGAGACCGTACGGGATCTGCGGGAAGCCATCCGGTCTCATCCCTGGGACCTCTACACGTTGGCAGGAAACCTTTCGCGGAGGCGTACCCATTTCCCGGCACGGACAACCTTTGCGGTCCGCAGCCGGGACCATCTGCTTGAGGCGTTGGAGGCGTTTGGCCAGGATTCAGGACCGGTCGCCACTGTGGACGAGGGAGAGCAACCGTTGGTTATGGTGTTCTCAGGTCAGGGCACGCAGTGGGCTGGTTGCGGACGCGATCTGTACAACGCCCATCCGGTGTTCCGCCGTGTTGTCGATGCCGTGGAGGCACATTGGCGCGCATACTCGGACGTATCCCTGCGCAAAGCCTGCTTCACTGCTACGCAGGCAGCCCTTGACGAGTGTGAACTGGCCCAGCCCGTCACATTCATGCTTCAGTGTGCTTTGCTGGAGATGTTCAAGACCTGGGGCGTGTACGCCGATTGTGTGGTGGGACACAGTTCCGGTGAAGTGGCGGCGGCCTACGCCTGTGGTGCCCTTTCGCTGGCTGAAGCGACGCGGCTTGTCTATCATCGCGCCACGTTGCAGCAGCGTACTGCCGGTTCGGGGCGCATGCTGGTCGTCGGTCTGGATCGCCCTGGCGTGGAGGACCTGCTGGACAATGTGCGCGATCTTTCATGCTCGGGCCGAAACTGCGCGGTGCAGGTGGAAATTGCCTGTGAGAATTCTCCGGTCAGCACTGTCGTTTGTGGCAGTGAAACGGACCTTTTGCCCATCATTGAGGAGTTGGAGCGGCACAATCTCCAGCATCAACTGATACCTGGCAACATCGCCTTTCATTCGCGCGCCATGGATCCAATCCATGAGGATGTCTTGGCATCGCTGGCGTTTCTCGACGAGCGCGAATACCAAACTGATGTACCCATGATCTCGTCGGTTACGGGCGGTAGGGTGGATGTGCTGGACAGTGCATATTGGTGGAGCAACATCCGGCGGCCGGTGCGATTCGGGGCGGCACTGGAGGCGATTCTGCGCGACTTCCGCCCCGGGGTTGTCCTGGAGGTCGCACCCCACAGTGCGCTGCAGGGCACGATAGCCCAGTGCTTGCAATCCGGCGCCGCTGCATCTGTGTGCCTGCCGACATTGATGCGGGATTCGGACCCGGGGCTCGACTTCCATCGAGCATTGGGCCGTCTGTTCCAGGCCGGCATTTCGTTGGATTTCCGCTCCCAGTATCCGCGTCCGCGCCCCATTGCCCATCTCCTGCCGGCTCATCCGAGGGATGAAAGCACGGCGGCGGATCCATATGTCGACGACGAGGCACTGCTGCAACAAGGAGAGAATTCCCATGGTCCAATGGTAGGGCGCCGGGTGGCCAGCGACTCTCTTCTCTTTGAAACCAGACTGTCCGTCAACGACTTTCCCTGGTTGGCTGAGCACCGGATTTATGGTTCCAGCATCATGCCTGCAACCGGCTACGCCGAGATGGTTTTGGAAGCCCTGGAAGGGGTTCCGGTCCACATCGAAGAGCTGGAATGCCTGAAGGGATGTCCCATTCCTCAGATCCCGGTTCGACTACAAACTCATCTGGTTCCGGTACCGCACACGCCGGACACATTTACATTCACCATTTCCTCCAGGACGTACGACAAAGACGCGGTGAGCGAGATCCACAGCCGTGGTCAGGTGCGGCTCATGGACAAGGAACCGAAACTCAGCATCCCCCGCAGCCTGTCGGAGTTGCATTTGGACCGATTCAAGTCCGGGAACCCTGTTGAGGGGCGCGACTTCTACGAGAGGGTCGAGGTTGTTCTGGAAAACACGTTTAGCTACGGACCCAGCTTCCGGACGGTTCAACGCTATTGGCAGGACCCCAACACCAACGACATGCTGGTGGAGTTGGAGATGGACGAAGAGTGGTGGATCAACGGGCGGGACGAGGGCATGGTCGTGAATCCGACCATGCTGGACGGCATCCTGCAGGTGCTGCTCAACAATCTGTTGCCGCACACCGACATGTTCTCCATGCCGCACCGAATTGCCCGATTGACTTTCTTTCGGCCGCAGACTTCACCCCGCATCACCTGCTTTATCCCGGATCAGTCGCAAATTTGGGGAGAGGTGGACGAAGTTGGACAGCCCAGTCTTGCCAGCAAGCAACGGCAGGCACACTACCTCAACCTCGGTTTCTATGATCGTGAAACCGGTGAACTGATAGCGGTTCTTGGCGACTACTACACGATTGCGCGCGACAGCAACTGGCACGACATGGCCCGGAGCAAGCACGTGGTGTCGTGGCAACCCAAGTTCCTGTCCGATGCCCATGTCCCGATGGGGCCCGAGGTGGTCGCAGGGGACGAACCTGCTGCCATCATCGAGTCCCTGCAGCGCATGGACCGAAATGAACGGCGGGTTGTCCGCGTGGTGGAATGGGCTGGCTGTCGTGAGCCCGATCAGACGGTTCTCAGTCGGTGTGTGGAGCTGTTGGAGAGCGCGAACTGCCACACTGAATATTGGCTTGTGGCAGACCGCCCGGAAGGGGCGCAGGCTTGCTTTGACAATTTTCATCGATTGGGCGCAGCCCTGCGGTTTGAACCGATCGCTCCGGAGGACCAAACGATGTCCATGCTGGAGCAGGGGCCCCTGCGTCCGGCAACCGCGGAACTGCAGCTGCTCCACAGCGAACGGATGCCGGTTGACCATGCAGGATGGAAGCTCCTGTGTCGGCTGGCGGTTCCCGGAGGGCTGGCCGTTATCCTGCACGAGCCAGGATGCAACTTTAGGCCCGATGCAGGATGGTCCACGGTGCACACCGGCACACATGCCACCGTTCTGCGTGCACCCGCGACCGATGGAGAAGACTTCGACACAGAGTCGAGCCCCGGACCAAGGTGGGTTCTGGGTGAGACCGGGAGTTGGGCGGAATCCTGGGCGGCCCGGTTTGACAATGCGCATGTGCACTGTGTGCCATCGGAACTGTTTGAAGCCAGCAAGTTCGAATTACTCGACGAATGGCCGTTCGCGGGGGAACTGTGTGCGGTCGACTTTTTCTGTGGCAAGGACCCAAACGATCCCACAGGCGAGGGCGTGGTCACCCGTTTCATTGCCTTGGTGCAGGCCTTGGTGACCAGTCGCTTGGGGAACACCGCAGACCCATGCCGTCTCACCGTTGTCACGCACGGTGCTGTCCTGGACGTTGAGGACCCCCGCGCACAGGTTCTGTGGGGCGCAGTACGCAGCATGGCTATGGAAGTGGCCACGGACGCCGCGCTGGACTTCCGTTTGGTGGACTTGGGTTCGCAGGAGGACCTGTTGGTACTTGAGCGACTGGCGCGTGTCGATCTGCGTGAAAGTGAACTGGCCGTTCGGGATCAACGCCTCTGGTCACCCCGGGTTGTCAGCAAGGAAGCCTGGTACACGCCATTGCAGGCCGGTGAGGACGCTTGCTACAAGCTCGAAGTCTTCAATCCCGGGCAGTTGGATGGTCTCCAGATGAAGGCCTACCAGCCTGCTGAACTGGACGATGACAGTGTTGAAATCGAGGTGTCCGCTGCGGCGCTCAACTTCCGCGACATCATGGTGACACTGAACATGCTGCCTCCCGCAGCGTACGAACAGTCGGCGCTGGGGACCGAAATCGGAATCGAGGGCAGCGGCACGGTTCGCCGGGTCGGGACAGGTGTACTCCAGCACCGTCCGGGGGATGAAGTCGTGTTCACCACGGGCGGGTGCATTGCCAACCGCGTGATGGTTCATCAACACACCGTGTTCCGCAAGCCCTCGTGCTTGAGCCTGATTCAAGGGGCCTCGGTGCTGTCGGTGTACACGACCGCGTACTATGCGCTGATGCACTTGGCCCGCCTCCGGAAGGGCCAGAGGGTGCTTGTCCACTCTGCCATGGGCGGGGTGGGTCTGGCTGCGATCGCCCTCGCCAAGCATGTTGGGGCGGAGATTTACGCGACAGCGGGCAACGATGAAAAACGAAACAAGCTGCGGGCCCTGGGAGTGCGGGAGGTGTTCGACTCGCACAGCTTCGACTGGTACGACGAGCTGATGGACTGTACCCGTGACGAGGGGGTTGATGTCGTGTTGAATTCTCTGTCGGGGCGTCATATGACCCTGTGCCTGGAGGCCCTGCGACCAGGAGGTTGGCATTGCGAAATCGGCAAGGTGGACATCTTTGCCGACAACGCACTCAACATGTTCGTCTTCCGCAAGAATCTGCGTTTCGCCGCGATCGACATTGACCGCCTGATGCTGGAGGATCCCAGGCTGACCCACGAAATTTGCCGTGCCTGCCTGGAGTTGTTCGAACAGGGATTGGTGCCGCCACTGCCCGTGACGGTGTTTCCCTATCATAAGTACGCTGAGGCCTTGCGGCTGATGATGTCCGGACAGCATCAGGGCAAGCTGGTGCTGGAGGCACCGCCGATACTGCGGGAATCCGGGTTGTCGATAGCCGATCGGCAACCCTACCTGGACCCGGACGCAACCTACCTGGTGACGGGGGGACTGGGCGGCATCGGACTGCATGTGCTGTCCTACCTGGTGGTGTCGGGTGCGCGCCATCTCACACTGATGGACCGGGATCCGCAACGGCGACGCTCCGTTGAATGGATCCGCAAGGAAAGTTACCTGTCGCTGATCGACTTCGACTACGAGATTGAAATCGTGACAGCAGACGTGGCCTGCGCAGAAGATGTGAGCCGGTGCATCGCCGGCCTGAGCCGGCCGCTCAAAGGTGTGTTTCATCTGGCCGGAGTCATCGACGATCACTTGTTGGTGGACATGCCACGCGAATCCGTGGCCACGGTCTTTGCGCCCAAGGCCCGCGGCGCCCTGAATCTCCACCGGGCCACCATCGATTGTCCGCTGGATTACTTCGTGATGTTTTCCTCCGTGGCCTCCACGTTCGGCAACCCTGCGCAAGCCAATTACAGTGCTGCCAGTGCCTTCCTCGATGGCTTGGCTGCCTGGCGACGGCGTCGGGGACTGCCGGGACTGTCTTTCAATACGGCCGCGATCAAGGAAGCCGGCATGGCTGCCCGCAATTTGCATGTGTTGCGCATGGTCCAGGCTTCCGGCATGCCTCCGGTCAGTGCCCGTTTTTGCCTGTACAACCTGGACTACGCCATGCGCGCGCGGCCGGATCATGACCACCTGATCACCGCGTTGTTCCGGAATCCGCCTTGGCCACGGACATCCCCAGCCTACATGCGGACCGGACACCTGGTGAACAGTGCGGATGCCTTCCGGCTTGATGCAGGCGGACAGTTCACCGTGGACCATGTGGTGGAACAGATTGCCGCCAAGGTCGCGGAACTCAGCGGGCATGAAGACGGCAGCGTGGAAGAGCCCCTGTCCGCCTTCGGGCTCAATTCCATTTCGGTTGCCGAACTGGGCGCCTTCATTCAGTCGCAGTACCAATTCCAGGTCAGTGCGCTGGAGTTGATGACGACGGCCACCTGTTTGTCGTTGGCCGAAGCCATCGTGACCGGAAAGTCCAACGCGGCGGAGAAGCAGGTGGAGGATGAGGTCCACAATCCGGAGGAGGCCGTGCGGTTCAACCGCACGGTGGCGCGTCAACCATCGGCTTTTGCCGCTGAACCTGAAGATCACTTTCCGTTGGCCACGCCCGAGCCGGCAGTGTCCTGAGTTCTGCATCGACAGGTTCAGGACAGGTCGCCGGTTCAACCATCCTTCCGTATTTCCCGGGAGCAACATATGCCGTCATCCCATTCGGCCGTGCCAGTGGCACCCTTGGCCGGCACAATGCCACCTGCATGTGAACAAGATATTCTGGCGATGCGCCGTTTCATTCGCAACAGGGTCAGCGAACAGGAGTTGGCACCCCCGGTGGCGCCGCCGGACTTCAAGGAGGTGTTTCTAACCGGTGCGACGGGATTTGTCGGGCGGTTTCTGTTGCGGGATCTACTTCAGCAAGACATGTCCAGAGTAGTGCATTGCCTGGTTCGGGCCACCGATGCTGACCAAGGCTTCGAACGCGTATGCGGAGCCATGCAGCAGGCAGGAATTTGGGACGAAAGCTTTGGGCCTCGCCTCCGGGTGTGGGCGGGGGATCTGGTCGAGAACCGATTTGGACTGGCACCTTCCGATTTCGCCGGACTCTGCCAGCAGATCGATGCCGTCTACCACGTGGCCGCGGATGTGGCACTTGCCGCCTCCTATGCCAACGTGCGCATCATCAATGTTGAAGGCCTTCGATCAGTGCTCGACCTGTGTCTGAGCCTGCGGTTCAAGCATCTGTTCTTTATGTCCACCCTGGGAGTGTTTCCCCAGTATTTTTGCGGGTTTGCAAAGGAGTTCCGGGACAGTCGCATCGAAGTCCACATGCAGCCCGACCCGGACATCATGAAGCGCGTGTTCCCCTTGGGTTTAAGCGGGTATCCGTGGACCAAGCTGACGGCTGAACAGATCCTGTTGATTGCGCAGCGCGCCGGGCTGCCGCTCGCCATTTTCAGATTGCCCCAGACGGCAACATCCACGACCGGGTTTGCCAATGCGGACAATATCATGGCGCGCCTGTTTGCTGCCATGGCGGATGTTGAAGCTCGGCCACGCGGCACGGTCTTCGAATGGGACATGGAACCAGCCGACGTGCACAGCAAGGTGATCGCCGACATCTCCCTGAATCCTCGTCGGCAATACACCATCTATCATTGCTGCAATCCAAGCCTGCTGTACGGTGAACTTGAACCTGGGGATTTCGGGTTCTACCACCGCGAAGTCTCCTATGCTGCCTTCAAGCGGCTGTGCCTCGCCAAGGGTGCAAGTTCGCCGCTCCATGGACTTTGGCCGCTGTTCGACCACTTTGAACCGTATTGGTTCCGTCAACGCGAACCAAAGGACTCGCAGCCCATCTGCGACCGATCCATACGTGAGGATTGTCCCAGTCCCATCCAATGGCCCGGCCTCCTAACCCTGCTCCAACGTGCCGATGACTGGGTGAGAAGCCATCCTGGCGAATGGCCACACCCGCGCCCGGAAAGTCGCCTGGACTTCGACTGTCTGATGGCACAGGGCGGTCGCTACGCGGAGCGGCTGGAGACAACGCACGACGAAGCATTTCCCGACTGGCTGCTAACGGGGTTGGACCAACTGGTGACCGCATTGCAGGCACCTACGGCCCAAATCATGGAGTCGGCCCGAACCGGGGTCGTTCTGGAACTGAGCCGCGCCCTACGCAACAACGCCCGGCTGGCGGCAGAACGCATCCGGCATCCAGGCATAGCGGAGACGGACATTGTCCAACCGGTGTTCATCGTCAGCGCCCATCGCACGGGAACCACGTTGCTGCATCGATTGCTGTCCCGGGATCCGCGTTTTCGTGTGTTGCGGGCTTTTGAAACAGTGCAGGCTGCAGAGATAAGTGCCGAATACGATGACACTGCAGGAACTCTGGATGATCCCCGGATCAAGTATTTGGAGGACTCGCTCCAAGCCTCCGGGATCGTGAAGTTGTTCTCGGATCTGCATCACATCGACCCCAACGAGCCGGAAGAGGAAATCACGCTCTTGAGGATGTCGTTTCACAGTTGGACCAATGTAGTCCGGTATCACGTGCCCTCCTATGCCTGTTGGCTGGGGGATGTCGACATGTCCGTTCCCTATCGTCACCACCACCGCGGAATCCTTCAGCGTCATGCCTATGTCGATCGGTTGCAGCAGGAACCTCCAAGGCAGTGGCTACTGAAAATGCCGTTTCATTTGATGGCATTGGATGCCCTCATTCAAACATACCCGGATG
>JAPPAJ010000140.1 GCA_026705565.1 Caldilineaceae bacterium | reverse complement strand
CGGTAACCGGGATGCCCATGTTGAACAGGGCATGCATCAGGACCAGATTGCTGGTCTGGCTGCCGGTACCGTTGGCGGTGGCAACAGTCAGGGAAAAGTCGTTGACGATGCGGTCGGAGATCGCCAGCTCCGGAACGGTGGCTATTTGTTCCATGAACGCAACGGGCGATGACCTTGACCCGTCCTAAAATTCAACATGTCCCTGGCACGTTCCTCAAATCATCCGACTGGCCCCAGCGACACGACCGCCCAATCTTGCGTCACGGACGAAGAGACAGGGCGAAGGCCTGTACCGGAAGCAGGAAGCAGTGTTCGCTTCCCATTGAGTAAAGCCATTGTAGTGGCGCGCATGATCGTGAGTCAACAACCCAGACCTGGGTGAAATCGGGCTCGGACCTCCTCCATCGGGTTTCCGTTCGAGCCACCGGACGGTGCCCAGTGCGCCCTTCAGATGCATGGGAGCCTTGTGCTACGATCCGCAAGTCTCAACACCCCCGACATAGTAGCAGGCCGGCCTCCGTGGGATGGGCCGTGCATGACGCGGCCGTCAAGGTTGCGGTTGTCGGCTGAGCTAGCGGCCGTTGGAGACGAGCATTAGACATGGTAAACCCCTGGAGATCCCGTATGGCTCGCAAATTGACCCGTCGTAGTTTCCTCAAGGTGGCAGGGGTGTCCGCGACCGCCCTTGCCGTGGCCGCGTGTGCGGCCCCAGGTCCGGCCGCGGCGCCGGCCGAGGGTGCCCCCTCCGCCGAACGCGTTGAAATCGAGTTCATGAACTGGTGGGGTGCCCATCGCGAGGCCCTCATGGACGAGGCCATCGCCAACTTCCACGATATGAATTCGGATGTTCAGGTCAACAATTCCGTCCAGCCTTGGGACGGCCGCGCGGAACGGGCCGCCACCGCTGTGGCCAGCAACAATCCGCCGGCGTTGATCATGACCCAGAGAGTGGAGACCTATCAGTTTGCACACGAGAATCTGATCCTCCCGATCGACGACTACGCGCAGGCTTCGGGCATCGATCCGGACGCGATTTTCTATGCCGGCGAAATCAACAACCAGCGCTGGCAGGGCCAGCTCTATTCCTTCCCGCTGCCCACCGGCGGCGGCAACACCGGCCAGTACTTCTACAACAAAGCAGTCTTGGCCGAAGCCGGCTTGGATCCGGAAACTCCGGTGGCCACCTGGCAGGAGTTGACCGAAGCCTCCAGGGCCATCACCCAGAAGGATGACCTCGGCATCACGGTGATGGGCGCGAATCCGGGCGGCGGTCCGGTGGGATTTGGTCAATGGTTGTATTGCAACGCAGGCCAGTTCGTCTCCGACGATGCTCGCACCATCATGTTCGACAGTGAGCAAGGGATTGAGACTTTGGAATGGATGGTTGACTTCACCAACGAGATCAACGGGGGCATCGACAATGCCAACGAGTTCTTTGCCGGCACTTCGGCCACGTCGGCGGATCATCCGTACTACAACGAAAAGCTGGGTTTCATGTTTACCGGCGTGTGGCAGTTCGGCCACCTGCAGGCCACGGATCCCGACATGTGGGCGGACACCTCAACCTGGGGCGTGGGGCAGATGCCCTACAACGGCAACAACGCCGACGCGGCCCACGCCGGCGTCGCCGGCCTGTCCGGTTCGTGGGGCTATGTGATTCCGGCTTCTACGCCACAGGACCAGGCGGATGCGGCCTACCAGTGGCTGGAGTTCTTCGGCACGCATGAGCAGGGCGGCTGCCTGTTCCTGTTCAACCAGGGTCGGCCCTCGCCAGTGGCCCAGTGCAATGAGAACCCCGCCTACTACGACGACAACCCCTACTGGTCCGTGGTCCTGCAGTCGCTGGCGTCGGACGTGAGCGTGGCGGTGACTCCGGTCCAGGCCCGGATCAACGATGTGGTCGGGACCGTTGTCGACGAAGCCTATTTTGGCCAGCACACCCCGGCCGATGCCCTGGCCAAGGGTGCCGAGGAATCTCAGCGCATTCTCGACGAATTCTGGGCGGGCTGATTGTTTGCGATGGGAGCAGGGAAAAGCCGTTGTGGCTCTTCCCTGCCATCCCACCCGGCCCGTATCCCGGTCTGACCCAATGGATACCCGGTACCCATGCTGACAGACATGCAGGGATATCTGCACCGTCACCGTGCCAAGTGGGTGGGCTTCGCGTTTATCCTGCCGTGGATCCTGTCGGCCCTGTGGTTCGACCTGATTCCGTTTGTTACGAACCTGTACCTTTCCTTCACCGACTACAGTGTTTCCACCAGCACCCCGGACTGGCTGGGCTTCGAGAACTATCGCGAAATCCTCGAGATCGACCTGCTGTTCACCAAGTCGTTGGGGAACACGGTCTACTACCTGGTCCTGGGTGTGCCGATCCGGCTGGTGGTGGCCTTTGCCATCGCGGTACTGCTGAACCTGCGGATTCATGCCCTGGGCACCTTCCGCACCATCTTCTACATTCCCTCGGTAGTGCCCCTGGTGGCGGTGTCCATCATCTTCTTCGGCATGTTCAATGCCCGGTACGGCATCTTCAACCAGTTGCTGATCCTGCTGGATCTGCCTCCTGTGCGGTGGCTGACCCGCCCCGAATGGATCAAACCGGCGATGATCATCATGAGCACCTGGGGCTTCGGTGCCCAGATGGTGATCTTCCTGGCCGGCCTGCAAGGCATTCCGTCCGAACTGTACGAAGCGGCCGAGATGGACGGCGGCAGCTACTGGCACCAGTTGTTCCGCATCACGATTCCCATGGTGTCACCGGTTATCTTCTTCAACCTGATCATCGGCATCATTGGCGGCTTCCAGGTGTTTGCGTCCGCATACGTGCTGCTGGGCCCCGGCGGCGGACCACTAAATGCAGGACTCTTCTATGTCCTGCACATCTACAACAACGCCTTCAGCTACTTCAGGCTGGGCTACGCGGCGGCCCTGTCGGTAGTGTTGTTTCTGATCATCCTGTTCTTCACCGTGATCATGGTTAGGACCTCGGATCGCTGGGTCTACTACGGGGACACGTAGGCCTCAACGGAGCAATCGAGCATGGTCGAGGGACTTTATGCACGCATCGCCAAGTGGACCTTCGTCTACCCGTTGCTGCTCGTCAGCTCAGTGGTGATGCTGTTCCCGTTGGCGTGGACCTTCTCCACCTCCCTTAAGACTGCGGCGACGGTCACGCTGCGGGAAGTCAAGCTGATTCCGGACCCGGTCCAGTGGTCCAACTACATCACGATCTTCGAGGAATCGCCGCTGATCCTGTACACCCAGAACACGATGTACATGGTGGTGACGTCCGTGATTGGCGGTGTCGTGATCTGCGCCTTGGCCGGCTACGCTTTCGCGCGCATCCGCTTTCCGGCGCGGGAGGTCCTGTTCTACGTCCTCCTGAGTACGATGATGCTGCCGCACGTAGTGCAAATCATTCCGCTGTTCGTCATTTTCGATCGGATGGGCCTGGTGGGCACTTTCTGGCCCCTGATCATTCCCCGACTCCTGGGACACAACGCCTTTTACATCTTCCTGATGCGGCAGTTTTTCAGGGGCATTCCGCTCGAACTCAGCGATGCCGCGCGCATGGACGGCTGCACGGAACTGGGGATCTGGGCCCGGATCATCATGCCCAATTCCAAGCCGGTGCTGGCGGCCGTGGGCATTTTCTCCATTCAGTTTGCCTGGAACGACTTCCTGTCGCCCCTGATCTACCTCGGTCCCAAGAAAGAACTGTGGACGCTGGCCCTGGGCCTGAACGCCCAGAAGGGGTTCGAAGGCGAAATCACCTCATTGCACAAGATGATGGTCATCTCCGTCTACATGATCATCCCGATGCTGCTGGTGTTCGCGTTCGGGCAGAAGTACATGATTGAAGGCGTGACCTTCTCCGGCATGAAGGGTTGACATAAAGCACACTGCAAATCCGGCAAGGAGTATTGAGCCATGTTGGAAGCCCACATCGTTCCCCAAGAGGACCTGGATTTCTTCGATCGCAACGGCTATCTGATCATTCGCAACGCGCTGGACAGTGATCAGATCGAGTCACTGATCGAGGTCGGGGATGCCCTGATCGCCTCGGATGACCAGGTTTCGCGGCAGACCGGAGCCAGCGGCCGCTACGACAGCTTCCGCAACTCGGTGGCCAAGCACCAGGTGTTCCGCGACCTGATCGATCATCCCGTGGTTCTGCCCACTGTGGTCCAGTTGCTCGGCTCCGACATTCATCTGGTCACGTCCCACTTGATTTACAAGGGAGGTGATCCGGAGGGCACCCCCGACACTTTCCGCGAACCGGGTTGGCACCGGGACTACTTTCAGGCCCAGAACGACATGGGACATGCCCGCATTCAGCGCCTGCTGGTGAAGTGCGCCTACTACCTGACGGACCTGAGCATGGCGAATTCAGGAGTGACGATGGTGGTGCCGGGCAGCAATCGGCTGACGCAGGCCATCGAGATTCCGGAGGGCAGGGTGGACCCCGCGGGAGCCGTCGAGCCGTCGTTGCATCCGGGCGACTGTCTGATCTTCGAGAACCGGACCTACCATGCCGGTGCCGCCAACCAGGTGGTGCGCACGCGCAAGGCCCTGATGATGGGCTACGGGTACCGTTGGATCAAGCCGATGGACTACCGGGTCCAGTCCAACGAACTTCTGGCGCAGATGACCCCGATGCAACGGTTCCTGTGCGGCGAGCAGTTCGTCGAACGCGAGACGTTCGATTTCCGGGGCGGTGACAATCCGATCGACGCTTGGTGCGAGAAGCACGGATTGCCCACCGTTCGATACTGATCCCCGTGTCGCCGGCCCGCGCGCGGAAATGCCAGGCTACGTTGCGCCGCGGGCGGCCGTTCCCACCCGCGCAGGTCGGCGTGCACTCCGGGTAAACGCGCGAGACACCACTGAGCCGTACATCCCAGGACATGAGCCAGCTCCCCGTTTTTGCCGCACGCCCTGCATCCGACATGATGTCGGTGCGCCAAGTGCTGGACATTGTCCTGTCGAAAACCGAGTGTCTTGATTCCGAGGTGGTGGCCCTGCGGGAAGCTGCCTACAGGGTTGCCGCAGAGGATGTGCTGGCCCCGGCCGGGTTTCCTCCGTTTCCGGCCTCGATTATGGACGGCTATGCCGTGGTTGCCGCCGACGGGCCAGGCGAGTACCCGGTGGCCGGCCAGGTCATGGCTGGTCATCCGGCCGACTACGTACAGGAACCGGGCCAGGTTTCCTACATTACGACCGGCGCGCCCATGCCTGAGGGCGCGGACGCGGTCGTCCGGATCGAAGACACCGAGCCGTCAGGGGAACGGATCCGGATCAAGGTTGCGGTGACACCGGGCCACGACGTGCGGCAGGCGGGTTCCGACATGGCTCCGGGCACACGGGTGGTCCGGACCGGCAGTGTCTTGGGGCCGGCCGAACTTGGATTGGCAGCCACCGCTGGGGTGGGGACGGTTGCAGTGGCCAGGAGGCCGCGGGTCTCAGTCCTGTCCACCGGAGACGAGTTGCAACCTCCGGGAGAGCCCTTGGGGCCCGGACAGATTCCGGACAGCAACCACATCATGCTGTCCACAATGGTTCAACGCATGGGTTGCGATGTGCGTCCCCAGACTGCGATCGCCGAAGACACCGAGTTGCGGCTTAGGCAGGAAATTCGGGAAAACCTTGAGCAAAGCGACTTGATCATCACGTCCGGCGGCATATCGATGGGCGAAGCCGACCTGCTGCCCAATGTCCTGGTGGACTGCGGTGCTGAAATCCATTGCGAACGGGTGTTGATGAAGCCGGGCAAGCCATTCACGTTTTCCTCGTGGCAGGCGGCATCGGGCGACCGGCGGTGCGTGGTCTGCTCCCTACCCGGTAATCCGGCCAGTGCCATGGTCACGTTCCTTTTGTTCTGCGTACCAGCCCTACGCCACATGCTGGGACACCAACCGCCAGCCCTGCCGCACATTCAAGTTGTGCTGGACAGCGAACTGGTTCCAGACGCAACGCGTCCGGAATTCCATCGGGTTGCCCTGGCATGGGACGATAGCCTGCACGGCGGCCGGGGCGGTTATCGCGCGGCATCTACCGGTTCACAGCGAAGCAGCCGGCTGCTCAGTATGCTGGACGCCGACGCGTTGGTGACGGTTGCGTCCGGTTCCCAGCCGTTGCCGTCCGGTTCCACGGTTTCCGCGATTGATCTCCGCCACCTTTGAACCGCGATGGTCTGTGGTTGACCACATCTGTGCGTACGGCCGCCAAGGCCAAGTCGTTGGCAGGGACACGGTATGTGCTGGAGGCAGAGCACGCCCGCGCCCTGTTTTTGCTGCATCGGTCCCTCTGACCGCACCGCGCTAAGGCATAATGAGCCGGCCCCGGCTGAGCCGAGAGCCGCCTGACCCAATTCAATTCAGTTATCAAGGAGCCGAACATGGTCCTTACGCGCCGACGATTCCTGAAGTCAAGCGCAGTTGCAGCCACCGGTCTGGCATTGGCCGCCTGTGTGCCGGCGGAACCTAGTGTCGACATGCCTGCCGGAACTGGCGGCGACGCCGCGATGACGGAAATCACCTATCTGATTCGCTCCGACATCGGAGTCAAGATTCAGGAGTGGACGGACGAAGCAATCGCCGACTTCGCCACGGTCGAACCCAACATCACAATCGAGACCATCGGTGTGCCCTGGGGCGACTACAACGCGAAGCTTCTGGCCCAGTATGCCGCCGGCGATCCTCCGGAGATCTCGGCCAACTACGCGGCGGGGTTCCCCACGTTCTACGCCAACGACGCCATCGTGGCACTGGACGAACTGGTGTCCGAGAACAATGTGGACTTGTCAGTTATCGAACAGGCTGCCCTGGATGCGGTAACCCGTAACGGCAAGCTCTGGGCACTTCCGTTGGCTCACCTGCCCACGATCGTGTACTACAACCTGGATGCCCTGGAAGAAGCCGGTGCTAGGGTGCCTCCCATCGATTGGGCCGACACTTCGTGGACCACCGATGCGATGCTGGCATCCGCCAACGCGGCGGCCAAGGACATGGATGACCCGACCGAGGCCCAGTACGGCATGATCTTCGGCAACGGTCAGTTGGGCGTGTTCGAATGGCTGTGGGGCGCGGATCCCTTCAACGACGTGGGCGGTCCCGAACACACCGAGGCCTACAGGACGGGAATCGTCACCGAGGCCTTCTACGACTCCGAAACAATGAACACCTTCATTGGCTGGGTCTACGACGCCGTCTATGGCAGCAGTCCGGTTTCGCCGCGGCCGTCGGACACCGACGCCATTCAGCAGCTGGTGGGCTGGCCCATGATGAGCGGCCGCATCGGCATGGCCATCAATGGCGCCTGGTCGGTGACCAATTTTGCTGCCGTGGAACCGTCCTGGCGCTGGGGCGTGGGCGCCTTCCCGTACGGTCCGGCCGGAGTGAATACCTCTCCGCTGTTCAACGATTCCTGGATGCTGGGCAAGGGTGCCAAGGAACAGGATGCCGGTTTCCGGTTCCTCCAGTACCTTGCCGTGGAGAAGGGAGCCGAACTCTATGCCAAGATTACCGGCTTCTTCCCGGCGCACAAGGAGAACTATCCGATCTACTTCGACAGCCTGATGAACATTCCCAACTTCGCGCTGAGCCGCGAGGATGCCGAGACGGCACTGCTGGATGCGTTCAACTACGGTTACGTGACCCCGGGCAAGACCCTGGACTCCTATCCCGAATGGAACCGCACCTTCAACCAGACCATGGGTCCCATTTGGAACGCGGAAGTATCCGTGGCCGATGGTTTGGCGCAAGTGCAGGCCCAGTTCGAGAGCGTGATCGAGTCCAAGTCCTAATCCAGCCCACTCAAGGTCGATTGTCCGCACATGTCCGGCATGGCGGCGGTTGGCGCCGGCGGAGTGGAAAGGCCGCGCCTTTCCCTCCGTTGGCGCGAGGCCATCAACTTCTATCTCTTTCTTGCGCCCTGGATCTTGGGCTTTCTGGCCTTCACCGCCATCCCCATCGTCGCGTCCCTGATCCTTGGCTTCACCAAATACAACGCCATCAGTCCACCCGACTTCGTCGGGCTCAAAAACTTTAGGTTCCTGTACGACGACCAGATTTTCTGGAAGTCGCTTCGGGTGACGTTGACCTATACGGTGGTCTTCGTGCCGCTGCAGCTGGTGTCCTCGCTGTTGCTGGCCATGCTTCTGAACCTGCGCGTGCCTTCCATGCGCACGATCAGGACCATCTACTACCTGCCGTCCATCCTGCCCACCGTGGTCACGGGCCTGGTCTGGATTTGGTTGTTCAACGCCGATTTCGGGTTGATCAACTTCTTCCTCTACAAGGCGTTCGAGATCAGGGGACCGAACTGGCTGGGCAGTGAACGCTGGGTCATGTCGGCCGTCATCATTTCAGGCCTGTGGGCACTGGGCGGCGGTGTCATCATTTTTCTGGCCGCGCTGCAGAATGTCCCCGGCGAGTTCTACGAGGCTGCCGAACTGGACGGGGCCAATATCCTGCACAGGTTTTGGCACGTCACCGTACCCATGATCTCACCGGTGATCCTCTACAACCTGATGATTGCGATGATCCTGTCGCTGCAGGTGTTCACCCGGATTTACGTATTGACCCAAGGGGGGCCCAACTACGCCTCCTACTTCTACAACCTGTACGTGTACGACAATGCGTTCAGCTACCTCAAGCTCGGGCTGGCCTCCGCTCAGGCTTGGATTCTGTTTGTCCTGATTCTGCTGTTGACCGTGCTGGCCCTGCGCACTTCCGGGCGCTGGGTCCACTATTCCGGCGGAGTGTAGTGTGGCTGCCGCAACCACCGCCACCGGGCCGCGCCGAATGGGTCGGCGCAGTCGGGAACGCCTGTACAAGGCGATTGCCCTGCTGTTGCTGCTGCCGGGCATCCTCTGGGTGTTGATGCCTACTGTGTGGATGTTCTCGGCCGCGTTCTCGCGCCTGGAGCAAATCATGCGGTGGCCTCCCGACTTGTGGCCCGATCCCTGGGTCTTCTCCAACTTCTACGAAGGCTTTGCCTTCCTGCCGTTCGGCCGCTATTTCATGAACTCGACCCAGATCGCGGTTATTCGGGTGATGGGACAGGTGCTGGCGGCATCCATGGCGGGGTACGCCTTTGCCCGCATGCAGGCACCGGGCAAGAACCTTCTCTTCATTCTGGTCCTGTCGACGCTAATGTTGCCCTACACGGTGACGATGATTCCGCAGTACATCATCTTCCAGAGACTGGGTTGGATCGACACCTACCTACCGCTGATCATTCCCCACTTCGACGGCGGTGCCTTCTTCATCTTCCTGTTCCGGCAATTTTTCCGTTCGATCCCGGACGAACTGACCGAGGCGGCCCGTCTGGACGGGTGCAGCTACTTCGGAATTTACTGGCGCATGATGCTGCCGCTGTCCCTGCCGGTGATTGCCGCCTCGTCCATCCTGATTTTCCAGAACTCGTGGCAGGAGCTTCTGCAGCCCCTGATCTTCCTGCACGACAACAGCAAATACACCATCCCGTTGGGTTTGGCCAGGTTCCGCTCCAGTTACGGTTCCAGTCCCTGGCACCTGATCATGGCAGTCTCGATCGGAGCCGCGCTGCCGCCGGTGGTGCTGTTCTTCATCGGGCAGCGCTTCCTGCTGTCCGGCATTGTGGTTTCGGACAAATAGCCCCGGCTCTGTAATCCATCCCGATGTTCGAACGTGGCTCAGAAGGCCGAGCCACATGGGTTTCCGGTCAGACCCTAACGGTGTCGCAAACGGGGCAACCGGCGGTGCCATGGGGTTCCAACGCCCGCCGTTGGTGATCACCCCCCCGCCGACTGCATCATGCATCCCTTGGGCGTCAACACAATCCAGCATCCAAACACCGACGCGATTTTGCCGACCCAGTGTTGACTTGCCGTGCCTTGGTGGCTAGAATGCCCCTTCGTGTCCGAGGTCCGTCAGGTGTTCGGACAGCAGATTACAAATCCAGGTTCAGGACAGGCTGAATGCCGTCGCTGCCGGCCCTTGGTTGGCAGAGGAACTTCCCGACTTCCTCCGGTCCGCAGGACTGGAAGGTTGCCTCACGAAACAGCAAGTGAGGGCGCGGCTTGGGCAACCGGGCCGCGACTACAACCGCAACAGAGAGCATTCCCGCCTCCCGCAAGCCGGAAGGTAAGGGGTGAAACGGTGGGGTAAGAGCCCACCAGCATGTGCAGAGATGTCCATGGCTGGGCGAGCGTGCAACCGGGAGCAAGGTGAGCGGGTTGCGGACCTTCGGGTCGGCAATCTCACCGCAGCGGAAACCCTGGGGCCCGTTGGGGCTGCGGGGCAAATTTCCGCCAGGCCGAATGCGGTCTGAGATAGATGACGGTGACGGCGCGAACCGCGCCGTACAGAATCGGGGGTACCCAGTCTGTGCCTGACGCACATGCTTGGGATCGGATGCGGAATGCGGAAGCATCCGGCCGGCCGACGTGGCGGAACCGGTAGACGCGGTAGACTTAGGATCTATTGCCCGCAAGGGCGTGGAGGTTCGAGTCCTCTCGTCGGCACCAGAGTTGACGGTGGGCGGGGCTGGGGCCCGTGGCCTAGTGGGAAGGCGTCTCTTTTGCAAGGAGAAGATCGTCGGTTCGAATCCGACCGGGTCCACCTCAGTTTTTCAGGTCGCGCGGGTGTAGTTCAGTGGTAGAACGTCTCCTTGCCAAGGAGAAGGTCGTGAGTTCGAATCTCATCACCCGCTCTGTCTGCCGAGGTAGCTCAATTGGTAGAGCACAGCACTGAAAATGCTGGGGTTCCCAGTTCAAGTCTGGGCTTCGGCACTGGGTCCCGGAGGGGGATCGTCTAACGGCAGGACTTCGGTCTTTGGAACCGACAATCAAGGTTCGAATCCTTGTCCCCCTGTTGGCATGTGCAACCTGGATGTAATTTGCCCGCGGCGGTCATAGCTCAATAGGCAGAGCACGTGATTGTGGTTCACGTGGTTGTGGGTTCAAGTCCCATTGGCCGCCCTCCGGAACGAAATGGCACGGGTGCCGTTCGACCCCTCTCTTGGAGGGGTCGCTTCGTTCATGGCGGGTCACGGCTGGCGTCCGTCGGCACCACAGGCAGAAAGGTCCTTCGCCTCTCGATGTCCGAGTCGGGATGCACGGTCGGCCTAGTGCCTGTATGAGACTCGAACCACTCCGACAATCGCATGACGTTCGTGTATACCCCGAACAATCCCGGCACCGCACATCCCAGCCCCCAGCTGACGATGCCCACCTGAACGGTCGTTCCGGTGGTGCCGTCCACCGTCAGCAGGGGTCCGCCGCTGTCCCCCTGGCAGGCGTCGCTGGACGTGAACAGATTGCCCGCACACAGCATGTTGACCGTGATGTGGATGTCCTTTCCGGTCCTTTGACGAAACGCCTGTTGGCACACTTGGGAGTCGGCCAAGGAGAGTGTGGCCGCATGCAGTTGCGACGGTGCCGTTCCCGCCTGGCTGTTGATCCATGAAGTGGTACCCCATCCGGCGACAACGGCTTCGGCGTTGGGTGAAAGCAAGTCCTGCCTGTCGACCGACGGCAGCGAGACTGGCTCGATGTCCAAGATTGGTTGCGCCAGTCGAACCAACCCGATATCGAAGTCTCCGGTCCGATCATCGTAGTGCTCGTGCCCCAGCACTTCCACGACATCGGATTGGGTGCCTTGGTCGGCCGACAAGTCTGCGATGCCGACGACGACGCGCAGGTCCGCCGGCAGCATGAATGATCCGTCCGGATTGGTCAGGCAATGCGCTGCGGTCAGGATCCACTCCGGATTGATCAGCGTGCCGCCGCAACGCAACCCGGTCTGGGGACTACTGTGGCTGGACAACACCAGGGCCGCCATCCATGGGAAGGCACCGGGTGCGGCCGGGGCACCTCCGATCACCTCCTCTGAGGATTCCTGTTCCGTCCCCAAACCGGAATCCTGCCCGTTCCGCGACTGGATTCTGACAGTGTCCGGTGTTCCGGTTTCCTGCAAGCTCCCGGCAACGGTGATGGTCAGTGCCATGAGGCCGACTGCCAGTTTCCAGCGCAGTGTCATGGCGGTTCAGGGCGGCCGCAGTCGGTAGCTTGCCGCCGCGGAACGTCCCCACACCCAAGCCTGTTCGTCCGTTGTCAGGGAGTTGATGCAACCCGCGGCGAGCTCGACCACAGCCCGGTGGCTTTGCATCACGGTGCAAACTGGCCAGTCGGTCCCGAACATGACCCGTTGGCAGCCACAGTGTTGGAGCAGATGATCGAACCAGGGCCGGACATTGGCAGCGGTTACCTGGCGTTCAGGTCCTTGGTTCACCAATCCGGAAAACTTGCAGAAGACGTTGTCGGCTCGGCCCAGCTCGGCGACAAGTGCCTGCCACTGCTTCCAGTGGTCCGGCCCGATCCCGGGATTGCCAATGTGGTCCAGAACAAAGGTGTTGTTGGGAAATTGGCTTGCGAGACCCAGCACGGTTGGCCAACTCGCCGGTTTGGCCAGCAAATCGCACGAAAGACCCAAATTCGCCATTGCCTTCATGTTATCTGCAAACAGTACCGAGGTTTCGACAGTGCCTTCAATGGTCGGGTTGTGTCGGACTCCCTTGAACAATGAGTCCTCGGCATACTTGGCCAAGTCAAGGGAGGTATCGGCACTCGTTAGGTCAAGCCAGCCAATGACACCCACAATGTGTTTGTGGCGGTTGGCCAGCGACAGCAGATAGTCGTTCTCCGTTGCCTGTTGACGGGCTTGCACAGCCACGGTACCCGAAATGCCCGAGGCACGGTTGAGAGGTTCAAGATCGGCCGGAAGCCAGTCGCGCTGCAGCACCTGCCTCTCCCCGATCCAGGTGTACTGGGCCGGGTCGAAGTGCCAGTAGTGTTGATGGGAGTCGATCCGCGTCTCGGATGGTTGCTGCGACATGAAACCTCCGCAGGTGCTGTACGTTTGTAATTCCCGGTAGTGTGAATGCCTGGTGCCGGTACTTGGCGGCCATGGCCCGGGCATGGGCAACGGCCAAACCGGTTGCTCACTCCCGTTCCACAGACACGGGCTCAACCGCCAACACGGTTTCGGTCAACATCGTGCCATGGTTGGCCAGGGACTCGAAGTCTCCCGACAAGGTCCCGCTAAACACCAAGTGTCGCTGTTCCGACATAAAGTGGAGGTCGGACACCAACGCCTCCGTGCCGTCGGCCTGTTCGGGATGCACCAGATATACATGGTATCCCGGCGCGCCGGTGACCGTCTCCACTGCCCGGGCCACCAACGGAATGCCTTGGGGATGGAGACGGCGTGAAACCGCCACGGTGGAACGAATACTCAAATCCAAGGTGCCTGACGCAGGTTGGTGCTCAAGTAGCTGCAGCGATACTCCCGAACCGTCTTGTTCGTGGACGAGATCCTGCCGCGCCAGACACAGGAAACCCACCGCGGCCGAGCAGCCTTCGGCCGAACCAAAGGGGGTGGCAACAGACCATTCCTGACCCACCGAAATCATCGGATCACCGTTCTGTACGGCTTGGGTATCTTGAGCGGCCGACAGCTGCGGCCGCCCGCCTTGCACCACGGCCGCCGTGCGGGCCAGATGGCAGCCCGAACCAAGATGCACCGACGTGCCGGCCTGTTGCGGGATGGTCTGGACGTGAGCACATCCGGCCTCGTACAGGTGTTGGGGCTGGAAGGACAGATTGGGGCGCCAGAACCAAAAGAAATATGACGATGGAGGATCGCCTTCAACGGCAGCCGGAACCTCCAGGACTTCCAGCAGCCGCCAACCGTTGGGTCCCAACTGTGACTTCAACCCATCGGCTACCGCGATCGCGGCTCTGGGATCGGTGAATACCACCCGAGATCCGGTTGCCAAGGCCTCCTCAACGACGAGACGTGCCTCCGGTCCCGCAATCAGGTCCTTCCATTGCACCAATTTCGCCGGAGATTGGCGTGGAGACGTTGTCAGGTCCAGTGGTTGATTGCCGGGGGTGTCGGCAGGGCGGGACGAGGCCAGTTGTTCCTGAAGAAATGACCCGATCGACTCCACGCCGGCAATCCGCGAGTCGGAGTTTTCGCCTGGTTGGAACGGCTCGCGATCCTGGCATCCCAAGAGGACCGAAGCAACCAGGATGCCGAATACGGCGGTTGCGAACCCGAGAATGCCGGTGTTGCCCGGTTGCATGCGATGACACCATTCTCAAGCCACGGGCGGGTGTCTGTCACAGTCCCAGCGACTTGCGCGTGATGACCGATGTCGTGAGTGTGCACTCACAGGTCCTCCGGCCATGTTCGTCCTGCAAGGCAATGCGCCATACATGGGTGCGGAAGCCCAAGTGCAAGGGTCGGGCTGTGGCGGAGACCCGTCCCGAACGCACGGGACGAATGTGGTTGGCGTTGATTTGGAGCCCGACGGCCGCCAATGTGGCTTGGTCGATGCAGCAGTTGGAGGCAATGCTGCCCACCGACTCGGCCAAAACCACCGAAGCACCTCCATGCAGGATGCCCATGCGCTGAATTGTGCGGTGGTCCACCGGCATGCTGGCCGTTAGAAAGTCATCCCCGACTGCGTCGATCGTGATGTCCAAGTGTTCCAGCATGGTTCCCGGAAATCCCCTATGGAGCCGGTCAAGGTCCATCTCGACTGTCCAAATGCTCATAAGCTGTGGTTTCTTGGTGTGTACTGCCAACCGAGTTGAATCAGTATAGCGACAGGACCGGTCTTGACATGCAGATGATGGCAACGGACCGGCCAAGTCGTATTGTGTGCCGCACTCCTCGCGGGCTGTTCAGGCCAGAGGACCCTGTTGCGAATGCGAAATCCAAATGCCGGCCAACGTGCAACCACCAAACAACAATGTTCAGGAAGCCGCTTGGACTAGACTACAAGACTTTGCGCTCTGCCTCCTGCAAAATGGGCCATGCCGTTCAGCTAGCACAAGGTAGCATGCAGCAAGAATTAAATCGGCTCCAACCTTCGCGTAGCGATTAGGCCTTCACTTCATGGACCTTGGGCATCCTCATGGCCCATGGCCCAGTCGGCAATCAGACTGGCTGTCGTGCGCGGGTTGTCCAGATGAACCCTGTGACCCGCATGCGGCACCGTGTGGGTTCGACACTTGGGAAGGCGCAGTTTCATTGCGTCTGCGATGTTTCGGAACTTGATGTCCCTCTCCCCCGTGATCAGCTGTACCGGTCGGTCCAGATGCGGCAAGTCATTCCAGAACGAAGGTTGAACTCCTGTGCCGAGAAGGGGCAGTGATGCAGACCAACCTTGCCTGATGTTCTTGGAACTGATACGACGGCCCAGGGCACCGGGTACCCGGCCGCTGCCAAACAGCGGCATGGATTCCCAGTACCGATCGAAGACACCGTCCGGGGTTTCGGCCAGGAATTTGGCGAGGTCCCGATCGAGAGCCGAACGTGTCTGACGACCGGTAACGTCGGAGATACCGGGCGATGCACTAAGGAGCGACAGCGATTTCACCGCGTTGGGAAACCGACAGGCCAAACCAAGGCCTACCCGCCCGCCCATGGAGTATCCGGTCACATGAATCGGGTACGGATGCCACCGGTGCATCACCTCGTGCAGGTCGGCAATTACTTGGTCGAATTCCAGATTGGGATCGGGAATGGTGCGCGTGCGGCCGTGACCAGGAAGGTCGATTCCCAACAGCGAAAATTGGCTCAACAGAACGCAGGAGATCGGATCAAGACTTTGAACGGTGCCGGTAAAGCCGTGCAGGAGCAACATTGAGGGGCCGTTTCCTGCAGTGGCCCCGTGGTAGGGGATGCCGGATGCCGCTACGCAAGTGGGCAGTGGATGCCAAATCACGGCTGGAGTTCCTCTACGAGTTGCCGAGCGGCAGCTGCGTCCACTTTGCCCAACTCCGTTCTGGGCAGCGATGCAACCCAGACGAATTGCCTGGGAACTTCGTGGACTGCCAACCTAGTGCGCAACCTGCGCCGTAGAGCATGTTCGTCCGGTACCCGGTTGGTGGCAGGCTGCATCACCGCAACGACGCGATGGCCCCATTCCCGGTCGGGTACTCCGGTGACCCAAGCGTGTTCGATCCCCGGAAACTCCATCAAGCTTTCTGCCACATGACGCGACGAAACGTTTTCGCCTCCGCTGACAAACACCCCGTCCTGGCGGTCCAGTACATGCACGGAGCCGTTGTCATCCAGCATGCCCCAGTCGCCGGTGCGGAACCATCCTTGGCCGTCCAGCTCACATGACGATGACAACTGGGGGCCCTTGATCCAGATTGTGCCTTGGTGTTCTGCCGGCAGCCGCTCTCCGTCGACGTTCCTGATTTGGATTCCGGCGTGTCGCAGGGCGGGACCCTCTCCCGACCTGCTTGTGCGGCCGGGTCGTTCCGCCGCAATGTGGGAACAACTCTCCGTCATGCCGTAGCTGGCAACAACGTCCAAGCCGCGTTCCCCGCACTCCGAGCGGAGGGACTCGGCCACTTTGGCGCCTCCCGCCAGGACCGTGCGAAATCGTTGGCCGGGAGCGGTCAAGTCCAGGTTCGCATCCAGCAGGCGCGCCAGCATGGTCGGAACCAACGCCGCATGAGTCACTGTTCCCCGCTCCATGAAATCCCTGACCTCGTGTTGGTCGAACCGGCTGCGCATGCACAGGCTGAACCCAAAGATCAGGCTCCGAAACAACAAGGCCAGTCCGCCGATATGGTGCAAGGGCATGCAGTGGAGCCAGCAGTCGGAAATCTGGTATCCGAGTCGGTAGCTGGAGGCTGCCGTACTCCACAGCAGGTTGCCAAATGTGACGGTGACGGCCTTGGGCGTTCCAGTGGTGCCCGATGTGAAGACCCACCCTTGAATCCACTCCAAGTCCGGGTTGCCGACCGTGTGTGCGTTGGGTTGACGCCAGATGGGTGCCGAGGAATCGGATCCCGCCACGGGCATCTCAACCGCCAATTGCTCGACTGCTCCGTCGAACGTGCGCGAATGTGCTTCATTGGGCCCCTTGCCGGCTCCGAACAACAACAATGTCAGCGGCACCTGAGCCAGGTGCCGCGCCAGCACTGCAGACGGCAGAGCAGGGGCGAGGACCGTGACAGGCCACCCTAGGCGTGCACAGGCAAACAGCAGAATTACCGTCAACTTGGAATCGGTGTTCCAAATCGCCGCGTTGTGACCCTTCATGGTCGGAACCGCTGCCTGGAGGAACAAGCAGACGTGCCCCACCATGGCCTCGACATCGCCGAAGGTCAACTGTTCATGTTCCAGGTGCAGAAACGGATTGGAGGGGTTGGCGGCAGACTGTGCGGCAAGCCAATCCGGCGGTGACGGGACATGCCTCATGGGCGCCAGGGGTACTGGCGGAAGTTCGGCGGGCGCTTTTCCACGAACGCGTTGCGGCCTTCGTTGCCTTCCTCCGTCATGTAGAACAGCATGGTGGCGTCGCCGGCCAGGCTCTGTAGTCCCGTTTGACCGTCGCAGTCGGCGTTCAGGCCTGCTTTCAGGAAACGGATGGCCAAGGGGCTGTGACGCAGGATTTGTTGAGCCCACTGGACACCTTCCCGTTCCAGATCCGTCAGCGGTACCACCGCGTTGACCAGGCCCATGTCCAAGGCTTCGGCGGCTCCATATTGCCGGCACAAAAACCAGATTTCACGGGCCTTCTTCTGGCCGACAATCCTTGCCAGGTAGCTGGACCCGAAGCCGGCGTCGAAACTGCCCACGATGGGTCCCGTCTGGCCAAACATGGCACTGTCGGCGCTGATGGACAGATCGCAGATAACATGCAGAACATGGCCTCCACCGATGGCGAAGCCGTTCACCAGGGCAATGACGGGTTTGGGCATGACCCTGATGATGCGCTGCAGTTCCAGCACATTCAGGTGGGCCTTACCCTCTTCGTCGGCATAGCCGGCGAAACTGCGGACTTTTTGGTCCCCTCCCGCACAAAACGCGTGGACACCGTCCTTGGGCGAAGGTCCGTTGCCGGTGAGCAGGACCACTCCAATGTCGCCATCCGCCCACGCATCCCTGAAAGCATCAATCATCTGTTCAATGGTTTCAGGACGGAAGGCGTTGCGGATTTCCGGCCGGTCGAAGGCGATGCGCGCCATGCCGTCCGCCTTGCCGTACGTGATGTCGGTGTATGTTCTCTCTGTCTCCCATGCGGCGGCTGGTGTCACCATGGTTCAACTGGCTCCTGCATGTCTTAGTAGATCGATGTAGCGCCTTTCCTGGGCAAGATCGTCCGTGGCCGAGGTCCGGATTTCCAGGATCGAGGCAGGTGGGCCGCCCATGCCATCGGACAGGGCCCCATCCAGACCGCTCCATTCTGACACCAGACGATGGTCCAGACCGAAAGCCGAGGCCAATCCGGCGAAATCGAGGCCGTGTGGCACCACAAACAACTGTTCGGCCACGTCGGTGAGATCCGTGATGGGCAACCGTTCGAAGATGCGTCCGCCATCATTGTTTAGGACCACGATACAGAGGTTGGCGACATTCTGACGTCGGACCTCCGCCAGACTGCCCATGTCATGCAGCATCGATATGTCTCCGATCAAGAGAACCACCTGATTGGACGTCGCACCGGCGACACCAAGAGCAGTGGCCAACAACCCGTCAATGCCGCTGGCTCCGCGATTGCCAAGCATTACGCCGTCGCGGAGGCCGATGCCGGCTGAGTCCAGCAGCCGGATTGGAAGACTGTTTCCGGCAACCAGAATGGTGTTGGGTCCCAACCACTCGATCAAGGTCCTCACTGCTCCGAGATCCCAAAGCGGTGACGCTGCCGAACACGTTTGCACGATCCGTTCGGCAATTGCGTTCAGTTCCTGCCATCGGGACAACCATCCCTGCCTGGAAACAACCGGATGCTGCAGCTCGCTGGCCTCACGGCAGAAACCGACAGGGTCGCCTGCGACAAACGCCGTGGTCGCGTTCGTGTCGTCATGGACTTCGTCCGTATCATTTACATAAATGTGTGTGCCGCCGTTGGTCAACCGGTCCGACCACCAGGCAATCAGGCGTGTGGAAACCGGCAGGGCGCCAAACCGAACGATCAGGTCCGGCTGCAGGTCCTCCAGGAGGCCAGCTTGCAATAGGGCATCGCTATGGGACACGACGTTGCAAGATGGGCCTGCGGGAAACCGGCAACCCGACAGGGGATCGGCCACCATCGGCATCGCGGCGGACACCGACAACGCATGCACAGCATCGAGCATGGCCGGACCGATTCGGTTGGGTCCGACAACAATCACCCCTCGGCGGGACCGGGTTAGGGCGGACCGGACCTCGTCCGACAGGTTGATGCGTGCATGGAGTCCTGGGGACTGTCGCACCGGGCAGGCTGCGGTGGTCCGGCGCACCAATTCGGTTGGTTCAAAGGGTTTGTCGAACTGCGCGTTGAGATGGACCGGACCGGGCCGCGGCCCGGAGGCGGATTGCACCAGGCGGGTTACCTGATTCGACAGTTCGCGTTGCCATTCGCCGTGGTCTGGAACTGTTGCCGGAATATCCAGTTCGGCCCTGACATAGGGGCCGAAAATTCCGGGTTGCAGAATCGTTTGGTTGGATCCGGTGCCCCTTAGCCGTGCCGGCCGGTCGGCAGTCAGCAAGACCAGCGGTACATTGCTTTGGGATGCCTCTACGGTTGCCGGAAGCAATTCCGCCACGGCCGTCCCCGAAGTTGTGACGACGGCGGCCGCACTGCCGGTGGCCAAGGACCGGCCCAATGCCTGGAAGGCCGCGCTTCGTTCGTCGTGGTGGACGGTGTGGGAAGCGGATTGATCGCGCCAGATGTTTAGGACCAGCGGGGTGGACCGGGAGCCCGGACAAATACAAAAGTGATGGATTCCGAGCTCCACCAGGGTTTGGACAATTACGTCGGCCAGCTGAAAGCTGGGGGGATCGGATCGCCGCATGCCGGGCATCAGGACAGGGCCGTCAGGGCCTGGTGCATGGGCTGGAACTTCCACTCGGTTTCATCCCACTCGAGTTCCGGTCGGCTGCCGGCGACGATTCCGGCACCGGCAAACAGCCAGGCGCGTGCCTTGTGGATCACTGCCGAGCGGATGCCAACGCAAAACGTACCATGTCCAAAGCGGTCGAACAGGCCGAACGGAGCGGCGTACCAACCCCTTGGCTGCCTTTCCAACTCATCGATCAAGACCATGGCTTGGTTGGTCGGGTCGCCTCCCAGGGCGGCGGTTGGGTGAAGATGCTCGAGCCATTCGAGAATATGCCGGGCCGACCGGGGCGTGGCCGAGACCGGTGTACGCAGGTGATGGACATTGTGCAGTGACAGGATTCCGGTGCGGAGAGCCTGGTCCGGAATGGCGTTGAACTCATGCAGGCGCGCGAGCAGGTTGTTGACCACGATGTGGTGTTCATGCTGGTTTTTTGCTGAGGAGAGCATTTCCCGGTGCCCGTTTCGAGCCGCCTCGGTGGATTGGCGGCGCGGCGCGGTGCCGGCCAGGGCCATGGTGTGCAGTCGCTCGCCGTCCAGTGCACAGAGCAACTCCGGTGACGCACCCAGGAACACCGAATCGTCTTCCTGGTGAAACAGGAAACGGTAGCAGTTGCTGTAACGATGGGCCAGGCGGGCCATGGCGCGGTTCGTGTCGGGCGGCTGGGCGAAGTTCAACTCGCGCATGCGCGCCAGCGCCACTTTGTTGATCTGGCCGGTGCCGATCCGGTCCAGAACTTCGACGACCATACCGCGCCATTCGGCCTTGGCCACCGGGTTCTCGACCGTGTGTGTGGTATGCGTTGACGCGCCTGCGCCATGGGACGGATTGCCTTGTGGAGGGTTGGCACCTTTTCGATCCAAGTCGCTGAGAATCTCACAGCAGTGGTCTACCGCTTCCCTGGCATCCACACCTGAATCAACCAGAACGTTAATCGTGAGCCACTCTCGCTCCTCAACCAACTCGTGTTGGAAATGCGGGAGTACGAAACAGCCCGGTGCAAAGGATTGCCAGACCTTGTCGGACAGATACCCACTGGAAAAGGAGAAGCCTCCGGCCAAGCGCGGGCCTCTGCCAGGTCCCCGGCAAACAGCATTCCCGAATAGCGCCTCCGCCTGACGCTGAATATCGGCAAAGCGATCTGCCGGATCGCCGCGCAATACTGCTGCCGCACCCCACCCCCTCAACGCCTGCCGTGTGACCGGATCGAACCATTGGATGTGCCATGCATCCGGCACAAGTGCCCTGACCGTGTCCGGGGAGAATCCCGAAACGGGCTTGGTGACCGATACGAGGCGCTGTTCCGCGTATGTGTCCAAAGGGCCTGCGGTGTTCGGTTCAGCTTTCCGACGATGGCTTGGCGACCGCGGGGTCCGGGAGGCCCACGGACCGCATCAGCAACGGAATCAGCGTGGCTAGCATGCGGTCCTGATCGGGATATCCCGTCAACGACCACTGCATCACCAAGTGGTAGATGGAGCCGGTCCAGGCGGCGGCCACCACCTCCGTGTCCACGGGGTCAATCTGCCGTTGTCGGATGGCGTCGTCCAACAGGTCCTGAATGATGGCGGCGAAACGGGTCTGGATATCCCGGACTTTCTGGTCGAACGATGGCCCCAGCGACCGGGTGTGCACCATCAGGATTTTCAGTTCGCGTCGATATTGTCCGAAACCATCCAGGCATGCTTCCGTCGCCGCGGCGATGCGATCCGTGGCGTCGAGGCGTTTGTCGATGGCGGCAAGGACCTTGCGTTCCACCGAGTTGGCAAACCGGTCCATCAACGACAGAAACATCCGTTCCTTGCTGGGAAACCGGGCGAACAAGGCGGCCATCGTGAGATTGGCCCGGGCCGCAACCCCCTTGAAGCCTGCGTTCGTGTAGCCCTGCACCGAGAATTCCTCCAGGGCAGCGTCCAGAATCAGTTCTTCAGTATCCGGTGAATGCATGGGACGACATGACAGGTTGGGACATCGTACGAAGTCAGTATAGGCGACTTGCATGGATGATTGGACCACGCCATAGCACTGTTTCAATCTCGTTGATATTGGTGGCGGTCCGTCCTGGGTATCCTCTCCACAAGTGGGGTTCTGCGCATCGGTTCAGGCCATGCTGCGGGCCATCAGGCGCACGAAGTTGAGGGCTCCGGCCTCGGTCTTCAGCCCCCGCGTCAGGCGCGCCCGGGGCTTGAAGCGCGCCCAGAGGGCACCTTGGGGTTCCCCTGGCTGCGCACCCGTTCGTGCCCGCGTTCCACGAGGTGCCAGAGCCGCTTCCGTACCTCCCGTTGCAGATGCACGCGGCCCTGCATCACGGCCTCCCAGAGCCCCAACAGGACGGGTCCCGCCTCCGGCGGTCGCGCCCGGGCCAGGCGTTGCAGGATCGGCTGCAGGACCCGGTCCTGATGGGTCAGGTCGTCGTCGATAGCCCGGATGTGCCGGCCCACGGTGCGCTGCCTGTGTACGGCACACGGCTGTCGGTCCAGGCCCGCGGCCTCCAGGTCCGAGCCATAGACCGGGTCGTCGTCGGTCGTCAGCCCCTGCACCCCGCGTGCGGCCAAGTCCGTGAACCAGCCGCCCCCGTCGAAGCCAGGGCCGCTCAGAGGCAGGTCCAGCCGTTCGCCCTTCGGCCCCAGGACCACGGCCACGGGACGCTTGACGTCCCCGAGGGACAGCCAGGTTTCGTCCACCTCGACCCACGACGGCAGCTTCGCCTGTGGGTCGGGTGCCCAGCCGGGAGCCACCGCCTGCACGTCCCGCCACAGGGTGGCCGCCCCCACTCCGCAGCCCAGCAGGTCCAGGAGGTGGACCAGACCCCGGAAGCTGACACTGTACACGTACATGGCG
>JAPPAJ010000108.1 GCA_026705565.1 Caldilineaceae bacterium | reverse complement strand
AGGCCCGGTACGCGGACATGGATGTCCGGCTGACACCCATCGAGAGCCGGTACCTGGGCCTCCTGATGAGCCACAACGGCAACACGGTTTCCCTGCAGACCTTCTATGAAGTGCTGTGCGATGCGGAAGGGGAATCGGCCCGCCACTTCGACCAGACCAACAAGCAGAACATCCGCACCCACATCTGCTATCTGCGCAAGAAGCTGGGCCAGGACTCCAACTCGGAACAGCTGATTGAAACCGTGCGCACCAAGGGCTATCGGCTGGTGTCCTCCTAACCGGAGCCCGGCCGGCCCGTTCCCCTTCCGACACCATGCGGCTGCGGCGCTACCTGTCGCTGGTCAACATTCTGGCCCTGGGCCTGATCGTGGCCGGCACCCTGGCCCTGGTCACCGAACTGTCCTGGCGCCAGGTGGAATACCGCTTCCTTGTCCGGCTGGTCAGGGAGGCCGTCTCGGTCTCGGAACAGGCCACCGAAATGCTGGGCAATCCCCTGCTCACCGTACTCGCCTCGGGCAACATCCTGATCCTGGCGGAACCCGAAAGCCATGTCCGCATTCTGGTCCCGGACGACAAGGGCAATCTTCAGACATCGTCCACCAGCGTGCGGGCCACCGCGATGGTGCCCTGCGACCTGCACAATGAGGAATACCACACCTCCCTGCGCGAGCGCGCGCGTCTGGTCGCAAACGCCAGCCTCCACACCGCCGACACAACCCCCCAGGACTTCACGTTTGCCGGCGAGTTCTGCTACAGCCAACCTGCCGACACCCCGGATACCGGGACCCGCACAACCTGGACCTGCCAGGACTGCCGCCGCCAGTCCGTGTGGGTCGCCATGGTCCCCGTGTTCGCGCCGGCCCCGGCCCAGCGTTCCCAGGACTTCCAGGTCATGGACCAGCGCACCATCGGTTATGTGGAAGTGATCCAGTCCCGCGAGTTCCTGCAGGAGGTGCACCGACAGTTGTGGATCACCTTCTTTGTCGCGATTCTCGCCTCACTGTGCCTGCTGGGAGCCGCAACGTACGCCATTGCCCGATTCTTTACGGCACCGCTGATGCACATCACGGAGTCGATCCGGGGCATCCAAAGCGATACCGAGATCATTCGGCCGGTTCAGGTCAGACACACCCGCGGCATCACGGAAATCAGCGCCCTGCGCGATGCCTTCCGGGGATTGCAGCGCCGCCTGGGCCACAGTTGGGAGGTCCGCCAACAGCTGGCATCCAACCTCAGCCACGAGTTGCGCAACGCGCTGGGCGCCCTGGAACTGGACATTGCCACCCTGTCAAGGCATGTGCACAAGGACAGGTTTGCGGCCGAGGTGGCCGCGGACATGAAGCAGAACGTCTCCGAACTGCTCGAAATGAGCGACCGGTCCCTGAACGCGCTCTTCACCGAAACCGGCCACGTGGCCCTGAACCTGGAAACGGTGGAGTTGGAGCCACTGGTCCAACAGGTCCTGGCCAGTGTCGAGGAAGTGGCCGCCGATCGGAACGTCAGAGTGACCTTGGATGCCCTGGACGGCGTGGAAAGCGTTGAGGTGGACCGGGTCTATTTCAAGAACGACGTGTTGTTGGAACTGGTGCTGAACGCCATCAACTACACCGGAGACGGAGGTGCGGTCACGATTGGAGCCGGCGGCTCGGAGGCATGGTGCGCCATCCGCATCAAGGACACCGGACCGGGAGTGGCGCCGCAGCACCAGGAAGCGATTTTCGAACCCTACTTCAGAGTGGACCCGACCAACAATCCAGGCCTCAACAATCGCGGGCTGGGCTTGAGCCTGGCGCGCAATATCGTACGTCGGCACCGCGGGGACATCCGCTATCACAGTCTTCCCAACGGCGGCAGCGAATTTTCCATCCTACTGCCCATATCGAACCTTGCGGGCGCAAACAACGCCCGGCCTCCGGAGGCCGCCTGAAGCAGCGGCATCCGGAAGCCTCTCCTTTCAAAGACTGGCCGGATCCGCCCGGCCCGGGGTCTACTCCCTGGTGACCGTCAACAGGCTGCCGGCTTCCAGGCCTCCCGCCTCGGACACTTCGCCGTCCGGCCACCTGATTTCCAGCCGGTCCAGCGATGCCCCGGCCGGCAGGCCGAAGTGGACGCGGGAAGGTTCCCCCGACAGGTACCCGCTGTTGGAACGAATCGTGCGCGAGTAGGAATCGGCACCGGACCACACGGTCAGTTCGGCACCAATGGCCCGCGTGTTCCCACTGCCGGGCCAGCGCAGGTCAACCTGCAGCGACTGGCCCTCGGTGCACAACTGGTTCTCGAACATGATCGACGGCTTGAGCAGGTTGTTGACCACAATGTCCAGATCGCCGTCATTGTCCAGGTCGGCCATCATCATGCCGCGCCCGCCTTCCGTGGCATTCAGGCCCCAATCCGGCTCCCAGACGTATCCGTCCCCGGTGTAGCGGAACACCAGGTTCTCCTCCACCAGCTCGGAGTCCGGGAGATGGGAGAACATCTCCTCGGAATGCATGCCGTTCACCACATAGAGGTCCATGTAGCCGTTCAGATCCAGATCGCCGTACTGCGAGGACCAGGACCAGCCCGTCGCCTGCAGCTGGGCGGCCTCTGCCATTTCGGTGTAGCCCCCGTCCTCCGTCTCGACCTGGAGCACGTTGCGCATGACCTGGTTGCCGCCCACCTCGAAGTGCATGTCCTCCATCAGCGGTGCCCACTGCGCCATCGTCTCCTCGTCGGTGAAGAAGGGCATCATGTCCGCCGCGAACACGTGCGTGACGCCGTCGGAGCCGGGTTCGGCGGCGGCGAAGCCCATCGTGTTGCGGGCCACGGCACTGAAGGGTGTCGTCTCTTCCCAGCCGTCGTCCGTCCGGATCCAGGTCTGGTCGGGCAGTTCGAAGTCGTGGCCCACCAGAATGTCCTGGCGCCCGTCGTCGTTGAGGTCCAGCAGCAGCAAGGCCAGGCCCTGCGCCTTGATCGCCAGCTGCTCCCGCTCGAAGCTTAGCGAACCATCGTTGTTCTGGTACATGACGAAGACCCCGCCGCCGCCGGTCGGCGCCGGCTGGTTCTCCTCCTTCATCGGTTCCGCGTCGTAGGTCACGGTGACAGCGTCCAAATCGCCATCCTGATCGAGGTCGGCCCAGGCCTGGGTGTAGGACCGGTTCTTGAACAGGGAGAGGGGCAGCGACTCGAACGTCCGGCCGCCGTCGGGGCCTTCCCGGTTGAGCCAGGCCACGGGAATATAGCGCCGCAGCGCAAACACGATGTCGTGCCAGCCGTCGCCGTCCACGTCGACAATGCTGACCGCCCGCGTGTTGCGGGTCTCCATGTCGGTCCGTTCGAACTCCATGTGGCCCCGGTTCCAGAAGATGGCGTTGTGGCCGTCCAGGTTGGCCATGACCACGTCCAGCAAGCCGTCGTTGTCCAAATCGTTGACGGCCAGGCCGGACCCGTTGCTGGAAAACATGCGCACCGGTCTTTCGTCCACGTTGGTCGCGAAGTCCATCACGTGCCGGACGAAGGTATCCGAGCACGGCCCGGGTTCAAGCTGTGTGGCGGTAATCGATACCGCGGGATCCGCCGGTTCGGGTTGGGCAGGCATGGCGGTATCCGGGATGACACAACCCGACAACACCAACGAGACCAGGACAACCCCGCACAGGACCGCCTTCAAACCGAAACGTCCGTGCCCCCGCCAACGCGGTTGGGTCTGAAAATTGCGAGACTGATTCATTTCCACTTGATCACGGCTCCGGTCAGTTCGGGAATGGACTTGCCGTCGATGGCCTGGTACAGCTCCGGGGCATCCTGTGCATCCACCGTATGCGAGATGGTCCTGTGCCACGGCAGCGCACCGGATGCAATGTTGCGCATGACGGAATCCCGGCACGGCTTGAGGCCGTCGTTGCACGGGAAGAAACAGGTCAGCATCTTGGTGTGGGGAACAATGAAGTTGAAGGATACCGGAGCACTGCCCAGGTTGCCCAGGTAGACAAAGCGGCCGTGCGTCCGCGCCAGGCGGAATGCGGAATCCAGGTTCTGTGGCAGACCCGTGGCCTCGAAGGCCACATCGGCACCGCCGGGCTGAATCGCCTCCAGGGCGGCCTCCACATCCTCGGTTCGGGCATCAATGACGTGGTCGATGCCCAACTCCCGGGCCAGTTGCATCCGGCGTTCGTCCAACTCGATTCCGACCACCCGCGCGCCACGCAGGCGCGCGGCCAGCATGGCGCCGGTCCCAATCAAACCCAGGCCCTGTATGGCCACCAGTTCGTCCATCTGTATGCCCGCCATGTCAACCGCGTTCCAGCCGACCGAAGGCATGACGAACATGGCGCCGACCGCGGGCTCCACGCCCTCCGGCAGCAGTTCGATTTCCCGGTCCTGCGGCACCACGGCGAAGTCGGTATGGGTGGCCGTGCAACAGTTGACTTCGGTCCCGTTCAGAATCAAAGGCGCGAAGTTGCCCCGGTAGTAGACCAGGTCGCCTTCGCGGAAGCGATCCACGGCCGTGCCGACCTCGATCACTTCGCCGGTCGCCTGGTAGCCGGTACACACCGGAAACGGCCCCCAGTCCAGTTTGCCCTGGAACACCATGAACTCCGTGCCCACGGACACGCCGGAGTACAGCGTCCGGACCAGGACTTCGGTGGGTTGCAGGGCCGGTATCGGAAACCGTTCCAGCGAGAACGCGCGGTCCGCCGTTGCGATCAATGCCTGTAGGGTCATGCAGGAGCCTCCGCCCAAAAGCCTGGAATGCAGGACCGCGGGTTCTTCAACCCTTGAGTCCGGTCAACGTGATGCCCTCGATGAAATAGCGCTGCGCAAAGAAGAAGATCACCAGGATCGGCACCAGGGCAATCGTGGCGCCCACCATCAGCAGGTTCCAGTAAATCGTGTACTGTCCCAGGAAATAGGCCAGGCCCAAAGGCAGGGTCTTCATCTCGAGGGACGACACAATCAGGAGCGGCCACAGGAAATTGTTCCAGCTCCACATGAATACGAAGATGCCCAGGGTGGCCATGGCCGGCTTGGACAGGGGCAGCATGATGTTCCAGTAGATGCGGAACCAGCTGCAGCCGTCGATCTTGGCGGCATCCTCCAGTTCGAGCGGGATGGTCTTGAAGAACTGCCGCAGCAGGAAGGTGCCGTAGGGACTGAAAATCAGAGGAACCGTCAAGCCCCAGTAACTGTCAATCCAGCCGAACTCCTTGACCAGCACAAACAGCGGGATCATGATCACCTGAAAGGGAATCATGAGGGTGGCCAGGTAGAAGACGAACAGCCGTTCGCGTCCGGGGAAGCGCAGCCGGGCAAAGGCGAAGGCGCCCAGCGAACAGGTGGCCAACTGGGCCACCGTCAGCACCAGCGACACAAGCGCGCTGTTGAGGAAGAAGAGGTTGAACGGCAAAGCCTGCCAGGTGTCCAGATAGTTGCTCCACGCCACCGGGGAGGGAATCCAAATCGGCGGGAACACGTACGCCTGCCGGTCGTCCTTGAGCGAGGTCGAGAGCATCCACAGGAAAGGGATGATCATCAGGACGGAACCCAGCGAAAGGGTCACATAGGCGGTCGCGTTCCGCCACCACAAGCGCCGCCGGGCGGAAGGCACTTCAACCCGGGTTCGGGACAGGCTGGCAGCCGGCCGCGCGATGGTGCCGCTGCCGATGGTGCCGCTACTCATAGAACACCCAGCGCTCCTGCGTGCGCCACTGAATCAAGGTCACCCCCAGGATCAGGGCAAACAACACCCAGGCCACGGCCGAGGCATAGCCCATCTTGTGCCACTCGAAGCCGTTTTCATAGATGTAGTAGACCGTCGTGACCGTGGAGCGGACCGGTCCGCCCTGAGTCATGATGTAGGCCTGCTCGAACACCTGGAACGACCCGATGATGGAGATGATCAGGACGAAGAAGGTTGTGGGGGTCAGCAGCGGCAGCGTGATGGTCCAGAACTGCCGCTGGTTCGAGGCCCCGTCGATTTCGGCCGCTTCGTAGAGGTGCCGCGGGATTCCCTGCAGCCCCGCCAGGAACAACACCATGTTGTAGCCCATGCCCTTCCACACGCTCATGAGGATGATGGCCGGCATCGCCCAGACGGGACTCTGCAGCCAGTCGGGCGCGCGCAACGGCAGGCGCAGGAAGGCGAACATCTCGTTCAGCATGTAGTTGAGGATGCCGGACGTGGGGTTGTACATCCAGCGCCACATCAGGGCCACCGCCACCATGGAGGAGACGACGGGGATGAAATACACGGTGCGGAACAGGCGAATGCCCTTGATGCGCTGGTTCAGGGCCAGGGCCAGGGCCAACGACAGCACCAGTCCCAGCGGCACGCTGCCAATCAGGTAGTAGAACGTGGCCCGGAGGCTGCGCCAGAACTCGGCATCGCGGAACAACTCCAGGTAGTTGCCCAGCCACACCAGGTCGGGCGGGCTGAGCAGATTCCAGTCCAGCAGGGAGAAGCCCAGCGAGGCCAGCAAGGGACCGACCATGAAGACCAGGAAGCCCACCACATTGGGCAGCAGGAACAGGAAGGCGGCCCGGACCTCGCGCCGTCGCGCCGGGTTTCGGTATTCGGGACCGAACCAGTTGGCCGGTGAACGCCAGACGGGAGCCGATGTGGCCATGGACACTTCCAACGATGGATTGGAAACCCAAGGGTTCCCGGCCCGGCCTCCGCAGGCAGGCCCAACCGGGAACCCGGGGGATCAAGCGGTTTCAATCAGAATGGGATCAATCTCCTGGACGGCCTGCGGCAGGATGGCGGCCGCCGGCTCGTTGTTGATCATGATCTCGTCCATGTACTTGGCCAGCACGGCGGTGACCTGTGCGAAGGCCGGAATGAAGGTCGAGATGGAGTACTCCAGGACATCCAGGAAGTATTGCTGGTGCTCCGGATTCTCGTCGGTGATCAAGGCCTGCGCGATCGAAGCGCGGCCCGGGATGCCCCGGCTGGGCTTGGCCACCATCTCCTCCAGGATCGGGGCACTGGTGTAGAACTTCACGAACTCCCAGGACTGATCCGGGTTTTCCGTGGTGGCACCGATGGCGAAGCTGCCGCCCTGCACCGAATTGCCGGGCTGCGTCTTCATGGGAAACAGGGCGACATCCCAGAGGAAGTTCTCGTTGTCGCGGGCGGGGCCGACACGGGAGGCGATCGTCTGCACGCGTTCCGGATTCCCCCAGTGCATGGCCGCCCGGCCCGATTCAAACAGGGGCACGTCGCCCTGTTGGGCAATCGTGGGCGAGACCTGGTGCACGTGCCGCAGATCGGACAGCCACTGAATGGTCTCGATGGCTTCGGGGGTGTCGAGCAGGCACTTGAGGCCGTCCTCGGACACGAACCGCGCGCCGTTGGTCGACAGGGGAATGTCGATGGTCCAGCTGGCCAGGTTGGGCATGAGCCAACCCCACTGGTCGGTGTTGCCGTCGCCACTCGTGTCCTGGGTCAGCGCGATGCAGGTCTCCTGAAATTCATCCCAGGTCCAGTCGCCGATGGGCAACTCGACTCCGTTGTCCAGGAACATCGACTTGTTGTAGATCGGCAGCACCGTCGACAGGTCGTAGGGAAAGGCGTAAATCTCGTCCTGCCAGGTGTAGGCCAGCATGTTGGCAGGCCAGAAGTCGGCCACGTCGACCTCCGGTTCGGCGTCGATGTAGCTCTGGAAGGAGAGCAGCGACCCCTGGCGGATGTACTGCTGCGAGAACATGGAGACCATGCCCACGATATCGGGCAGGTTGTCCGCCACGGCCTCGGTCTGGAGCTTCGTCCAGTATTCGCCCCAAGGGGTGTTCTCCCATTTGATCTGAATGTCGGGCCGCTCGTCCTTCCACTGCTCGATGCCCCAGTTCCAGGTGGGCATGTCGGCCAAGTCGCCCCAGAAGGTCAGACGCAGCTCGACGGTTTCGGGCATGGCCGCGTCGCCTTCGCCCCCGGCGGGCGCAGGCGCGGCACAGGCGGCCAACACAGCGGCGGCCGACAAGCCGGCACTCAGCTTCAGGAAATTGCGGCGGGACGTTGGGTGAGACATTTTGTTCTTGTCCTTGACTGGCAGATTGGATAAAGAGACAACACGTGTTCGCAGGGAACCCCGCCCGGCAGCCAACCGTCAGATCGTGGTGCGCCTGGGTACAAACCCCAGTTCGTCGGCCACTCTTTGGATGCTGTACACCGCATCCCGCTCGTGGCCCGGCCGCTGGTAATGCGACATGTCGATGCGATCGGCGTCCGGCCCGTACCAAGCCTTGAGGAGGTCGGGCACGGGATCGGCGGTGCAGGCCGTGGCGGCCACGGCGTTCATCACCTGCACACCGGGCCGATGCGGCCGTTCCACGGCCAGCGAGAAACATTCGACGGCATCGCTGAGGTACATGCGCGAAAGGGCGCCGAAGGCCCACTCGCGCAGGGGATCGGCGACCGAGAACAGTTCGGGCCTGGCATCGTCCGGCATGATCGACGCCAAGCGGATATTGACGATGTCGAGATCGGGGTTCTGCCGGCCGAAGTACCGGGTCACCTCTTCCATCAGGTACTTGGACAGACCGTAGCCATCCCGGTCGAGGCAGGGATGCTCATCCGTCACCGGCAACTGCAGCGGTCGAAAGTGGATGCTCTGCATCCCGACCAGGGCGATCGAACTGGCCAGCACAAACTTGCGGCAGCCGCGATCGACCAGCCAACGCAGGAGGCCGTGCGTACCCTGGACATTGACCCGAATCCCGTCCTCTTCGGAACAGCCTCCGGTCACGGCGGCCAAGTGGACCAGCACGTCCACGTCGCAGCCGTCCAACCGGGCCAGGTCGTCGGGGTTCGCGAAGTCACCGGTGAAGGCGGTTACACCGACGACCGGAGTCGCCTTGCGCGAGAGGCACAACACTTCGTGCCGAGGATGCAAGTGGGCAGCCAAGGCACGCCCGATGAACCCGCTCGTGCCCGTAATCAGGACTGTTGCCATCCGGAACGGATCCAGCAATGTGATTCTGAGACAGGGACCGGATCGTAGCACACGAAAATATGTTGCCGATCCGGCGACTTCGTCATCCCCAGGGCAATCGCATTCCAATTTGACAGGACCTTGAGCAGGTACCCGTCGTTCCAGCCAGCCTGCTTGCGCCTGGCGACGATGCCATCCTTGGCGGTGGCCTCCCGGCGCAACAGGTTGAGGGCCATCCGCCGCAGGATGGACCAGTTGTGAGCCGCGTGACCGGTGCATGCGGCTCTCGTCCTCGCGGAAGGCCATGTCCAAGACCCAGTGCAGGCGGTTCTCAATGCCCCAGTGGCTGCACACGGCTCCGAGCAGTATGCGGGCGTCCGGCGGCAGGCTGGAGATGTAGTAGCAAGTCGCCGCGGTGTCCTGGTCTCCCTGCTGCCGTTGGACCTCAATCATGACCAGGCTGTGCAGGTCGGGCCAGATCTCGCCGGGATCCATATACCGGCGGTACTCCGGTGTGCCGAGTGCCCAGAAGCGGTGCGTCTCGATGCGACCGTGGTTCTTGTTGACGGTCTTGTGGAAGTCGTGGTCGCAGCCCTCGAAGGCCTCGGCTTGATCGACGGCGAAGGTTTCGACCACAGCCTCGTGCCACTGCGGCTGGTTGCCCTTGAGGGCCAGCACATAGTCGGCGCCCCGGTCGCGGACAATCCGATTCTGGCAGCCCATGGCGTCCATCGTCACGATGCAGTCGTCCAACGCCAGCATCTCGAACAGATCCCGGATGACCGCAATCTCGTTGGACCGGTCGTCCACCTGCCGCTGGCCCAGCACCAGCCGGACCTCGTCCGTCCAGGCTTGCGGTTCACCGGACCAGGCCGTCCTCTCCGGTGTCAAGTTTGAGGCACGGCAGGCGGTCCATCAATATTCTTTTTCTGCCTTGGCTACTTCCGGTCTGTAGTAGACAAGGCAGATGGATCGGTGTGGCTCTTCCTGCCAAATCGTCGCGCACATGGAGGTTACCTTGTCGGGATGGGTCTGGGTAGTCCAGTCGTGCCGACTGGCATTCATCGGAATCATTCCTGCGATACGGATGGCTCTCAACACATTCAGTGACATTCTTTCTGCCCACTCTCGGGGGAACCACGGATGGTTATTGAATGCCCTCACGTTACTCTCAATGAGGATGTCTCGCTCGATCGCGTTCAAGGCAGTTCGCGGACAGTTGGCACTGGCAGTGAACACCACCCTGTTTGGATCTTGGCGCACTGCTTGCACCTGCACATTCCAGGTGACTCCATCTTTGAATGCCCTAACGGGATATTGGGTGGGGCGTGGCACTGTGATTGTGGCTGAAATGGTGCCAAGGCTACTTGTATCAAATCCGTCGATAGTTTTCCAGGTTGTCCCGCCATCGATGGAGTATTGGTAACCTGTGATGGCACTGTCCTCGGGGTCGTTCCAGCTCAGCGCGATGTTCTCGCAATCGGTCGTGCTGGCTGTTAGACCTCGTGAAGAGGCGAAAGCCACCATCGGTACTGTCGGAGTAGCGGGAGGGTTCACCGTGATCGAGTTCACTGGAGGGCTGCCGCCACCATTACTGTCATCGCCACCGTCCCCACTACTACCGCCGCCATCACGACGGCCGCTGTCGCCACTACCGCTGTCGCCACTACCGCTGTTGCCACTACCGCTGTTGCCACTACTACCGCCGCCATCACGACGGCCGCCACCGCCACCGCCACCACCGCCGCCGCCGCCGCCCGGGTTGGTCGCGACCCATGTCACTGCCAGTGGAACAGATGTAGTCGAAACTCCAGTGCTATAGATCACTCTGACCCGGAACCACAGGGACTTGGCGTTGTCGGCGACATAGGACAAGGTGGACTCCGTCCCAGCGGAATGCCAGATACCGCCATTGTTCAAGTCCCACTCATATGACAACTCCCACTCATATGAAGGCTCGGAATCCGAAGGGGCACTCACGACAGCCAAGCTCAGGAAAACCGCCTGTCCGACTCTGGGGTGAGCGGGGCTGGCCTCAATGGAGACCGACAGCGGTGGCACCAACTCTTGCGTCGGCGTCGGTTTCACGTTGGCAGCAACTGGAAGGCTTAACGGAACATTGTCCACCAACGATCTGAAAATCCAGATGCCTGTGGCCAGCTTCAACCATTGCCCATCCGGAGACGCTTCCACCACCTCGATCGAGGTACCCGACTGCACTAGGCTCACAATGGGATAGGCAACACTGGGGCCTTGACGTAGATTGGCCAAGACATTGACAACGGTTGTCGGCGGAACCAACGTGCTCGTTGGCGTCGGAACCAACATGCTCGTTGGCGTCGGGTCTGGAGGCACAGGGGTGACTGCAGGCCTCGGAGTGAAGGTTGGGAGCGGTTTGACAAGTACGACCGTCGGTGTGGACAGCGTCGGAGACGATTCCGCCAGTTGACTGCGACGGTTCTCGCACCCTGTCAACACCAGACTGAGCGTGATAAACAACACCAGCTCAAGGCTTGTGTAACGAATGCTGTGCGTTCCTTGAACAGTGGCCGATTCTGGCCATGATGCGGTTTGGTTCAGTTTGGAGGTTAGGTTGTCATTGGCAACTCCACGCGTGAAGAAAGTCCTACGCTTCCTGGTTCAAGGCCGCTACTTCTTCCTAGCTGTTGTGGCTGTGCTCCTCACTGATTCATGTACGTTCCCACCCGGTCTCTGCCGGTGCCCGGCGTGACCAGGGTGGCCAGGACGCGCAGGCCCAGGGCTGCAGCCGGGTCGGCTTCGGCACCAAGCTGCATGTCCTGGTCGATGCCCGGGGTGGCCTGCTGGAGGGCGTCCGCCCCGACTACGTGCTGGCGGACCGGAGCTACGACGACGACGAGCTGCGACGGTACATCGTGGGCGCAGGGGGCCGAACCAGTGATTCCGGGGCAGCGCAACCGGCGGGAACCCATCGACTACGACCGGGTGCTGTACCGGGAGCGCAACATTGTGGAACGGTCCATCGGCTGGTTGAAGCAGGGCCACCGCATGGCCACGCGTTATGAGAAGACCGCGGCCAGCTATCCGGGCTTTGTCCTGTTCGCCGCGGCTCGCCAGTGGTTGCGCAATCACTTTGCTAATGTCCACACCCCCTAGACGGATATTCTAGCAGATACGTGAACTATAGTGAATTTTCAGTGATTTACAAGTGACTATCAGGGGATTAAGTGGGTTCTTATAGTGTCCTATCGGAATAGGTGGCAGCTGGGCCCGATGTTGCGAGGCGCGTCCGCCTGGGGCCATCAGACAGGACCCGACATCCGGTCTGCTGTCTAACGAAAGTGAAACAGTGTCTTTGGGTTGTGTCGCTGTGGGCCGGGTCACGTGCTGGCGAACTTCGACTCGTTGCTGCACCGGAAAAACACACCGATTGAGGCATTGTGGCCATGCCTGAATGGGCTAGGCGGAACTGGAAATGCCCGCGTGAGGGCCAATCGAAACAGAATGCGATTGCCCTGTCGTCATCCCTCCCCACTGCGGACGAAACGGATTCGGCATCGGTTTGGGATCGGGCATGGTTCTGGTAGGCTGACGCGGGACGCACGGCATGACCGTCCAAACCCGATCGAGGGTTCCTGCTGCGGCATGAAACCATCGTCGGACCACCCCAATGTCCATGTCCCCTCCATCCCCTCCAAGTGGAACTCCAGGCACTGCCATGGACACCATTGAACTCGTTGAGGCATTCCCCTTGCGCATTCCCCGACCCACGCCCTATTTGGGAGGGTTGGAGCCAGGCGTTGAACCGAATGCGAAGGGCCTGTTCATCCGTCCCGGCAACCGCACGGTCTACAGCGTGCACGACCACACCGTGCTGGTCAGGGTTGCAACCCGGACTGGGCAGGTGGGCTGGGGTGAGTGCTTCGGCGTTGTGGCCCCGGAGATTGTGGCCACGATTGTGAAGGAACTGGCCGAACCCATGGTGGTGGACCGACATCCCCACCAGGTTGTCGAGGTGTTTGACGACCTGTACGACAGCCTCCGCGTGCGCGGCTACTTTGGCGGTTTCTGGCTTGATGCCCTGGCGGGCATTGATCAGGCTCTGTGGGATCTTAGGGGCAGGCTGCTCGATCTGCCCGTCTGCCACTTATTGGGCGGCCGGCGCCTGGAGCGGCTGCCCGCCTATGTTTCGGGGCTGCCGGGAACGGACCTGCAGGCCAGGGCTGCCGTCGCCAAGGACTGGATGGAACGAGGCTTCAGCGCGGTCAAGTTCGCCGGGGCCGTGGCACACAAGGGGGAACTGGCCGAGATCAGGGCCGTGCGGGAGGCGATTGGACCGGATCCGCAAATCCTGGCGGACTTTCACTGGCGCTACACCGGCAGCGAAGCCGTAACCATCATACGCAGCATGGAGCCGCACGGGCTGGCCGTGGCGGAGGCACCCGTCAAGCCCGAGGATATAGCCGGTCTGGCCCACGTCGCGCGGAACGTGCAAACCCCCGTCGCGGCCGGGGAGGAGCTGCGCACGGTACACGAATACCTGCCGCGCCTCGAGGCACGCGCCATGTCCATCATTCAGCCTGAAATGTTGCACACCGGCGTCACCGGCTTTCATCGCATCTGTCAGTTGGCGGACACGTTCCATTGCCAGGTAATGCCGCACGCAACCATAGGCATTGGCATTGGCCAGGCCGCCAGCCTGCATGTCTCGGCTGCCATCCGCAACTTCGAGATGCACGAGTTCCAGCACACCATCTTCCACCGCAATCTGCGGCTGGTGGACACGGACATGGACTGCCGTGAAGGCTACTTTCACCTGCCGGAAGGACCGGGTTTGGGAGTCACGCCCAAACCCGAGGCATTCAAGCACTTGGTTGAGCCCTGGCCGCCGCCGCAGGGCGGCACGATGTGAGGTCTTCGGGTCGGCAACATCGGTCGGTTACCGGGTAACCGAATGGCAAGTCTGCGCGGGCACCGCGGTTACAGCACAGGAGCCAGGATTTGGTTGGACCGCTGCAGGACGAGGAGAGGCGACATCGCTTTAGGTGACACGCAAAGGCGAGGGCCCTGAATCACTGGATGGCGACCTGCAACATTAGGAGGTTCCCAGTCTTTCGCCATGTGGATTTGCTATATGATCCTGCCGTTGAAACACCAGTGGCCCAAAGGAGCGGCTGCATGGCCCAAGCAATCCCCGGTACCGAGACAGACTACAGAAGCATTCGGCTCTCGGTAACGGATTTCGGTCCCATCGCGCAGGGAGAAGTGGACCTACGGCCTCTAACGGTTTTTGTGGGCCCCAGCAATTCGGGCAAGACCTACTTTGCCATTCTATTCTATGCCCTTCACGGCCTGCTGGAGGGCCTTCCCAAGATCCCGTTGTTAAGTACCTACTATCCCTACCTGTGGAGCGAATCTTCCGGAACCCAAGGCATTGAACAAGAAGTTCTTGACCTTTCCCAAAAATTGGAAGCGAACAGCGCCTTCCTGCGTTTCCGAGACTTTCCCACCGATGTGCGCGATGCCCTCCTGTTTCCCCTCAATGATGCCAACATCCTGGGAGCAGACTTGGAAACCGAACTGGGGCGTTGTTTCGATCTAGAGACCGTTGCCCACCTGGTTCGCTGGTCCGCGTCAACCGGAACAGCGGAACTCAAACTGGATGTCCGTGAACGGGGCCAGGATCTGTGGCAACTGCAGGCGCGCATTTCAGAGTCGGGAATTACACCGCGATGTTTCATTGAGAACCCCCTTCTCATACTTGAGAGTTCGCGCCAGTCAAATTCAGGAAACCGTGTTGCTGCTTCCCGCACTCCATTCCTCTTTCAGAGATACTTGAAGCAGGGCGATCATCAGTTAGCGGCAGCGTCGCTACTAGAAGAACTGGTAATGCAGGCCAGCTTGGACCAGCGACCTTCCAAAGCCCACTATTTGCCGGCAGCCCGCAGCGGCATAATGCAGAGTCACCGGGTAATTGCCAGCTCGATGATCAAACTGGCTACCCGTGCCGGCCTGCAGTTTCTGCCTGAAATTCCAACCTTTTCGGGAGTTATGGTGGATTTCATGGAGAAGCTCATACTTTTTCAGGACCAGCGAAAAGGCTCAATTCCGATGGAAAACCTGGCCCAGCAAATGGAAAGGGCCGTGTTGGGAGGACGAATCCGCGCCAGTCGCACATCCTCGGAGGCTTATCCCGAATTCGTATATCACCCCCAGGGAGCAAAAGGAGACATAGGGTTGACACGCACTTCGTCCATGGTTTCGGAACTGGCGCCCGTGGTGTTGTTTCTGCGCGGTGTCATGGGCAAGGGTGATTGGCTCATCATTGAAGAACCCGAAGCCCATCTCCATCCGGCTGCGCAAACGAGCATGGCCCAACTCCTAGGACGCATGGTACGAGCGGGCCTGAAGGTGGTAATCACCACTCATAGCGATTGGCTGCTTAAGGAAATCGGCAACCTGATTCGGGAGGGAGAACTGGAAGCCAACCCCGAATCGGATGACACTCGGGGTCCGCATTGGCTCAAACCCAACGAGGTGGGAACCTGGCTCTTCCGCAAGGAGTCTGAAACGGGCTCCTCTACGGTAGAGGAAATTCCCTTTGACCGCACCGAAGGCATTGAACCCCAGGATTACGAAGCCGTGGCGGAGGAGCTGTACAACCGGTCGGCCAGTCTGCAAGACAGGTGGGAAGAATCACAGGCAGGTTCCCAACCTGCCTGAATGCGATGTCCTCACCGCGATCCAGGCCCGGGTAGGTCCAGGCAACCTCGCCCGATCCTGTCGCAGTCAAGGCTGCCAAGGTTCCTTGGAGGGAGTCCCGGACCAACGGGTTCTAGTTGACGCAGACAAAACGTTCGAAGATCACCGGATTGAGGGAAAACGGTGTGACTACCTGCTGTTCTTCTGCAAGATGGGTTCCGACTTGCTGGTAGCGGTTCCCATTGAACTCAAGGGGGGCAGTGTTGATATCTCTGACGTGAGCGGACAGCTTCAAGGAGGGGCGGATGTTATCAACAGTTTGGCTCTCCGAGGCACTGAGGCTCGCTGCCATCCGGTCTTGATTCACCAGAGAAGCCTGCATCCGAAAGAACGTAAAGAACTGAATCGCCACAAAATCCGCTTCCGGGGACAACAACTCACCATCAGGATTACACGTTGCAACCGTCCGCGGAACTTGGCGATGGCTCTTCAATTATGAAGTTCCAGCCAGGTCGGGGCATTCGCACAGTCGCCACAGGACCATGCTTGGATCAAACGGGATTCCAAGCTACCATCATGGCAACGTCATCCTCTTGGGTTATCCACGGAATACCCGCGGCGAATCAGGTTCCCCGGATGTTGCAGTAACACGACCCTGGAACACGACCCCGTCCAAGGCTGCCAGGTCCGTGTCAATGATTTTGTTCGATAGGGTTTGCCCAGCAGGAACTACGGTCTCCACCCTGAGGTAGTTGTCTGTGTACCCCTGCCAAAGGGTGCCGGCACCGTCATCAAGGACCGTACCGTCACCTTCCCACAGCACCTGACGCCGAGTATCCAGAAAGCGCCTGCGTTCCCGGTCGCCGGTGGCGGCCACCACGGACTGGACTTCCCGCACGCGCCGGCTCTTTTCGGCATTGGGCATCTGTCCGTCAAAGGCGGCGGCCGCCGTGCCCGGACGGGCGCTGAACGGGAACACGTGGGCATCCGCGAACGAGATTTCCTCGATGAACTCCAGGCTGTCGTCGAAATCCCGCTCCGTCTCGCCCGGGAAGCCGGCGATGACGTCGGTGGTCAGCACCAGGTCGGGAACGACAGCCCGGGCATCCGCCGCCAGCTGCCTGAAGCCGGCCCGCGTGCAGCGCCGGGCCATGCGCCGCAGGGTTTTGTCCGAACCGGACTGCAACGGCAGGTGCAAATGGGGGCAGAGGCGTCCGGGCCAGGTTTGCCAAAGATCGAAGAAGCCCTCGGGAATGTCCCACGGTTCCAGGGAACTCAGGCGCAGACGGGGAATGTCCGTTTCGGAGAGGACGCGGTGCACGAGCTCCGCCAAGTGCAAACCTTCCGGCTCCAGGTCCCGCCCCCAACTGCCCAGGTGTACGCCGGTCAGCACCGCCTCCCGAAATCCTTCGGCCGCCAGCGACTGAATCTCCAACACAACATCCTGGGCGGGCCGGCTGCGACCCGCCCCGCGGGCGAGTGTTACCACGCAGAAAGTGCATCGGTTCTCACAGCCATCCTGCACCTTGATGAAGGCCCTGGACCGGCCGCCCGCATCCTGGGGCAGGGGCGATGCATCCGGTTCCAGCCGCAACAGCGTGTCCAGGTCGGGCAGTTCGGCGCTCCAGGCCTGCAACAGGCTCGGCAACAGGTCCTTGTCCTGATTCGGGACCACCCGCCACACCCCCGGCAATTGGTCGGTGGCCGTAGGCTCAAGGGTCGCATGGCAGCCCGTGGCCACGATCCGCAGATCGGGATTGGAACGGTGTAGGTGACGGATCAGGCGCCGGGACTTGCCGGAAGCCGCCACGGTCACGGCGCAGGTGTTGACCACGGCCACATGGGCCTGTTCCGGACGATTCACGACAACATGGCCTGCGCCTTGCAGCGCACGGGCCAGTTGATGGTTCTCGGAAAAGTTGAGCCGGCAGCCCAGCTGGGTCAGATGGATGTTCACGGGCTTCCGTCGGATGTGCTGTTCCGAACTGCCGTCGGGCCGGCCGCATCCTGGAGTCGGAAGCGGTCCCGGCCGGGTTCCCGGGCCGTCGGTCCCTTCAGGGGCAGCGTCGCCACGAACGTGGAACCTTCGCCCAAGGTGCTGTTCGCAACCAGGGTGCCGCCGTGGGCCTCGACAATCGCCTTGGCGGAGGCCAGGCCCATACCGGTGCCCTTGGCCTGCCGGCCCGGACTCTGATCAACCCGGTGAAACTGGTCGAAGATCCTGGGGAGTTCGCCCTCGGGAATGCCAATGCCCTCATCCGCCACCCAGATCACAATCCAGTCCTTGTCATTCCAGTGGGGGTTGCAGCCAATCGTGATTTGGCCGCCTCCCGGAGAATACTTGATCGCGTTGCCCACCAGGTTGTCGAGCACCCTGTTCAGCATACCCTCGTCCGCCTGCAGGACCGTGTCCGGCGGAAGGTCCAGGAACGACGAAATCCCGTGCTCCCGGGTCTGGTTGCGCGCCCTCAGCTCCACGGCATGAAGGAAGTCCAACACAGGCACCGGCCGCAGGTTCAGCTTGAGTACGCCGGCCTCCGCCTTGGCGGCTTCCAGCATGTCGTTGATCATCTGCTCCAGACGATCCGCCTCCGACAGGCAGGTTTCCAGCATCTCCAGCCGCTGCGCGGCATCCAGGGAGCTGTCGAGGGTGCCCAGCAGGTCCAAATTGGCCTTGATGACGGTGAGCGGAGTCTTGAGATCATGGCTGATGTTGGTCACAAAGGTGGACTTGAGCTTTTCCTCCTCCTTGAACCGCGTGATATCCGTGGCATTCACGATCACATGGACCAGTTCCCCGCGTTCATCGCGCAGCGGAGTGTAGGCCAGCATCAGGTTGCGGGTCTCGCCCCCGACCCGGACATCCCCTTCGCACGTCACCGAACCAAGCGCCGGCAGGCCGGCCGGGCCCCGGGCATGGAAGTCGAAGCCGGTCACGTTGTAAAGGTCGAGGACATCGATCCAGTACCGGTTCTCGGCATCGGCAGGTTCCATGTCCACGATGTCGGCCAGGACCCGGTTGATGCTGACCACGCCGCCGCGCGCGTTCAGGATCATGATCCCCTCCGCGTTGTTGTCAATCACGGTCTGGAGCAGAATCTGTTCCTCCTGCAGACGGCGGTAGAGGATGGCGTTGCGCACGGCAATGGACGCCTGCATGACAAAGCCTTCCAACACCTCGCGGTCCAGCCGGCTGAAGTCGTCGCGCTCCCGGAAGAGAAAGAGCGAACCCAGCATCTCGTCCCCGACGTGCAGGGCCTGAAACACGATCTTGGGATTGAGGCGGAAGGCCGTGCCGGCACCATGCAGGTTGCGCCGCACCTGGGCGATGCGCTTCAGCATGTCGGTGCGGTCCCACTCCACGATGTATTCGATGTCCGGCCCCTGCCCCGGGGTGTGGGCGACGGTTGCCCGAAGGTCCACCGGCAGGGATGTGGTCAGTGGCGCGAACTCCGGCTGCAGGTGATCGGGCACCCCGTGGAACGCGGTCACCGGATGCGGCTGGTGGCCGCTGTCGGGGTTGGCTGGCGGGCGGATGGCAATCAGGCCCTGTTTGCAGTTCATCAGACCCAGCGCCGCCGCCAGCGAGAGTTCCGCCGTGCGCTCGAGGTCCAGGCGCGATGTCATGGCCCGGCTGAGCAACAGCAGGTACTGCCTCTGGCGCAACCGGAACTCGGCGGCCAGCAGGGAGGGAATGGGTCGAGCAGCCATCAAATCCGCAACCGCACACGCCCGCCCGGGGATGTCAGGAACCGCAACATTCGTCCAGGACCAAACTCCGCGGATTTTGCATGCACTGGTTCATAATCGGCTTTGACAGGCCCGGATGCAAGATCCGGCCGCCGGAAGACCTGGACAAGCCCCCGTGGACTCCAGCATGCCGCCAGGCCAACCCCGCCGAATCGCTCTCCTCAGCTTTGCCTACGCCGCCGTCCTGGCCCTGCAGGTGGGCTCGCGCCTCTTGAGCGGCCGGGACCAGGACACGGTGGAAGCGATGTACGCGGCCATTGCCGCCCAAACCACTTGGCATGCCGTCTATGCCTTGTCCGTAATGGCTCCGGCAGTACTTTTGGTGGCCGTGGTCGCAAACTGGAATCGATGGCGGGCAACCCAACCTGCCCTGTTGGGCCGAATGGCATTTTGGATCGCCTTGGCGGGTGGTGTCTGCTGGTTGGTCGGCGGCTTGGCGGCCGTGCTCCAGACATGGGCGGCCTTGACGCGCATGACGGGCAACCTGGGTCCGCTGTCGCCCGCCGACCTTGAAGAAGCCCGGGCGGTTTGCGGCAAACTTGGCATGTCGCTGGCCGGTGCGGCCATTCTGCTCGTCGGTGCCGGGACCCGGCTGGCCGGCCCGGCAGGCCTCGTCATGGTGCTGGCCGCGGCGGCATCGGGTGTAGCCGCCCTCGGAATCTGGTGGGAAGACCTGCCTTTCCACCGCCTTCTGGGGGTGCTCTATCTTGGCTGGTTTGTTGCCAGCGGCCTGATCCTGCCCCGGTACAGCCGTTCCGCCCCCAATCCCGCCTGAAAGGCTACAGACCCCACTCCTTCCGCAGTTCATCCATGGTGCGCAGCGGACCGTCCTCGCCCTGATAGCCGGAATGGCCGATGCCGTTGCGCCGCCAGCGCTCGTCCATCGGATCGCCGGCCGGCTGATAGCGTACGTCGCAGCTCAACCGGTAGCGGTTCGTCAAGTTGGTGGTCGAGGCGTGCATCGTGTGCATGCCGAAAAGAATGACGTCGCCGGCCAGGAAGTCCGCCGTCAGCCACCGGCCGCCGAACTGCTCCGTGATGTCCATTGGTTCCTTGGTGAACCAGCCCTCCGTGCGATCGCGGTCCACGTCCGACCGACCATAGGTCTGCCGCAGGTGCGCGAACGAGTCGAGGTGGTTGGATCCTTCGCACACACACAGCGTTCCCTGTTCGACCTCGATGTCGCCAAAGGGAATCCAGACGGTGTGCAGGCGATCGGAGCCGCGCCCCATGTAGACAAAGTCCATGTGGGCGCCGGTGTACTGCTCGTTGCCCACGGCCCGCAGCCACTTGTAGGCAAACGTCGCAACATCGCTCCGGAACAGCCGTTCGAAGAACCGAAACAGGTGGGGATGCTCAAGCACACCGCTGACGGCAGGCAGCGTCACCACGTCCTGGTTGTTCATCAGCTGCACCCGTTTGCCGACTTGGGGCATCACCCCCTCCAGCAGGGGCGTGCCCGGGGTTAGGGCCTCCTTCGTCGCCATGTAGGAAAGAACCGCCTCCCTGCCGGCCAGCACGTCCGCCCGGGGCAGGAGACCTCGCAGCAGGAGGTAGCCATCCTCGTGCAGAACCCGGGCCAAGCCATCGATGCCCGAGTCGGGATTGCTGATGCGCAGTTCGCCCAGGTCGGCGCCGGGGTATTCCAAGGGGTGACTGCCAAAGACTGCGTGCATGTCGATTTTCATACCTCTGTGATTGCCAGGACCGTACCGCCGATCGACGGCCCGATTGTCAGCGCTCAATGTACATCAAGCGACGGAGTGCGCGGCCGCGCACCCGCGACTTGGCAACACATGAAGCATTCCGCCGACCACAACGCCGCAGTCAACATCCTGGGCCGGCACGGAAGCCCTGTGCCGACCCATCCACCGGCCCGCGGGACAGGGGCTGCTGCACGGCGGGGAGCGTTGCCTCCTGGCCGACCAGGCCAGTCCCAGGGGCTCCCGCGACCCGTGAACCGGATATGCGTGGTGTTCACCATCGTCCATAAGCCCCAAAAGGCACACAGATGGGATGACCGACACAGACGGCGGTGAACGAAACACCATCGCCGGCCAGACGATCCAGATGCGGAATGGCGATGTCCGGGTCACCGAGGGCACCCAGGGCATCCCGCCGAAGCTGGTCGCAAAGGACCACCAACAGGTTGGGCCGGGTCTCGGTCACGCCATACTCCCCACGGCGCGGCACCGGGCCGAATCCGCGACATCGGCCCGGTTGAACCTGATGGACCCCGAACCGGGCTGCGGTTCGGGGTCCGGATATCAGTTCATGGCCTCCGCGATGGCGCGCTCGAACGCGTCGAACGGCAATCCGCCCTGATAGACACTGTCATTGATCAGGAAGGCGGGCCGGCGCCGTATGTTCAGTTCGTTGGTCCGGTAGTCGTGCTGAACCCTGATCTTGTCCAGAACGGCGGGGTCCGCCATGCAACTGCCGAAGGCGTCCGTGTCCAGCCCGAAGCTGTCGGCGTATCCAACGTACGTATCAACATTGGCGCTGAACAAACTGCTGATGTTCTTGAACAGATGGTTGTGCATGATCCAGAAACTGTACGGGTCCTGCTGACCGGCACACTCGGCCGCCGACGACGCCCGTTCGCTGGCCCCGCCGTGGTCCAACACGTGGTTGAAGCGCAGGTTCACGGTTCCGGCAGCCACATAGTTCTCAATCAGAAGGGGTTCCACTCGCAACACGTGCGAGGCGCACGCTCCTCACAGGAAATCCCCGGCATCCAATATGGACACCTCTGCCTCCGGATTGCCCAGAACATAGTAGCCCCCGTCCACAAAGGCATGCGTGGTCCAGTCCGGGGGTTCCTCCACCACGGCCTCGTCCGGTACCGGTTCCGGTTCCGGTTCCGACGCAGGCTCGGGTTCGGACTCCGCAACTTCCGCAGACTCCGCCGGTTCCGAATCCTCCGCGGAAGCTTCCTCGGCTGCCGGTTCGCGGCTGGCGGTGTCTGCTTCCTCCTGTTCAGCGGCGGCCGCCTCCGGAACCGCGGCATCATCCTCGGGCTCGGCCATGGGCGCGGGACCGGGTCCACAGCCGACTGCAATCAAAGCCGCACACAGCAGGACCGCCAACAGGAAAGCAAACTGCCCATGCCTGACCGCGACTTGTGTACCGGGTTTTCCGCTTGCCTGCCGTTCAGGAAGGAAATCGTCCACTTGAATTTGCTCCCGATTGAAAAAAGCCTAGTGAGATTCTAAGGGCAGTGCTTTGCCGCTGGAATTGGGACTTATATACAATGGTTGACACCACGCATATCCGGTTCACGGGTCGCGGGAGTCCCTGTGGTCGGCCTTGCGACCGACCAGGGAGGGAGCGCTCCTCGCCGTGCAGCAGCCCCAGTCCCGCGGGCCGAAACGGGTGCGGCCGGAAGTCCCGCCCGCACCAGGATGTTGATCGCCGCATTGTGGTCGGCGTTCGCCCGGAACCCGCAGGCCCCGCACGCGAACACCGCCTGCG